>NZ_JCBCUZ010000036.1:0-40515 GCF_059862735.1 Pseudomonas sp. MF06569 | reverse complement strand
AATGGCGGATAGCTCTCCATCAGCACGCCCGTCATCTCCCCTTTTTGGGTTACGCGATCCAGGGTGGGGCCCGCAAAAGCCGTTGCACAGGTCGCGAGCAAAGCGAGGCCGAAAGGTAAGAGCGCCGATGTTTTCAAGGACAAAAACTCCAATCATTTCAAAGTTATATGAATAGATTAGAACGTACTATAAATCTCATTTGAACTGGTTTGATGGAATAACAACCTCACTTTGGGTTATATCCCACGATTCATCGCGACATAACTGACATATAACAGGCACTACCAGAGCGCGATATCGTAAGTCAGGTAGACCCGGTTACTGTCACGTCCTCGCGAGAAGTCCGAACGATAGACGTAGTTGCGCAGCTTGACCCCCACCCCCTTGAGTGAACCTTGCTGCACCACATAGGCCAGTTCGGCATCGCGCTCCCATTCCTTGACTGTACTGCTGGATTTGCCGTCGTTACCGCTCAGGTAGCGGGTGGCGAATGTCAGCCCTGGTACACCCACGGCGGCGAAGTTGTAGCCATAGTTCAGCATCCAGGTCTTCTCGTCTTCCTCAATGAATTTGCCGATACCCGCGTTACTGAAGGAGTACACGGTTGCGCCGCTGATGTAGGGCAGCCCGGCATCGCCACTGAGTGTCTGGTAGCCGCCACCAAAGGAATGGCCCGCAATTGCGTAGGTCAGTTGGCCGCTGAGCATATCGTTATCGATCTTGCCCCCATGGGCCGCCCCCGTATCGGCACTGTTGAAGTAACGCAGGTCACTGGTGAGTACCCCTGCGCCGATGGGCAGATCGTGCTGGATTCCGGCAAAATTTTGCCGGTAGAAGTTCTCAAGCTCCCCGTAGAAATAGCTGAGGCGGATGGTTTTGCCTGCTTTGTATTCGGCACCGGCGTAGCTGAAATCCCCCGATTTATCGCCTCCGTAACCGTCGGGCACCAGTGCAATGCTGTCAGTGGAGTCTCGCAACTTGAAACGTTCCAGATACCCCCCTGTCAGTGTCAGGTTCTCGATATCACTGCTGATGATCTGGCCGCCCTTGTAGGTCTGGGGCAAAAGACGCGCATCGTTGTAGATCAGCACCGGTGTTTTGGGGAGCAGGGTTCCGTACTTCAGGGTGGTCCTGGCGAGCCTGGCTTTGGCCGTTATCCCGGCGCTTGAAAACTCGTCTGCGGCCCGACCATCGTCATGCACAGGCAGCAGTCCTGTGCCGCTGCGACCGCGACCCGAGTCGAGCTTGACCCCCAGCAGGCCCAGCGCATCAATACCGAAGCCCAGGGTTCCAGGGGTAAATCCCGATTGGTAATCGAGCAGAAATCCCTGGGCCCACTCGGTTCGTTCGCTCTTCGCCGTTCTTGCTGATTTCGCACTCATGCCATGCTCGTCGCGAAAGTTTTCGTTGAAGTACACGTTGCGCAATTGCAGCTTGAGCTTGCTGTCATCGACAAATCCGTCTGCGCTGGCGCTCGCCAGGGGTAGCAGTCCTAGAACAGAAAGCAACGTCCAACGGGTATGTAAGCAGGTCATGGCAAACTTCTCATTGTTGTTATTTGGGGTGCAGGGCTGCGCACGCCTCACCGTCGAGGCGCGTCGATAAAAAGCAGGATGTCTGGGTGTATCAGGAGAAGAGGCTTATCGCCCCGGTCAGCAAGGCCAGTGCCGTAATCACAAGGGAGGTGAGCACCGCCCATTTGACGGTGGCTTTCTGGAAGTCGCCGATATCACGGTCAACCATGCCCACCAGCAGCAACGTCGAAGCCACAAGCGGGCTCATGAGGTGCACGGGCTGGCCGAGGACCGATGCCCGGGCGATTTCAAGGGGGTCTATGCCATAGGCCGCCGCCGCATTGGCCAGGATCGGCACCACCCCGAAGTAATAAGCATCGTTGGAAAGGACAAACGTCAGCGGCATGCTGGTGATCGCCACCACCAGCGGGAAAAGATGCCCCCAGGACGGCGGAATCCAGTCCACCAGGGTTTGAGCCAGAGCATCGACCATCTTGGTGCCCGAGAAGATCCCGGCAAAGATGCCAGCGGCAAACACCAGCAACACCACGGTCATCGCATTGCCGGAGTGGGCAAGGATGCGTTCTTTCTGAATATCCAGTTGCGGGTAGTTGATCATCAATGCCAGGACAAAACCGATCAGAAACAGGATCGCCGAGTGCATGATCCCCATCACCAGCGCAACCATCACCGCGATCACCAGCAGCAGGTTGATGTAGGCCAGCCTGGGGCGCTTGTAGGGTGTGTCTTCAAGGATGGCCTTGATGTAGCAATTACCCCCGCCGCTTTGCAATTGGATATTGCCAATGCGCTTGCGCTCGCCACGACCCAGCAAGAAGGCCGTGAAGACTACCCACATGGCGCCTCCAATCATCGTCGGCAGCATCGGCACGAAGTATTCGCCGGCGTCCAGGCCCAGGGCCGCGATGGCCCTGGTAGCAGGTCCGCCCCAAGGAGACATGCCGCTCATGATGCTCAAGGACAACATGGCGATGGTCGCCAGAACCATCGGGTTCATGCCAATGCGCTTGTACAGCGGCAACATCGCAGCGCAGGTGATCATGTAGGTGGTTGTACCGTCGCCGTCGAGTGCGACCAGCAATGACAGCAGTGCAGTGCCGACCGCGATTTTCATCGGATCGCCATTGACGCGCTTGAGGATTTTGCGGATCAGCGGGTCGAACAAGCCTGCATCAATCATCAAGCCGAAGAACAGGATGGCAAACAACAGGAGCGCAGCTGAAGGCGCCACCATTTTCAGGCCATCGAGCATCATTTTGCCGGTGGTGCCGCCAAAACCGCCAATGACGGCAAATACGATCGGCACGACAACAAGCGCCACAATGGGTGACAGCCGTTTGGTCATGATCAGGAAGGTGAAGACGACCACCATGGCCAAACCAAGAAATGCGAGCATAGGTCAATTCTCTTGTTTTTATAATGAGTGCGGCCGGCGCAAAGGCGCACGACCCCATTCCCGCCGGACGACATGAACCAACGATGTCTGGCGGGAGGACTTAACGAGAAGCTATCGGGCTTTGAACTGCACTAAATAGTCAGACGCGCTCAACCACCGCCGGACCATCCCAGGACTCATCCGGGGCCGCAACAAGCAATGGCTTGCGGTCCAATGTACGCATCAGGGTTTCGCGATCGCAGGCGTTCTCCGAGATGGACATCACCACGGTGGCGACGGCATTGCTGGCCAGGCTGGTCAACGCACGGGCTTCCGACATGAATCGATCGATACCAATCAACAAGGCAAGACCGGCCAGTGGAATGTCATGAATGACGGTCAGGGTCGAGGCCAGCGCAACAAAACCGGCCCCCGTGACCCCTGCCGCACCCTTGGAAGACAGCAGCATGATTGCCAGCATGGTCACCGTCTGCGTCAGGGTCAGCTCGATGTTACAGGCCTGCGCAATGAAGACGGCAGCCAGCGACAGGTAGATGGCCGTGCCGTCGAGATTGAAGGAGTACCCTGTTGGCAACACCAGCCCCACTACGCCTTTTTTGCACCCCAGGGCCTCAAGCTTTTCCAGCATTCTGGGCATGACCGGCTCGGTGGAAGAAGTGCCGAGTACCACCAGAAACTCTTCACGAAAATAGCGCAGCAGCTTCCAGAGGCTGAAACCGTTCGCCCGGCAAATGCTGCCCAGCACGACAAAGACAAAGAAGGCACAGGCGATGTACAGAGTCATGATCAGCTTGGCCAGCGAGCCCAGCGATGTAATGCCGTACTGGCCTACGGTAAACGCCAAGGCTCCGAATGCACCGATCGGGGCAAACCGCATCAGGTAGGAGAAAATCTTGAACACCATGTGGGATGCGGACTCCAGTACAACCAGTACGGGCTTGCCCCGCTCACCTATTGCCGAAAGCGCAAAGCCGCACAGTACCGCGATGAACAACACGGGAAGCACTTCACCTTTATTGAAAGCACCGATAAAGGTATCCGGGATGATGTGCATGAAGAACTCGACCACTCCCAGCTTCGCAGCCGAATCGGTGTACTGCGACAATCCCTGGGTGCTCAACTGGCTCGGGTCAATGTTCATTCCCGCTCCGGGCTTGAACAGATAGACCGACACCAGGCCGATGATCAGGCTGATCACGGTCAGGGCCAGGAACAGCAGCATGGTCTTGCTCAACAAACGTCCCAACGAGCGCTTGTCGCTCATGCCGGCGATACCGGTCACGATTGTGCAGAACACCACAGGAGCGATCATCATCTTGATCAGCTTGATGAACGCATCACCCAGGGGTTTCAAGGCAATGGCCTGCTGCGACCAGAAGTGTCCGAACAGTACGCCTAACACTACGGCGCAGAGAATCTGGAAGTAGAGCGATTTTATAACTTTCATGGCATCACCCATTTTTAGAATTGTACTGATGCAAAAGCGGCAATGACCTGGGGGAAATTATCCGGCGAGTCGTTGGGAAGCTGTAGCGTAAACAAAACCGGAGAACAGCCTGCGCGATGTGCGCACGACCGAGGCGCGAATGGTCTCTTCCCGAGCGCCGGTGTAAGACAATACAACGTCTATCCCGCCGCTTGGATGTTCAATTCGCACATGTTTCAAACGGGGTTCATCAACGTTACCCAACAGTTGCGAGACCACGCTGCCTTCCGTGACACAGGCGGTCGCCAGGCCAATAGCTCCGGTGATTGCCAGTGCACGATGACAGGTGTGAGGCATGAAGTAGCGCACCTGAATCGTACCGCCAGACCTGGCCGGTGACACGAGCACCGGCTTGGGAATCACTTTGTCACTGACATCGCCCAGGCCCATTGCAAAACCGGCTTTCAGGCGCAGGGATTCCAGTCGGCGCAGAAACTCAACGTCGGCATCCAGTTCAGCGGGACTTTCATCGCCCTGTTTACCCAACTGGCTGGCCTCGACGATCATCATCGGCATCGCCATGTCGATGCACGTTACCGCAAAACCGTCGATCACATCCTGTGTGTGCCCGGTGGGGAACAGTTTGCCGGTCTTGCTGCCAGCAGCGTCTAGGAACGTCAGTTGCACAGGCGCGGCGGTGCCCGGCACGCCGTCGATGGCAGTGTCGCCTTCATAACTGACCTTGCCGCCGGGGGTCTGTACCTCGGCGTTTACAAATGTCCCGGTGTTCAGGTTGCGAATACGCACCCGCGTCACATCGGCGGACGCTTTCACCAGCCCCTGCTCGATGGCAAACGGGCCGACGGCGCACAGCATATTGCCGCAATTGGGCGCGGTATCGACCCGACGCTGGGAGACCATGACCTGAACGAACAGATAATCGACGTCAGCGTCAGCGTGAAGCGACGGGCTTACGATCGCCACTTTGCTGGTTTGCGGGCTGCCGCCACCGATACCGTCAATCTCAAGTTCGTGGCCAGAGCCCATCAGGTTGAGCAGCAACTCGTCACGTTCTTCGATGGCAGCCGGTAGATCCCAGGCGAGAAATACCGGGCCCTTGGAGGTACCACCGCGCATTAGCACACAGGGAATTCTTTGCATGGGACGGACTCTTGTTGATCAATCCGGGTGATTGATGTCTTGGAAGCAAGAGTCGCAGGCTTCTAAAATTGTTTCCAATGCAAATATCAGCCGGATTATTGCGTTTGACGAATGATAAATTTAGGATGATTTGAACGCACCCTTCTCTTCGGCCTGGATCAAAATGATGAATTATGAGCTGAATGACATACGATCTTTCGTGAAAATCGCAGAACTTGGCAGCTTTCACGAGGCTGCGGATGCGTTGCATCTTTCCCAGCCGGCGTTAAGCCGCAGGATGAAAAAGCTCGAAGACGGATTGGGTACAGCGCTTCTTGACCGCACGACTCGACGAGTGAGCCTTACAAGCGTTGGGCGGGACTTTCTGCCCAAGGCTCGACGCTTGCTGGATGACTTCGACGATTCGATTCTCAACATCCGGGAGCTGGCAGAGCGCCAGAGCGGTCGTGTCACGCTGGCCTGCATCCCGACGGCGGCCTTTTACTTTCTCCCTTCGGTGATACGCCTTTATAACGAGCGCTATCCACAAATCCGCATCCGGCTTCTGGATCTGAGTGCGAACGAAGGGCTGGAAGCTGTTCTGCGCGGTGAAACCGACTTTGGCATCAATATGATGAGCGGCCAGCACCCGGACATTGAGTTCGTGCCGTTGGTCAACGAGCCTTTTGTCCTGGCTTGCCGACGCGATCATGAGCTGGCAGAGCGCAGCTCGGTGTCCTGGGCAGAACTCAGCAATTACCGTCTTATCGGGGTCGGTCGCCTGAGCGGCAACCGGATGCTGCTTGACCACGCCCTGTCGGGCTTGAGCTGGCGTCCGCAGTGGTTCTATGAGGTGCAGCACCTGTCGACATCGCTTGGCCTGGTGGAAGCGGGTCTGGGAGTGTCGGCCATGCCCAGCCTGGCCATGCCGGCAGTGGATCACCCAACGCTGGTGAGCGTCCCGCTGGTAGATCCGGTTGTGAACCGATCGTTGGGGCTGGTTTACCGGCGAGGCGCGTCACTGTCGCCGGCAGCGGAAAAATTCGTCGCCATATTGCTGGAGCAGTGGGAGCAATGACGAGTGGAACGAGGCGGCGTTCGACCACATAGCGCCCGCAAAACCCGGACGCGCGGCATGCCTGGTTGAACCTGGCTCACCTCTCTCCCATGCTGGGGCGGTAGCTCGCTGGAGAGAAGTTGAGCGTCAGCACCGCCATCACGGCGAGAACCCCAATGTGTAACCACCACCCCGTAATGAAGCTGCCACCGCAGTCAAGCAGCCAGCCGATCAACCAGGGAGCGCTTGATGCGAGCAAGAAACCAACCCCCTGGACGAAGGCTGCCAAGGTGCCAGCCGCTTGGGCGCCGGGCAAATGGTCGAGCGCGACAATCAGGCTGAGCGAGAAAAACCCGCCGAGGCCAAACCCGGCCAGTGCAACCCACACCCACGGCGCGGCGTTGGGAGCCAGGGCGAAACCGGCGAAACCCACAGTCTGCAGCGCTATCGTGAGCAATAAGGGCCCGCGTCGGTCAGCACTGCGCCGTGCCAGCATCGGCATGGCGAATGCCGCCGTCGCCTGGAATATCGCCAACCAGGCGAGCAGGTTGCCCGAAGCCTGCAGGCCCATGTTCTGCTGCTGGTAGAAAGACGGCAACCATGCCACCAGACTCGAATAGCCGCTGTTGGTGAGTCCAAAGTAGGCAGCCAACTGCCACGCCCGCCGGTTCTTGAAGAAGCTACTCAAAACCGGAGCAGGTCCGCTTGCAACCAGCGGTGGTGTGCGCGGCGCGCAAAGCAGCCAGAGCAGGAGCACGACAAGTGCCGGCAACGCCCACACGGAAAGGCCCAACCTCCAGCCGCCATAGGCAGTGAGCCACGTGCTTGCCAGCGAGCCCAGCGCCCCGCCGCCGACCAGTGCCGCCGAGTAAAGCCCCATCGCCATCGCTATCTGTTGAGGAAACCAGCGCTTGGCGATCGCCGGCACCAAGGCCTGGATCACTGCCACGCCGGTGCCGGCGATACCCGCGCAGGCGATCAACTGCGCGCCGTCCTTGACCACCGCCCGTGACGCACACCCGAGCATCAGCAGCAATAATGCGCCGGTCAGCGCCTGCCTTTCCCCAAAGCGACGGGCCAGACCTATACCAATAAAGGCCATCAGCCCCATCAACACGAAAGGCAAGGTGGTCAGCATTGCAGCGGCGCGAAAATCCAGGCCAATGTCGCCACGCACCAAATCGAGCACGGGCCCAACCGAAGTCAAGAAGGGCCGCAAATTCAAGCCAAGCAGCACCAGCAGCACCAGTGCGGTCAGTGACACCTTGCCTGCACGCGGCGCGCAGGCTGCGATGAAAGCCGAAGCGCGATCAGTCATGGCACGCACTTCTTTCGCGCCAGATGCCCTTTGCATGCCCGCCCAGGCAAGTCACCGCGAAGGCCACCAGCAGTGCACCTGTGCCGAGCACAAAGATCAGTTGGTGGTTGGAGCCCTGCACCAGCAGCGCAATGGCTGCCGGCGTCACGGCTGCAGCCCCCATCAGCGTAATACTGACCAGAGGCGTCAGTTTGCCGGTGGGATCGTTGGTGGTAATCAATGCCATGTAGTAACACAGCGCGAGTACCCAGCCGAATTGCAGCAAGAAAAGAGCGGCGAACAGTTGAGTAGGTGTGCGCGTGTACGAGGTGAGCATGGCAATCGACACAAACACGGACAGCAAGCCCAGGCCGATCATGAAGCGGCGATTGACACGGCCACCCAGCAGGCTTGGAAGCGCTGCGCCCGGCAAACCGGCGATAGCCGAAAGGCCAAATGCCCAGCCAATATCGACACTGGAAATACCCTGATCCCGGGCCAGTTGATCGATGAAGCCCCACACGCAGTAAATGGCGATTTGCATGAACAGCATTCCGATCAGCGCACTGCGCCCTTCCCGTGACGAACCATCCTGGGCCGCGACTCTTTGTAGCGTCTCGCTGGTGTCAGCCACCTTGCGCGGCAGCGCAAGGCTGGCAACACAGATCAGGACGTACCACAGGCCGAAAGAGCACAGCGCGGTCACGATTCCGCTTTGTACCGCGAGAATGGGCAGTGCTGCGGAGAAAAACGAATATTCAGGCGTTTGCAAAAGCAGCATCAACCCGAATGAGCGGTCCTGATTGGGAAGACGACCCAGGGTTGATACGGCATACGCGTAGATCAATCCCGCGCAGGTCCCGGCAAGCAGTCGCACCACCAGCAACAGATTGTTCGTTGATGCCCATGCTGTGGCGACACTGAGCGCAACGCAAAGCATGCCTGTGTAGAGGCACAGGTTTCTGGCGCTGTAGCGCTTCATCAGCGGTGGACAAATAATGGTGCCCAATGTCATCCCGACCATTTCTATTGAAACCACCCAGCCCTGTTGATCCAGCGACAGATTCAACTGATCTGTCAGCAACCCCATGAAAATGGGTTGAACACCACACACGATAAACGCCGTACACGCAATGAAGATGAGGGAGGCACGCAGTATCTTGGGATTGCTATTCATATGGGACCCTGATGCGCTGAGCGAACTAGGGGGTGTGTGCCTCGACAGTGCCTTGGCGTTCTGTCCAGAACAGGCATCGAAAGCGCCCGCAGCCTGTAGCTGCCACCCGTCTATACGCAGCACTCGTTGTTGTAGTTTTGGATAACCCAGGTAGAACGGGATGGCCCGGCGGGCCTTGATTCATCCACGTCCTTGCAACGGATCCTAGACCGGCACTGCGCCCTATTGAAAGTTAATAAAAGGAATCCCAAGTATTCGGATTTTTAATAAAGTGGCTTCGACCGCTACTGCCGGCAGCGGGTCATCTGCGTACATTAGAGAGGGGCATTGGCGTACTGAGAGACATCGCCCTGGCGCCAGATGCCTCGCTCACCCGGCACGCTTGATCAATGCACCTCTTCATCCACTATCTGGATGAGCACATCAGCCAGTTCTTTGATCACCGGGTCGATGCTCGGGCGATGGAATACGGCTATCTCGAATGCGGTAATCGGGCTCAACCCGTCCTCGACACCCAGCACCTTGTGATCAGGAGTGACTGCCCGGGTTGGGAGCAGGCTGACACCAAACCCATTGGCCACTGCCTCCTGAATACTGGCAAGGCTGGTGCCCGTGAAACAGATGCGCCACGTACGGCCAAGGGCTTCGAGCGCGCTGATCATGTCATCCCGATAGAGTCCCCGTGACGGAAATGTCACCAAGGGAATAGGGTCCTGGTCGAAACACGGACGCGTCGCGCTATCAATCCACTCCATGGTTTCTGATCGGCAAGCGTTGGCCTCACGGCTGTGGCGTCGCTGTTTTATCAGGATCAAGTCCAGCTCGCCGCGGTCATAGCTGCGAAGCAGGTCTGAACTCAATCCACTGATGATTTCCAGCTTCACCTTGGGGTGCTTGCGATTGAAGGCGGCCAGCACGGGCATGGTTTTGCTTGCGGCGAAATCATCAGGAACACCGAGCCGTATGGTGACGCTCATTCCGCTCGAAAGCGCCTCGCCCAACTGATTGCTCACGGCCAGAAGATGGCGCGCATACCCCAACAGGATGATGCCGGCATCAGTGGGACGTATTTCCCGGCTGCTTCGATCAAGCAACTGGTGCCCCACAAGTTCCTCCAGTCGGCGCACCTTCTGGCTGACGGTGGATTGGGTGGAGTGCAGTCTGGTTGCAGCGGTGGTGAAACTGCCGCAATCGGCGACCATCACCATCGTTCTGAGCATGTCCAGGTCAAAGATCGGCCTGGCGGGTTTGTGATCGTTATTCATGGTGCATTACCCCGGATTCCGTAGGCACCTCCATGCCAGACACAAGACAGGCAAGGGGACGCCACGCTTGAACACTTATTATCAAGTGCCTCTAAAGCAAGCAGCTTTAGCTGGTTATAAAGTCAGCCCACCGTGTTCCAGAGTCACTATAAGAGCCCTCAAGTTATCTGGAACCACCTGAATGATGCCTTTGCCCGGAACGTCAATTTCCGCAATCATGAATAACGCCAAAGCTGTAAATATCGGCATCACACAGACCAGGGTGTTTCCACCCCGGCTGCCCTTGACGTTGTAGCCAATCAAAAAGTTGGAACAGACGGCAAACAGGATCAATAGCGCCCACGCCACACCGGGTATTTGAGGCCGCCAGCTGGCCATCGTCTTTTGTTGCGACACATACAACTCATTCGTGGCGTTAAGGGCCGTGACAATCACCGAACTGGGTTTTTCCTTGGCAATCTTGCTGATCAAAGCCCACATGTGCGATTGCATTTTAATGGAGTCCAACCGGATGGCTGCGCGCTGATCGTCATCCTCCGTGGCAAAGAATGAAATGCGGATAGCCAGGTAGTCCATCAGCATTTTTTCGGCTTGCTCTTGCTGGGACTCGCTCAGCAACGTTGTACGCTGGAAGGCGTTGCCAATGGCAATGGCTTCATTTTCTTCAGCCGTCATCCGGGTGTTCAGACCACTGATTGCAAACGAAAGAATGAAGCCCATGAGCAAACCAAACATGGACAGCGTCCCACCCAGTACGACTTTCAATTCATCATCAAACGCAGCGTCACGCCTGACTTTTTGACCCCAGGTCATCTTCCCCGCGAAAGCCGCCACGCATAAACCCAGCAGCATGGAGACCAACAGGTACCAGGAATTGACATCAACGGAATACAAGATCGAGGGCATAGTTTTTTCTTAGGGTTTTTATACGGATGCACGCGTTATAACACGGCCGCAACACACATACATTTGAAAAAAACCGTGTGTTGAGACCCAGCACGCAAGCCCCGGGAATGGGCGCTGACCGGAAAAGATCGCAGGCGTTTTCCTGCCTGCCAGACACGAAATACTTGTACAATAATTTTCTACTGTACAAGGCAGCCTGCCTTCCTTTCGCCCCGAAGTCCCCAGGCCTTCACATGTGTCTACTCAACGGAAATCTGCTCGATGAATGCTACCCGCCGACTGTGCCTCGTCTTGGGCGACCAATTGTCTTTTGACCTTCGTTCATTGCAGGGCCTGGATACCGAAAACGACACCGTGCTGCTGGTCGAGGTGATGGAGGAAGCCAGCCATGTCCCCCATCACCCGCAAAAAATCGTTCTGGTGTTCAGTGCCATGCGCCACTTCGCCGAGGCGCTGCAACAGCGTGGAATCCGGGTGCAGTACGTCAAGCTCGATGACCCGGACAACAGCGGATCGGTGCCAGGTGAATTACGGCGCTGGGAAGCACTCCTGCAGCCTGATGAAATCCATATGACGGAGTGCGGCGACTGGCGTCTGGAGCATTCACTCAAGGCGTGTGGCGCGGGGATCCAGTGGCATGGCGATGCTCGCTTTCTCTGCTCGCGCCCTGAGTTTTCCGCCTGGGCGAATGCCAAAAAGCAGCTGCGCATGGAGTATTTCTATCGGGAGATGCGGCGCAAGAGCGGGTTGTTACTCAACGGCGATGGCAGCCCGGTCGGGGGCGCCTGGAACTTTGATGCAGAAAACCGCAAGGCGCTGCCCAAAGGCATCAAGCCGCCCTCGCCCGCCCGCTTCTCACCCGATGCCATTACCCGGGATGTACTGGAGCTGGTGGCAAAAAACTTCACCACCCACTATGGCACCCTCGATACGTTCGACTATCCGGTCACTCACGCCCAGGCTCAGGCCTTGTGGAGCTACTTCCTGGACTGGGGCCTGGCAGCCTTCGGCGACTATCAAGACGCCATGGCCAGCGACGAGCCGTTTCTGTTTCATGCCCGCATCAGTGCTGCGCTCAATATTGGCTTGCTGGATGTTCGTCAGCTATGCAGCGATGTGGAGTCCGCGTACTGGTCGGGCAGCATTGCACTCAATGCCGCCGAAGGCTTTATTCGCCAACTCATCGGCTGGCGGGAATACGTGCGTGGGGTTTACTGGCTGAAGATGCCCGACTATGCCGATGGCAATGTATTCGGCAACACCCGGTCGCTTCCAGAGTTCTACTGGACCGGCGACACGAAAATGAACTGCATGAGCCAAGCCATCGGCCAAAGCCTCGAACATGCCTACGCCCACCACATCCAGCGGCTAATGGTCACCGGCAATTTCGCTCTCCTCGCCGGCATCCTTCCAAGTCAAATATGCGAGTGGTACCTGGCCATCTATATGGATGCCTTCGACTGGGTGGAGTTGCCCAACACGCTGGGCATGGTCATGCACGCCGATGGCGGCTATCTGGGGTCCAAGCCTTACTGTGCCAGCGGCCAGTACATCAAGCGCATGTCCGACTATTGCCGTGGCTGCGCTTACAAAGTGAGCGAAAGCACCACCGATGACGCCTGCCCTTTCAACGCGCTCTATTGGCACTTCCTGATGCGTCACGGTGAGCTTTTGCGAGGCAATCAGCGCATGGGCATGATTTATAAAAACCTTGACCGGATGCCTGAATCCAAACAGCAGGCGCTGTGGCAGCGAGGCCAGTTGTTGCTCGCCACACTGGATAAAGGCGAGTCACTTTGAAAAAGAGCGAGTTGCCCGTCAAAACCTGCGTGACCTGTGGCCTGCCTTTCACATGGCGAAAAAAGTGGGCTCGCTGTTGGGATGAGGTGCGTTACTGCTCAGAGCGTTGCCGACGTAGCAAGCACCTGTGAGCCCATTGGCGGGCAGTGCCAATGGGCTCATCCCGGATGAGGTCAGATTTTAAGGTCGGTCAGTTCCCAGGCCTCGAGATCGCCAAACACCCCTGTTCCGTTGACGGCAAAAGCACTTATCCCGAGGCTGTCGGGCCGTGGATAAATCCGGCTGGTCATGGTGTAGGCACCGTCGTCGACGAACACCTCGATCGATGAGCGATCGAGAAAAATCCGCAGTGCTATGCGGGTCTGTTCCGGGCTTATCGGAACACTGCGAACACCGCTCACGCCCGCCCCCGAATGTTGCCGGTCGAGAACCAGGCGACGGGCCATGGCATCGAAGTACAACAACGTCCGCTCGTGTTGATCTTCGCTGCAGCGAAGCGCGAGACCAAAGTGTTCGGCGGTGCTGCCAGCCAGATCCAGTTCGAGTTCAATTTCAAGCAGTGCGCCACGCACATCGAGGGGACGACTGGCAGACTCCACCACCGGGATCTGCAGCCCGTGTCGGGACTTGCGTAACGCAGTCAGCTCACGGGCGGGACGCATGCGCAGGCGATCGCCTTCACGACTCAGCTCACGGGGCAAGGACAGCGCGCCGCACCAGTGTTGCGCCTGGCTTGGCATCGGGCAGTCCCACATGTCCATCCACGCCCAAAGCAGGCGTCGCCCGTCCGGTGCCAGCAGGGTTTGGGCAGCATAAAAGTCATGGCCGTGATCGAGCTCGTGCAGGGCTGCGCTCGTGTTGAAGTGGCCGCTGTCGTCCAGTTGGCCCACTCGGTAGCTGTTCTGGAATGTGTTCCAGTTGTCGTAGCCACTGGGCTTGAGGCCTTGGGGCGAATAGAGGAACACGTCGCTGCCATCAAGTTCGAACAGGTCCGGGCATTCCCACATGTAGCCGTCTGACTCGCGCACGCCTTGCAGGGCACAGCTCAGGTATTCCCAGTGGTACAGGTCCGCAGAACGATAAATTAACAGCTGGGGGTCATCCCCTTTGCGGGCTCCCAGGGCCATCCACCATTCTTCCCCGCGCTTCCAGACCTTGGGGTCGCGAAAATGCTTGATCTCAGGAGCCGGTGGTGTGTCGATGATCACCCCGTGCTTGGTGAAGGTAATGCCATCGGTGCTGCTGGCAAGGCATTGCACCTGCTCGATCTGATTGTCATCCCGTGGCGCACCCAGCCAGACATGCCCGGTGTAGATCAGGTAAAGCGTATCGTCGACCACCACTGCCGAGCCTGAAAAACACCCGTCCCGGTCATAGGACTCACTGGGCGCCAGTGCAATGGGCAAGTGTTCCCAATGCACCAGGTCACGGCTTTTGGCGTGTCCCCAGTGCATGGGCCCCCACTGTGGTGAGTACGGGTGATGCTGGTAGAACACATGGTACTCACCCCGAAAATACACCAGCCCGTTCGGGTCATTCATCCACCCCACAGGGGGCGACAGATGAAAACCGAGGCGATGATCGTTGCCGCGTTCGGGCAGTTTTTCTTTGATGGCGTGATGCGCTTTTTCCAGCAAGACAGCGTGCATGATTATCCTTGTTTGAATGGGTATTGAGTGGCCAGCTCTCTGGTCCGTCCCTGTCGCTGGCGCATCCGGGTTGGCGTAAACCTCGCGCCATCAGAATCAATCCCTGAGGCCCTCCCCTGGAATTACGCTTGACAGCGAGCAACCGCCAAGCGCGTAATATCTTCGATGTTAACGTTATCAAAAATAAAAACAAGAGGGTGCCTCAATGCGCGCTTCTAGAAAAATCGAGTACATGCAAGTCAGTGGTTTGCTTTATTTTTTCTTCTTCGCATTCTCATCCAGCTTCTCGCTGTTCTCTATCTGGATTCACAAAGCCATAGGTCTGAATGGTGCCGAAACGGGCATGGTCTTTGCGGCCAACACCATTGCGGCCATGCTTATCCTGCCTTTCTATGGCGTGCTCCAGGATCGACTGGGCATGTCGAAAAAACTGCTGGTCTGGATTGGTGTCCTGCTCTGCTGCACTGCGCCTTTTTGTATCTATGTCTACTCCTGGCTGTTGGCCACGAACCTGGTACTGGGCGTCGTGGTGGGTGCGGCGTTTCTGGGCTTTGCCATGCTCGCAGGGGCTGGACTGATGGAGTCCTACACTGAGCGGTTATCGCGCTACATGGGCTTTGAGTTCGGCAAGGCCAGGCTGTGGGGATCGCTGGGCTGGGCTTCTGCCACCGGTGTGGTGGGGGTCATGTTCAGCATCAACCCCAACATCATGTTCTACATGAGCACGGCTTCCGGCATCATCTTTCTGCTGATCCTGTTTCGCATGGACCTGGGCAAGTATTGCGACTCAACATCCCGGGCGGCCAAGGCGTTTGCCAACCCGTTGCGGATGAAAGATTTCTGGGTACTCATGACCCTGCCTCGTTTCTGGGCATTCGGCCTGTTCATGACTGGGGTTTGCGGGATTTACGCGGTCTACGACCAACAGTTCCCCGTGTACTTCTCCTCCTTTTATCCGAACCCGGAAGACGGGATACGCGCCTACGGCTATCTCAACTCCTCGCAGGTCTTCGTTGAAGCGCTGTGCATGCTGTTCGCACCCTGGCTGGTATCGCGGATCGGAGCCAAGAATGGCTTGATCCTCACAGGCACCATCATGTTCGTGCGCATTTTGGGGTCCGGAGTGGCCGTGGATGTGTGGGTGATAGCCAGCTGCAAGATGTTGCATGCCCTCGAAGTGCCGATCTTGCTCGTCTCTGCATTCAAGTACATTGCCGGTAATTTCGATTCGCGCTTGTCTTCGACCATTTATCTCGTGGGCTTCCAGGCTGCCCAGTCGTTGACCGCCATGTTCCTGGCCCCCGTCGCCGGGTATGGCTATGACCATATTGGATTTTCCAGCGTGTATGTCCTAATGGCGGGAGTCGTGGGCGCTTGCCTCCTGATCTCGTGCTTGACCTTGCGCTCGGAGTCTTCTCGAACCCCCTCCTCCACCGTCCCGGATCACGCGCCTTCACCACCGGCCACGACAGCAGTCGTGTAGCGGCGGTGCCTTTGCGCACTAAAAAAGCAGAACGTTGAGCATTGAACGTCGCTGGGCTTGCTCGCGCAGCACACTAAAAAAAAAAATCGCATGCCTCCCATTCTTTGGGCAAGGGAAAGTGCGTCCATAACTTGATTGGGCACGGCCATGAAAAAGAGTTTAGTTGTTTGTTTACTGGGCATGTTTTCTTCGTCGGGCATGGCGGATATGACCTGGACTACGGAACACGGCGATTTGAAAGTTTACGGCGATGTAGAGTTCAACCTTGATGCCGCCAGTAGTGCGGGTCAGTTGACGTCGTTCAAAACCGATGACAATAAAGACTGGCGTGTCGGTGACTCGGAAAAATGGGATATCAACGGGCGAATTCTTTTAGGACTCGATGGCTACCGCAAAGGCAAAAATGATCAGTTCGCCGGCTTTAGCGTTCAGCCACTGGTTAATGTGTCCGGGAACTTGAGTGCTGATGATGCGGCGTTCTTTTTTGGTCAGGAGAAAAACTGGAAAATCAAAGTTGGCCGTTTTGAAGCCTACGACATGTTCCCGCTTAACCAGGACACGTTCATCCAGTATTCGGGCAATACCTCCAACGACCTGTACAGCGATGGCTTCGGCTACATCTATATGATGAAAGAAGGACGCGGGCGCAGCAGCGGTGGCGGCGCGGTACTGCTGAGCAAGGAGGCAGGGCCGCTGTACCTCGAACTCAATACCCTGGTAAAGGACGGCACCACCCTGTTTGCCGACAATGGCTATCACGGCAATGTGCTGGAAAATGAAAAAAATGCAGCCTACGTCCGGCCCGTCGCCGCGTTACGTTTCGACAAAGCCTCCATCGCGCTGGCGATGGAAACCAACATCGTCAGCAATGCGTATGGCTTTCGCGATGCCTCGGGAGATATTCAAGACCAGTCACAACGCACTGGATACGGTGCGACCTTTACCTGGAACTCATTAAAAGAAGATCCCACCAATGGCATTGTCTTTAATATCAGCACGGCCTACATGAACGCCAAGGATGAAAAAGACTTCAGTGCCGGGAGCAATATATTGTGGCGCAACTTTGAACTCGGCTACATCTTTGCCAAAAATGATATTCAAGCGTTCAACATGAATGATCTGGTTGCCAAAGACGGTGTGGCAACTGTTCCTGGCCGGTATGACATTCACACGATCCATACGTCCTATCGCATCACCAATGTCATGGACATGGACAACTTCAATATTGATCTGGGTGCCTATTGGTCAATGCTCAACCTTCCCGATAACGATGGGAGTCGGGCAAATGACGACAGCGATCGTTATGGTGCCCGGGTGCGCTTCAAGTATTATTTTTTCTGACCTGAAACGGTCGAGCCGACGCGGGCGAAAGACTCGGTCATTTACGTCACCATTGCCATGATGTCATGCTCTTGCCGGACATGACTTTCATGCATGGAGAAAACTCAATGGCATTCGTAAATGGCCTCGGTTAAAGATGTTGCACGGTTGGCGGGGGTTTCCCTGATGACCGTGTCTCGAGCGATCAACACTCCCGAAAAACTCAATGCCGAAACCCTGGCGACTGTCCGCCAAGCCATCGAGACCCTGGGCTATGTGCCCAATCTCTCCGCACGCAATATTCGCGGCGGGCATTTCAGCAGCAAACTGATCGGGGTTTTCGCCCTGGACACCGCGACGACCCCTTTCGCCGTGAACATGCTGCTGTCGCTTGAGCACACTGCACGGGAAAACGGCTGGAACGTCCTGATCATCAACGTGTTCGAAAACCCACCGGACTCGCGATCCATCGATCTGATGCTGTCACATCGTCCAGACGGAATCGTCTTCAGTTCCATGGAACTGCGCGAGCTGGAGATACCTGAGGCGCTGCGCAGCTACCCGCTGGTACTGAGCAATTGCATAAGCTCCAGCCCGGGTGTGGCGTGTTATGTCTCCGATGACGAAGAGGGTCAGTACCAGGCGGTGAGCCAGGCACTTCAACGGGGTTATCGGCGCCCGCTGTGCATTAACCTGCCCCGCCACAGCATTGCCTGGAAGTTGCGCCAGCAGGGCTTGTCACGTGCATTCACAGAGGCAGGCATCCCGTTGGACAGTGTGCTGCAATATGATTTGTCTGCGGATGACGAGTACCTGGAAACCATTGAAGCGCTCAAGGGACAGTTGGGCGAGTCACCGGCAAAGCCGACCTTCGACCTGCTGGTGTGTGGTAACGACCGTATCGCCCTGGTTGCCTATCAGTTCCTGCTTGGCCAGGGTTTGAGAATTCCGGCGGACGTTGCGGTGCTTGGCTTCGACAACATGATCGGAGTCGCGGAGTTGTTTTACCCGCCCCTGAGCACCGTGCAACTGCCCTATTACGAGATGGGCCGTCGTGCCGCCTTGCACCTGATCGAAAACAAGGATGAGCCCTTCACTCACAAGGTGCCCTGCCCCCTTGTCGAACGCATGTCCTTGTAACGCTGCGTGCCGGTTTACCACCGGCGTTTAAACACGACCACTGCAACCCCCACATGCATTGCCCTTGGCACGAAGCTGCTCGTGCCCCCGCCCTTTATGCCCGCCCTTGGCACCTTCCCGTGCTCTGCGGTGCTTCGCCTGCTCGCTGATGGATTGCCTGAACGGTAACCCGTTTGAGGCGAAGCCTTGCCATTTACATCACACCCGACGACCGCCCACGAAATCATTGGCATAAACTGTAGTGCTCGCTATAGAATCAACACACTTAAGTAGTGACCACTACATTAATGGTTGAGCGAACCCACAAACAGGACCCCATCATGAGCAATCCGACTTACGTGCAGGAATACAACGCAATCGTCGCTGTACTGAACCAGTACAACGAAGGTGGCAAACACGCCAACAGCAGCATCATGAAACCTGCCTTCAGCGAGCAGGCGACGATCTTTGGCGTAGACGCCGAGAGCAAACTCACCGGCGGCCCGATTCAAGGGTTGTTCGACATCATCGACAACGCATTCCGCCCTTCCCCAGAAGCCCAGTGCGCAATCGTCAACATCGATATCGTCGGCACGGCTGCCAGTGCACGCATCGATACCAACGACATCTCCGGCTTCTGTTTCACCGACTTTTTCAACCTGCTGAAAGTTGAAGGCCAGTGGACCGTAGTCAGCAAGATTTACCACACCCACGTGGCCCCCTGACCCGTGCAGACGCATTCCCGAGGCGCGTAGACGCGGGTAAAAACAAGCGCGCGTAATAAGTGGCAAAGGTGAAATATAGCGCCCGGTTCGAAGACCGAATTGACCCCTGCCATCGGGTCGCTCATCGTAGGTGGCCATGAAAGCCTTCAGCTTCACCTGAGCAGAACGGCTTCGGTTTAAACCTGAACGGCCCCGGTCCATTCATGGATTCGAGGCCTTTTTTTCTGGAGTAACGATGGACGACCACATTGCCGCTGTACCCCTTGAAAAGGCCTACAGGCTGATCAATCACGGCCCTACCGTACTGGTATCTGCTCAGCACGACGGGGTAAAGGATGTCATGGCCGCTGCGTGGGCCTGCGCGCTGGATTTTTCACCGCCAAAAGTGACTGTAGTGCTGGACAAGATGACCCGGACTCGTGAGTTGGTAGAGGGCAGTGGCGTTTTCGTGATCCAGGTTCCTACCGTGGCCCAGCTCAAACTGACCAGTGATGTTGGCAGCATGAGCCTGTCCGATACGCCGGACAAACTGGCGAAGAGCAATGTCCAGTTATTCAGCATGCCCGGCCATGACCAGCCCTTCGTTGCGGGCTGTTCGGCGTGGCTTGCGTGCACGTTGATACACGAGCCTCACAACCAGGCGAGTTATGACTTGTTTATCGGCGAGGTGGTGGGTGCCTGGGCAGACACCCGAGTCTTCAGGGATGGGCACTGGCACTTTGAAACCGCCCATCCGGACCTTCGCAGCCTGCACTACATCGCGGGAGGCCATTTCTATGCCATCGGCGAAGCATTGAGTGTGGAGGCCAAGGACGTCACGTGACGTCGCCAGCATTGTTGATCACCGCTGGTACAGCCGTGATCAGTAGCTGCCGACAGGCCAGTCGGTATAGCCCTTGGCGCCACCACCGTAATAGGACTCGCGGGGTGCAATGGTCAGTTCGCTGTCACAACGCAAGCGCTCAACCAGATCAGGGTTGGAAATAAACAGCCGGCCAAATGCTACTGCATCGATCTTGCCTTGGGCGCGACGCTCGATTGCCATCTCCAGGTCGTAGTTGTTGTTACCGATAAAGAAGCCATTGAACTGTGCGCTCAGGGCGTCCATGTCCACGCCTTCCGGCACTTCACGGGAAGTTGCAGTCGCCCCTTCAACAAAATGCAGGTAGGCGAGATTGAAGGCGTTCAACTGCTGGATCAGGTAGCCGTGCAGTGCCATCACATTGCTGTCCGGGGGGGTGTTACCGGCGTCGGGTGTAACCGGAGACAAGCGGATACCGACGCGGTCATTGCCCCAGATCTTGACGATCGCGTCTGTCACTTCCAGGGTCAGGCGTGCACGGTTTTCGATCGAGCCGCCGTAGTGGTCGGTTCGGTGGTTGGTCGAGTCGCGCAGAAATTGATCCAGAAGGTAGCTATTGGCAGAGTGAACTTCCACACCATCGAAACCGGCGCGCTTGGCATTTTCGGCAGCGCGTTTGTACTGTTCGATGATCCCCGGAATTTCATCGGTTTCGAGTGCTCGAGGCATCGACACCGGAACAAAACCATTCGCGGTATAGGTTTGACCTTCAGCCTGGATCGCAGAAGGTGCGACCGGCGCAACGCCGTCTGACTGCAACTCTACGCTGGAGAAACGACCCACATGCCAGAGCTGGCTGACGATCTTGCCACCGGCAGCGTGCACGGCATCGGTAACTTTCTTCCAGCCTGTAACCTGTTCGTCGCTCCAGATGCCGGGCGTAGCGGCATAACCGCGGCCTTGAGGGGAGATATTGGTGGCTTCGGCAACGATCAAACCGGCTGTGGCACGCTGCGCGTAGTACTCCGCGTGCATCTCATTGGGGATGCCGTCTTCGCCATAGCGACTGCGGGTGACAGGGGCCATTACGATGCGATTAGCCAGTTCAATGTCACCCATGGTGACGGGGGTGAACAAGTCGGTACGGTTACTGTTATCTGTCATGGTCAACCTGAATTAATAGACCAGTCGTCTATTAAGGTAATAAAAAAGTCGCTTTGCCCTGGTCAGGGATCTTTAAGCGCTGCGCGTCCCAGCTCGATACAGCGTTCGAGCCGGGTGAATGGTGCAGGTATCCTAAGGCATGAATAGACCGGTCGTCTAGGAATTATCCAAGATCAGGATGACTCTCGATCAACGGTCTGTCGTATCTGGCCTGCCTCAAACTGCCGCCAGCTGGCACCGCACAACGGGCTCGGGTCATTTTGTGTATCATCGGCCCCTAAACATCGTCTCCAGACGCGATTTTCTGGCGACAGGCATTAAGGTAGTCCACCCCATGACCAACGCCATCTCATCCTCCGCTCCGCGCACCAAGGGGCGCCCTCGCACGTTCGACCGCGACCAGGCGCTGCTTCAGGCCCTGACGGTGTTCTGGAGGCGCGGGTATGAACCTGCATCGGTGGCAGAGCTGTGTACCGCGATGGGTATCAACCCACCCAGCCTGTACGCGGCGTTTGGGAATAAGGCCAAGTTGTTTCTGGAAGCCGTCGACTACTACGAAGCGACCTTCTGGGATGCCACCTGGGAAAAAATGGGCAGTGAGCCGGACCTGGTGCGCGGCATCAGCGACTTTTTCCAGGCATCAGCCACCATCCTGACAGAACCCCTGGCTCCGTGTGGCTGCATGGTGGTTCTGGCGGCGGTCAACGTTTCAGAGGATGCCGCAGAGGTTTCGGCGGCACTCAAAGCCCTGCGCCAGGAAGGTCGGGACTACCTGCAGCAACGACTGGATCGCGGGGCTGAGGACGGTCAACTCAAGCCGCAGACCAATACCCGCATTCTCGCCAGTGCGTTGAATACATTGCTCGAGGGCATGTCGTTGCAGGCCCATGATGGGGCCAGTCGCGAAGACCTTGAGGGCATCGGCGCCACCGCCGTGGCGATGCTCGCCCCTTCACTTGCCCAATGATGAGGCTGGCTTTGCGCTGACTGCTTTTCAGGCCAACAGCCGACGGCTCATTTCAAACGCCACATCAAACGGTGCGTGGGTTCTGTTGACCTTGACCAGCAAAGAGGCACCCAGCCACATCTGATAAAGCGCTTCTGCCAGTACAGAGGCTTCAGTGGGCGCGGTGATGGAACCATCGGATTTGCCTTGCTCAACGCAGCGAGTCATCCGCTCGATGATCAGCGCAGTGCCTTTTTCAAGGACGGCACGCATGTTTTCGGAGAGATCACACACTTCTGCCCCCAGTTTGACCACCAGGCATTTTTGGTCGGTGTGATCAAAAGCCTGGGTCTGGGCCCAATACCGCAGGTAATTCAGCAGTCGCTCTGCCCCGCTGCCCTCTTTGGCCATCTGCACATCAACCCGCGAGAGGTACTCTTCAAAGTACTCTTCGAGCAGTGCCTGGCCAAATTCATCCTTGGAGCGGAAGTAGTGATAAAACGAGCCTTTAGGCACGCCGGCGGCGCCAAGCAACTCGGTCAGGCCAACCGCCGTGTAACCTTTTTGGGTCATAAGCGATCGGGCGACATCAATGATGTGCTGGCGCATGTCTTGGACTGGTTTCTTCATAGTGCGGCGCATGCTATCAAAAAAGCATCGTGGGTCGCATGCTTTTAAACGGTGCGCACACGCCCCTCCTGCCAGCGATGGGCAACGTGCTCATAGACGACGTATCCGCCCTGAAACCGGTGAGTTGGCTTCACCGTCACCGGCGACAACCAACAACAGAAATGAATATATTTACCGCATAAACATAACTATTATTTGACCATGATTAAAGAATTGAAAACCCTCATCGCCGTGGCGAGAGAAGGCACCTTTGCGGCTGCGGGCAGCAAGATTGGGCTGACCCAGGCAGCTGTCAGTGCGCAAATGCAACGTCTGGAGGCGGAACTCGGCGTCGAGCTGTTTGACCGACAAGGCCGCTCGGCCCAACTCAACCGGATGGGTCATCAAGTGCTGTTGCAGGGACAGGAGCTGGTGCGCCAGTTCAAGAATCTGGGCACAACAACTGTTGGGCTGCCTGCAAGCATTCTGGTAACGATTGGAGCCATTGCCTCTGTGCAACGCTCTTTTTTACCGGAAGCACTGGCGCAGTTTCACCAACTATTCCTGGAGTGCAGGACTCGAGTGATTCCGGGCCTTTCAATGGAGCTGGTCAATCAGGTGGATGCTGGCGAGATCGACATGGCTGTGATCATCCGCCCGCCTTTCTCACTTCAAAGTGACTTGCGATGGACAACGCTGGCGCGCGAACCCTATCGGCTCATCGTGCCGGCCGACATGCCCGGGGATGACTGGTCTGAACTGGTCTCGACCGAGCCATTCATACGCTACGACCGATCGTCTTTCGGCGGTCGGCAGGTTGACCGATTCTTGCGCCAAACCCATGTGGTTTTGCGAGAAGTATGCGAACTCGATGAGCTGGATGCGATCATCAAGCTGGTTGCCAATGGGGTGGGCGTTGCGCTGGTTCCAGAAACGGCAACCCATCAAGGATGGCCGGCAGAGGTTCGGGCCA
The DNA here is from genome assembly GCF_059862735.1 of Pseudomonas sp. MF06569. NCBI lineage: Bacteria > Pseudomonadati > Pseudomonadota > Gammaproteobacteria > Pseudomonadales > Pseudomonadaceae > Pseudomonas > Pseudomonas sp. MF06569. The sequence continues at coordinate 16,726 of NZ_JCBCUZ010000036.1, read as the reverse complement.
TAGACCTGAAGCAACGGACATTTCATCGTGATATCGGGCTCGTGCATCGCGCGCGCCGCAGCCTCAGCGAGCCTGTGAAGTCACTTGTCCAGCTGATTACCGAGCAGGTTCTGAAAAAAACCTGATGCCTGCCACGGTAATCAGTCGCTGAACATGATCACTTTATTTAACTACTCGTCTACGTTCATGAACTCTTTGGCCCACACCTGATAACGCTCTGGTCGCGTGTAGGTGTGGGTCAACTCTGTAGCACTCAGATCAGAGGTGCTGCAGGTGACATTGCGCTGTTCGCGCAAACAGTCGTAAGTGGCTTTGATCGAAGCAAAATAAGCCGCATGCCCGGCTACCACGATCCGCACGCCCAGCGCAGCCAAACGCTGGCTGTCGGACAGTTCGGGGTTTCCGTAGGTCACCAGCATCAGCGGAAGCTCGACGCCTTCGGCAATCTGCTCAAGGTGAGCAAAATCCTTCACGCCAACCAGGCAAATACCATCTGCACCGGCCTCGGTGTAAGCCTTGATACGGGATTTCACATGCTCGACGGATAACGTCCCGGCGTTGGTTCGGGCAATGATCACCAGTTCAGGATCTACGCGAGACTCAATGGCAGCCTTGATCTTGCCACTGCCCTCTTCAATCGAGATCAGATCGGTCGATTTGCGGCCGAATTGCGCAGGCAGGAGGGTATCTTCGATGGTCAATGCAGCCACGCCGGAACGCTCCAGCTCCGCCACGGTACGCATCACATTGAGCGCATTGCCGTAACCATGATCGGCATCGGCAATGATCGGCAACTGTGCCACACGCCCGATCCGGGTCGCCTGCTCGGTAAATTCACTCAATGTGATCAGGGCAAAATCTGGGGCTGCCAATACTTGCAGCGAAGCAACCGAACCGCCCAGGATACCGGCTTCAAAACCCAGGTCGGCGGCAATTCTGGCAGACATGGGATCGAACACGGAGGCGGTGTGAAAGCAGGATGTAGAAGCGAGTAACTTGCGAAATTCGACCCGCAGTTGCTGATGGGAAAGTCTGGACACGTTGGCACCTCGGACGAATGTTATCTACACGGGTAAGACTGGGTGGAAGTAATACACGCAATCGATTGCGAATTGAGCAGTTTGGCCCACCCGTACGGCCTGTCCTCCTGAGTGACCTGCAGGAATCAAATGACGCGCTGGGCGTCGTTTGCGTTTTCCTGTCAGGCGGGCTCCTGCCCTCGTACAGGGGACTGATTTTACGCGGTCGATCCATTATTTAAAGCTGATTATTTTTCGTCGGCTCACAACCCTTGTCCGTCAACTTTATACGTTCGCCTCTGCGCGCATACAGCTCAGCTCCCAGCCCTGTGCTCAATCGACATAAAAAGAGCCTTCGACGCTCTCAACGTGGAAGGCTCTTATACATCTCAGATCAGGTGCTTTGCCCAACGCTCGCGCTAGCCTGACGTACGAGTGGAGCCCTCTCCCACTTGGCGATCACCAGGGGAGCAATGGCATTCCCGAGAACATTCAAGGTCGTAGTTCCGCTGTCGATAATCCTGAAAATACCGGCGATCAATCCAACCCCTTCCAACGGCAGTCCGGCCGATGCCAGGGTGGCCGAGAGAATAATGATCGCGAACCCAGGCACTCCTGCTGCGCCCTTTGACGTCAAGACCATCGTCACCACCAACAGAATTTGCTGGGTCAGCGACAGTTCAATGCCATAAAGCTGAGCGATAAAGATCGTCGCCACTCCCAGGAAAATGGACGCGCCATCCAGGTTGAAGGCGTAACCGACCGGTACCACGAAGCTGACAATTCGCCGTGGAACGCCATAGGCTTCGAGCTTGCTGATCAACTGTGGCATCACGGCTGCCGAGGCAGCACTGGAAAAAGCCAGGATCAGCTCATCCCTGAAGTACTTGATCAGCTTGAACACGTTTTCGCCGATCAGATAACAAATACCTCCCAGGAACACCAGGGCAAAGGTAATCAGTGCGAGGTACACGACACCAATCAACTTGAGCAATGGCAACAGTGAAGCAAAGCCAAAGGTCGCGACTGTCGCCCCGATCATCCCGAACACGCCAATCGGCGCATACGCCATGACAAACGAGACGACCTTGAACATTGCATCGGACAAACCCTGAATAACCGCAATGACCGGCGCACTCCTGGTTTTGGGTAATGCGTTCAACGCCATCCCGAGCAGTACGGCAAAAAACAGCACTGACAGCAACTTCGCTTCCGACATTGCAACGATGACGTTATCGGGCACGATGTTTTGCAGAATGATCAGCGCGCCTTTTGAAGGCTCCATCGTGACCGTAGAAGTGCCGCTGTGCGCAATGCCTGCTATCTCGGTGCCTTTACCGGGCTCGAACACGTTGGCAAAGACCAGCCCCATGACAATGGCCAGGCTGGTGATCGCAAAGAAGTAAATCAGGGACTTTGCGCCCATACGGCCAAAGGATTTGTTATCACCTCCCCCTGCGATGCCGAGGATCATGTAACAAAAAACAATGGTGTAGTGGTCAAGTAATCCCGGACACTGCGTTAAGTTTTTTCTCGGACTGAGCAGGCGCGAGCCCGCCATTGAATGCATGAGGCCGTATCCAGTTGTAGCGATGCATCAAATAATGGCTGATGTCCCGTTGCGCCTGCTGAACCGACATATAACCCACTGAAGGTATCCACTCGGTTTTCAAGCTTCGAAATACAGGCTTCATCGGCGAGTTGTCGTAGCAATTGCCCCGGCGACTCATGCTCTGGCTTGAGTCATAGTAGGTAAGCCTTATCCGTGATGCTATGGTCGGGTGAGCAATCGAGGTGGTACCACTGTAGTACATAGCCAGCCATGGCAACGCGAACGCACAATTTGAGCACCCCATCAGGTATGTCGTATGCTTGATCAGCATCCCAATGCGAATGGGATAGGAACACATTGGCCTTCTTGGAAGTGAACAAATGGCCAGTAAGCTGTTCCGCGTTGATTACATCCATGCCTATGAACTTACCCAACATGTAATCAGAAAGCCTGTTAAAGGTGCTCTTCGCCTGCTCTTTGAAACGGCAGGTTTCCAATGAAGAAACCTTGCGAAGGGGTTGGTATCCGTTCAGCTCGAAAGCAACGTACATCGATCTTCCTTGCTCGAATGTCTGGGGAGCGATAACCGGTGCGTCACTGGTTCTTCGCCGTTTAGCTAACAGTGCCGACGGGGACTCTATCTATAAGTCGAATTTCCAAGGCGGATGATTTTACCATCGACTAGTAGCATTTTAGCTCAAGGAACCTAACCCTTGGTCAAAAGATCTCAGCTTCTCTAACGGACTTAAGGAACCAGGGACTGGTGTCCAGGATGTGTACATGCTCTGCTGCCGCATGCCGCATTTTGGTCAGTGTTCTTAGTAGGACTCATGGCATAGACGTACCCTCACTGACAAGGCCCTCCAGAAGTTACAAGCCTAGCTGGCTGACGGGCATGGAATGTTGCAGTAGACAGCCTATTTCCATCACGACTAATAAGGCCTCAGGTTTGCTCCAGGATCACGTCTTGCCTAAAGGTGAGGCAGATTCAAAAATATCTACTCGCGCGTTCCGATTGGCATAGTCGCTCTTCGGGTCAGGGTAGTATTTCTTATCGTCAAAAAATCATTTTCTTTTTGACTCCGTTCCTTTTTACTCTTCCGCTTTATTTCTTTGACAACCCCATCCCGAATCTTATTGAACTGAATGTTTTCGCGCATTCTTAACGAAACCGATGAAGACGGCCAATTTGATCGCTCCATGTCTGTAAATAAACAACCATTACTCAGCAACCCCAACGGCCATAGGTTTTCCACATAATGATCAACTGAACGGCACATGTAAGCAAATTGAAAATGCGCATATCCTAGACAATTAGCAATAAGGTTGTAGGCAAAGCTCAGCTTCATCGTACTACCGGATAACCTTACCACTTTCATAATTTTCTTCGCTTGATATTTAATCTGAGCGATACTCATACCCTTCGAGGTACCAAGATACACTAGAACATCTGCCACTCTGTCGTCTCTGAGGGTGTAATCGTCCGCCGGAGCCCAGTTTGCAATATTATTCGCATTCAGGAACGCTTGTAGATGTTCTCCCAAGTGCGTAATTGCAGCTCTGGCAGTCAGAGCGTTGTCGACTTCTTGTGGAGGATATACTGTGTAGTTCATTTTAGCCAATGACCTTTAATCAGTTTATTTTGGTCATCATAATCAAAAAAAATATCTTGCAAGCATGGTAAGGTGCAAGCTTTCAATACACCTCAATCTAATTGGTATATATTGACAGTCCATGTTTCATTTTGACAAATTTCTAATTTACATATATTGACAACCCATCTTTAGCTTTGACCAATTCCTAATTGGTATATATTGACAGTCTATCTTTCATTTTGATCCGTTGATTTTTTAGTGTGTAGCTTTGGATGTCAGTCGGGCAACAAAACAACATGGAAGAGTTCGCAAACAGGCGGTGTTTATATTAATATCTCATGTTGACTAATGTTCATCTAACGGGTTTCTAGGGCGACGCGGCTTCACTGATATACGCCGCGCGGCTTAGAGCCTTTGGTATCGTAAACCGAGTCTACGTCTCGGCCCTGCGGGCTTCCATCCTCACGCCTGCGCGCTCCGCTCGCCGCCACCTACCGCTCCATATCCCCTACCCAACCTGCCAGTCAGCTCGCGGTATTTACCACGTGTAAGCACGAGTCACATCGGTAACTGGGCGAATGCTTCTGACAGAAACCGGGACACTTTGCGCTCAGCATGGGAGAGGGTTAGCTGATTGGCACCGCTATCAACAAGCCCCTCTAAACCTTGGATTTGCTCTCGCAAAACCTTGAGATCAGAGCCCGGCTAAGAGCGCAATTGAGAGCCCGCGCAGAGCGGGCTTTTGTCGAGAAGGTTCGTTTGTTAACGGTTGAATCGTTCGACCAATGAGTACTGGGTCGTCGCTGTTTGAGTTAATTCTTTGCTGAGCTCTGCCGAGCTTCTTGCTTGTTCAGATGTTTGATCTGCAAGATTTGCGATGGTCGTAATGTTGCGACTAATCTCCTCTGCAACGGCAGTTTGCTCTTCAGTCGCTGCGGCGATCTGGGTGGTCATATCAGTAATGTGAGCTACCGCATCACTAATTCCAACCAATGCCTTGTCAGCTTCTAGTACCCAGGCGACTCCTTCTTCAGCTTGGCGATGTCCATTCTCCATGGTTTTAACAGCACAAATTGACGAGGTTTGCAGCTTGGAGATCAGGCTATGAATTTGAATAGTTGACTGAGTGGTGCGTTGCGCCAACTGACGCACCTCGTCTGCAACCACAGCGAAGCCTCGGCCCATATCTCCAGCACGTGCAGCTTCGATCGCGGCATTCAAAGCAAGCAAGTTGGTTTGATCGGCAATACCTTTAATGACATCGACAACCGTTCCGATTTCATTGCTGTCTTTAGCTAACTGTGCAACCGCTTGGCCAGTCTCTCCGACAACGATCGAGAGGCGTTGGATGGCCTCTCGGGTATCTCGAGCTACATCACGGCCCCGTCCTGTTAGCTCATTGGCTTCTTGAGTAGCGCTAGCGGTTCTCTGAACGTGGGTTGCGACCTCCTGCGTGGTCGCAGCCATCTGACTAACTGCAGCTGACACTTGCTCAGTCTCGACTCGCTGACGTTCAAGTCCGCGCGAGCTATCTGAGGCAAGGTTATCCGATCTTTCAGCCAGACCAGTGAGCTGCTCTGCGGTGTCTTGCAAACGAGTAAGGCAAGTCTTGAGCCTCGATGTCTGGCTCACAAATGCGGTTTCAAGCCGCGCCTGTGGGCCGCGCTCATCGCTATACATCTGTGCAATTAACTGATCCGAGGTTGTGGGGTCAGCCATTTTCAACAGATGCAGCGCCCCTTGATTTTTCTGACGCGAAACAATCAGCCCGAAGAGAACAGATATTAATACCGCCAAGGTTAATGCCAGAGAAGTACTGAAAAATACTCCCCCTAAGGAGCCCACTAGCCCCATAGCCAAAAGTGGTAGCCAGTCCATGAGTACAGGTTGCCATTTGTCACTGCTGGGAATAGCCGACTTGCCTAGGTTTAGGCGATTGTAAAGGTTCTCTGCGCGTCGAATTTGATCGGTCGTAGGCTTAATTCTGACCGATTCATAACCAATTACCTGGCTGCCCTCGAAAATCGGAGTGACATAAGCATTCACCCAGTAATGGTCGCCACTGCTAGTTCGGTTCTTTACGATACCCATCCAAGGCTGGCCCTGTTTGAGAGCGCCCCACATATGAGCAAATATGGCAGAGGGGACATCGGGATGTCGGACGATATTTTGGGGCGCGCCTATTAGATCTGACTTATTGAAACCGCTGATCTCGACAAAAGCATCATTGCAATACGTAATGACACCTCGTGCATCAGTTGTAGAAATAAGTTTTTGTTGCGCTCCCAAGGCAATCTCGCGCTGCGTGACCGGTTGATTGTTTCTCATTTAGATAGATCCCTTGCCCTGTGTCAAGGGTATCGGCAGCTAATATGAAAAGCTTAATGAGTATTTCCATAGGGTATTTTGCACCTGGTAATCCGTCTGCGCTCGGAATGCGGCCCATTGGCAACAACGAACAAGCTGCCACCAAACTCTATGAGTCCTCCATCGCGTCAACACGACCAGGGTGTAAAACAGCTCCAATAAATAGCCGCTTCGCGCAGGCTGTGACTTTCCTTGAAAAATAAAAGCCACGTTTACTTTATTCAATCCGCTTAAACTTGCCGCCAAACACTAAGAGTCATTTGTCGACATTGTCGTAACTTGCGAAGCGTCATCATTACCACGAGCAGAACAGACCCTATTACGACCAGCTTGTTTTGCACAGTAAAGCGCATCATCCGCTCTAACAACTAACTTACTCGGGGTATCTCCCGAGGGCAGCGCGAATGCTACACCCATGCTAACAGTCACCCGAACTAGAACTTTACTTGTTGAAATCTTTGATCAACTAACTGGTTCAAAATCTAAAGACAGCACCTCCAAAACATGTTGATTCGATCACTCCTTTTTTTACTTGCCGATACTTCCTGGGTAGGTTTTCAGGGCGATCAGCCCATGGTCGCCGACGATTCGTCTAGCATGAGCTCGGTCAAGTTGGGCTCTATGGGCGTAATAAACCACGCCGCAGTTGTGGCGGTGACATCGAGTGGGGCTGACAGCCGCAGATCAGCAGCAAAGCGGTCACGAAGGCGTGCTTGTTTGGTTTTTCAATCGGTCAGCTTTGGCTGTCAGATTCTGCGCGAGGGTCGAGTTGGGTATTGGAATTTGCAGCATAGTCCGGATCGTTCAATCAAAATCTAAACGCCATCAGCGAAAGTTTTATTCGGTTCCAGGCCAGCAAGAATCGCTCAGCGAAAATGAAGACTTGTGAATCGTTCAGCCCGGACATCAAATATTCATTGGCCGGAAATACGTGTTATCGATCTGGTCAGCAGGTTTGAGAGTCTGACTGTGCTGTACTCATGTCCACGGTTTCAGCCTAATCGGGTCGTGCGCTACGTTCTAATAGGTTAAACAAGTACATTCCGGCCAACATGGCCAATACGAATATGATGATTTGGCCGTGCCCTGTAAGCAGAATTGTTAACGCTGGCCCAGGGCATATCCCCGCAAGACCCCAACCTATACCGAACAACAGGCTGCCGCCAATCAAGCGGGAATCCAACTCCCTTTTCATTTGAAACTGCATCGGGGCACCCAACAAGGATTGTTTGTTTTTGCGCGCCCAATTCAAGGGAATAATCGCCACCGCGATGGCCCCACCCATCACCAGTGCGAGTGATGGATCCCAGGCCCCGGCCAAATCAAGAAAAGCTAATACTTTGGCGGGATTCGCCATGCCTGCCAGGAGAAGACCAAGGCCGAAGATCAGTCCTGCAAAAAAGGCGGTCAACTTGATCATTTTCATGCTCCCACCACATGACGGGTGACGTACACCGTTGCAAAGCCAGCAAACATAAAGCACATCGTTGCCGTGATGGATCGTGCTGAGAGTCGAGAGATCCCGCAAACGCCATGGCCGCTTGTACAACCAGATCCGTAACGAGTACCCACTCCGACAAGCAAGCCCGCAATGATCAGCGTCGGCCACCCTGCCTTAATCTCGATCTCTGGCATTACGGTAAACGCTCCCCACAACAACGGAGAAATCAGTAGACCAAGAAGAAATAACACCTTCTCACTCCAACCCTCACTATCGAATCGCAGCACGCTTCCAAGCAGTCCACTGATGCCGGCGATGCGTCCATTCGCGAGAACAAACAAGCTAGCAGCCAGCCCTATCAAGGCGCCTCCAGCTAATGAAGTCCAAGGCGTGAAGTTGATCCAATCAATGCTCATTTTGAATCTCCTGCATATAATTGCTGGTAAAAGACATGGATTTCAAAGGTGTCACCTGAGATTCTGAGCTCCCCCTAAAGGCGATCAAAGACCCTGTCGAGACCCTTATAGGATTTCAGCCCCTGAATCCGCCCCGGCTCTCCTAGAGATATCGAAGCCTCAAAAGGACACAAGATGAGGCAAGGTTCGATCAGTCCGCTTTTGGCTGGTTGCCGCATTTCAGGAGGGGCATTTCTAGGCGAATAGTGATTGCTGAACACCTCAGAAACCCGGGGCGATTAATATTGATCCTTTAGGTATCGCAAAAATTACCGTACGCAGTTACTCAAAGTGGTTACAACGCATAACGTAAGTCAGCCACGAAGCTTGATCCTAGTCACAGGATGTGATGTGGTGGCCGATACAGAAAGACTATTCCCATTCGCCAACTATGGCGCTCGCGACTTTTATTTTTCCAGCATCACGAGGTTTCATGCAGATTGAGTTACAGGAGATTAGCGACCACCTCTATCGTTTCGCTCCTTTTGATGCCCTGCCAAAGGAGTCGGTAGACGCCATCGCTCGGCGAATTGAAGTGAGTTATTTCAAAGCCGGCAGTGACATTCTTGAAGCCGGTGCGACCATTCAGGATCTGCATTATGTTCGTAGTGGTGCGGTGGAGATTTACCGGCGTAATGGTGAGCTCTATGACCGTCTCGTCGAAGGTGACCTATTCGGTCAGGCAGGTCTGTTACGTAGCAACAAGGTACGCTTTCCCGCCCGAGCGTTGGAAGATAGCCTGATCTATTACATCCCTGCCGACGTTTTCGCTGACCTTTGTGCGCAACATGATGCTTTCGCTGACTTCGTTGAAGCAGAGGGAAACTCGAGACTCAAAACTGCTGTTGAAGCTCAGGGGCGTGCTAGTGAGCTTATTCAGCTCAAATGTCGCGCCCTCATCTCACGTCCCTTGGTGTGGGTCACGTCAGATATCTCTGTCGGCGGAGCTGCAAAAATCATGACTGAGCAAAGTGTATCCTGCGTTCTAGTCATGTCTCCGGCAGGTTTAAAGACGGCTGAAATAGAAGGGATCGTCACAGATAGAGACCTTCGCACGCGATTTGTTGCAGTGGGCCTAAACGCTGACGAAACTCGTGCCAGCGACATTATGACAGTCGATCCGGTTGTAATTGGCTCCGATGATTCAGTGTTTGAAGCCATGCTTGTGATGTTGCGCCGCAATATTCATCACTTGCCGGTTGTGCACGATGGTAATCCAATTGGCCTTATAAACCTGTCGGATATCATCAGGTACGAATCGCATAGCAGTTTGTACTTGGTTAACAGAATCTCTAACCAGACCTCAGTTGAAGGCCTGAGATCACTTTTGCGTGACCTGCGAGGAACCTATATCCGCATGGTGCGTGACGGGGCTACTGCGCACATGATCGGAAGCGCGATTTCAGGTATTGGCCGTGCCTTTACCCAGCGTTTGCTTGAGCTGGCCGAGAAAAAGTTAGGCCCGCCTCCAGTGCCTTACTGCTTTATGGTTTTGGGATCAATGGCGCGTGATGAGCAGTTGTTAGTGACTGACCAGGACAACGCGTTAGTACTCGACGACAGCTTCGATCCGATCCAACACGACTCTTACTTCCGAGCCCTGGCAACGTTTGTTAGCGATGGACTGGCCGCGTGCGGTTACAGCTACTGCAAGGGCGGGGTCATGGCGACCAACGAGCAGTGGCGACAGCCTTTGAAGGTATGGCGAAGTTACTTCGATCAGTGGATCGAAAAACCTAATCCAACTACGTTGCTTAATAGCTGTATTTTTTTCGATCTGGATGGGGTTTTTGGCAAGCTTGAGTTGGTACAAGAGCTTAAAGACCTGTGCGCTCGAAAAGCAAGTACACACCCTGTATTTCTAAGCGCAATGGCTCGTATTGCCCTTAATCGAACGCCGCCATTAGGATTCTTTCGTACTTTTGTCGTTGAGACTGACGGACAGCAAAAAAGGATCATCAACCTTAAAGGGCGTGGCACGGCACCGCTGACCGACCTTATCCGGATTCATGCGCTAGCATGTGGCAGTACCGCTCAGAACTCATTTGATCGCATGGATGCTATAGCCCGAAGTAAAGTCATTCCTCCAGAAGCATTAAAGCAACTTCGGTACGCACTAGAGTTCCTGTCGATGGTGCGTATTCGACACCAGGCGGACGCACTTGAACAGGGGGCATCACTCAATAACTACATTGAGCCCGAGCGCTTTTCTAGCAGTGAACGACATAACCTCAAAGAAGCGTTTCAGGTGTTGAGCAATGGCCAAAATTTCTTGCGATTCCGATATCCTTCAAAGGGCCGCTTTTAGCGATGAAAAACCTAAAAAAGCAGCCTAAAAATAGAGTGTTGGACTGGTCTGCCGAGTTCGAGACATTGGCGAAGATTTCGGTTAATCCTCTATTACGAAAGTTCTATCAAGCTGGCGCGGTTTCAGCGCTGGCACCCATTGAGAGCGTTCAACTGCTGGCCATGGACGTAGAGACTACCGGCCTTGACTCACAGTCCCACAGCATCGTGAGTATTGGTGTTATGCCGTTCACGCTGAATCGTATTTGTTGCGGGAATTCACTCTACTGGGTGATAAAACCATCGTCCGAACTGAATGAAAAGTCAGTGACCTTTCATCACATAACCCATGCCGAAATTTTAGATGCCCCTGTGTTTGCGCAGGTGCTTGATCCTTTGCTTGAAGCCATGGCGGGCAGAGTGATTGTCGTCCATTACCGGAATATTGAGCGCGCCTTCTTGGATCAGGCAGTGCGTAGGTATTTAGGTGAAGGCCTTAAGTTTCCAGTCATCGATACGATGCAGTTAGAGGCACACTTCCATAGGCAAAAAATTAGCTGGTTCGGCCGACTGATTGGACGCAAGCAACAGTCCATACGGCTGGCAGACAGTCGCTCTAGGTTAAACCTGCCGGCTTATCACGCACATCATGCATTAACCGATGCTCTCGCGACTGCCGAGTTGTTGCAGGCGCAGATAGCAACTCACTACTCGCCACTCACACCTGTCGGTGAGTTATGGAATTGAACCAAGTTAATAGCTTCAAGGTGCAAGCAGATAGATATGTTACACCTTGAAGCTTGAGGTCAATCTTACCTATAGCCTAGCTCATACTGACTAGCGAGGCTCAGACATTAGTCCTTTCACTAGAGAGATACACCCTATCATTAGAACTATTGCGAAAGGCAACCCCGTGGATACTGCCATTGCCTGCAGTGCCACCAGACCGCCCCCCAATAGCAGTGCAATCGCAATCACGCCTTCGATTACCGCCCAGAACACCCGTTGAGGAACAGGCGCGTCAACCTTGCCTCCAGCTGTGATGGTATCGATCACCAATGAGCCGGAGTCAGAGGAAGTAATAAAGAACACTATGACCAGAATAATACCTAGGAATGAGCTGATCTCCTTGAGGGGGAGCTCTCCCAGCATGGCGAACAACTTCAGCTCTAAGACCGCGTCCTTGACTCCCATAAGGCTTTGAGTGGTCACTTGGTCAATTGCCGTACCGCCAAACGTAGTCATCCACAATACAGAAACTACTGAAGGCACAAGTAGAACAGAGATCAGAAACTCTCTGACAGTTCGACCACGACTGACGCGAGCGATAAACATGCCTACAAATGGTGACCAACTGATCCACCAAGCCCAGTAGAAGGCAGTCCAGCCTTGAGTGAACTCGATATCAGTACGTCCAAATGGGTTTGAGAGCGCAGGCAAATATTCAACATAAGTCACCAGATTTTTAAAGAATCCAGTGAAAATAGCCAGGGTCGGCCCCACAATGATTACGAACACCAACAAGAGCAGCGCAAGCCCCATATTGATCTGGGAAAGCATTTTGACGCCCTTGTCCAAGCCGGAAAGGACTGACCAAAGAGCGATTATGGTGATCCCAACGATCAGTACAACCTTGCTCAGATTTGTCGATTGAATTCCGAAGAGATATTCAATCCCTGCAGCAGCCTGTTCTGCGCCAATCCCTAAAGAGGTCGCCAAACCAAATAGCGTGGCAAATACCGCTAGTATATCGATGATATGTCCCGGCCATCCCCAGACACGCTCACCCAATAGTGGATAAAAAATTGAGCGTATTGAAAGCGGCAAGCCTTTGTTATAAGAAAACAACGCTAAAGACAGCGCCACAATCGCGTATATAGCCCAAGGATGGAGTCCCCAGTGAAAGATTGTAGCCGCCATAGCCAAGTCAGCAGAAACCTTAATATCACCTTCGGCACCTCCTAGGGGCGCCCAATCCGTGCGTAAACCGCTCGCATCTACTGTCACACCTCCCATTGAAGCAGCGTAATGCGACATGGGTTCGGCTACCCCATAAAACATCAACCCAATGCCCATCCCCGCAGCAAAAAGCATTGAAAACCAACCGACGTAACTATGGTCTGGTTTGGCATCTCTACCGCCCAAACGAACCTTGCCCAGCGGAGAGAAAATAAGTGCAATGCATAGCAAGACAAAAACGTTCGCAATGCTCATGAAGAGCCAGGCTAGATGGCTGGTTAGCCAGTTTCGAATGGAGCTAAAAAGGGGTTCTACTTCATTCTGCAATGCCAGCGTCAAAATCACGAATAGTAAAATGGTGGCTGCTGAAATGATGAAAACTTTACCGTGGATATCGAGTGAGAACGAAAACTCTCCCTTGATGTTGTCTTGACCAATGACATAGTCAGTATCGATAAGATTGGCCGCTCCAGTAGGAGCAGGAATGCCTTCACTGGGTTGAGAAGGTGTGTTTGGACTATCATCCGTAGGCTTTCCAACCATAAGATTCCCCTTTTGAGATTCACGTCATAAAACGTGTAATTATCATTATCCCCGCTGTTCCTATGGTAAAACGAGATTTTAGCCAAGCTATCCTAGCAAGCTTTGGGAACAAAATTTCTAAAACCTCAGCTCTTTTGACTTCTTACCAGAGACTTCTCTCGCGTAGCCTTTGCAGGCTTGCAACGCGATTAGTCCCTAATCGCCGTCGCCGTAGACTCCGATAATTCGTTGGGCATGCGCTGGAACAAGTTGGGTTCTAAGGGCACCATAAGCCATGCCGCCGGCACCGGTGGTAGGTTGCACTGCGTCACAACCATTCGTAGCTCCGTCGAGTTGGACTTAAAGCCACAGGTCGGCAGTAGCAAGCGATCACCCAGGCGTGATTGTTTGGTTTTTGCATCGGTCAGAGTTCGGCAATAGGATCGGTCACTGGCTGCCAGCGATTGCTCCAGCGTAAGGAACTTGCCCTGCTCTGCCAGAACCCGCGTGGGGCTGGCATTGGCCAGAAGGGTGAACTTGGTTTGGTGGGCAGCTTCCTTGGCGACCAATTGCTCATCGTAGGCGTGGCCTGCCACGGCCATGCAGTTCACGCGCTGCCCACCATCAGGGCAAGGATGATCAGCAGCACCCAGCACCGTATCAGCCCTCACGCCAACACCTTGAGCGCTTGGGCATACAACGCTTGCCGATCGGCCACTCCATTCTGGTCACCATTGATGCGCTGGGTGATCCTGTCGAACTGACTAGTGTCGGCAAAGGTGTTGTCGGTCTCTTTGCCAACTAGCCCCGTCGGTGCGATTAAACGCTTGTGGCTCCGGTCGTGCCTAGAGATATTCTCTAGCTCTCAGCTTAAGTAATACAACCACTCATCCACGCACGGAACTATGAACTGGGGGGGCTGTTTTTAAAGTCGATGTCGCTAATACGACGGGGAAAACCGTCCTTGTTTATCAGGTTATTGTTTTGATACTCAGCAGGGGCGGTCAGGATGGGTCGTAATCTGGGGGAGTTGGCTAACACTAAGGAAATCCTGAAAAAGACTTCCTGATTTGGCAAAATCCCCGGACACCAATCGCCGAGCTTTTCAATGAAGCAGATGACCTTCGCCGATGCCGAGTACGCCGGTAAGCGCAAGCAGACCCGCAAGGAATTGTTCCTGATCGAGATGGATCGTGTCGTACCCTGGAAGGGTTTGATTGCCCTGATCGAGCCTCATTACCCGAAGGGCGAAGGTGGTCGTCCTGCCTATCCTTTGATGGCGATGCTGCGGGTTCATCTCATGCAGAACTGGTTCGGTTACAGCGATCCTGCGATGGAGGAAGCTCTGTACGAGACGACGATCTTGCGCCAGTTTTCCGGTCTGAGCCTGGAGCGGATCCCAGATGAAACTACCATCCTCAACTTCCGTCGCCTGCTGGAAAAGCACGAGTTGGCCGCTGGTATTCTCGGCGTGATCAATGGCTATCTGGGCGACCGTGGCTTGTCACTGCGACAAGGCACCATCGTCGATGCCACGCTGATTCATGCGCCCAGTTCGACCAAGAACAAGGACGGCAAACGCGACCCGGAAATGCACCAGACAAAGAAAGGTAACCAGTATTACTTCGGTGCCAAAGCTCACATTGGTGTCGACGATGAGTCAGGGCTGGTGCACAGCGTGGTGGTCACTGCGGCCAACGTCGCGGATATAACCCAAGTCGACAAATTGCTACACGGTGCTGAGAACGTGGTCTGCGCCGATGCAGGCTATACCGGTGTCGAGAAGCGCGAAGAGCATGCGGGACGCCACGTCATCTGGCAGATTGCAGCCCGGCGCAGTACCTACAAAAAACACGGTAAACGCAGCGCGTTGTACAAAGCGATGCGCAAGATCGAGAAAGCCAAGGCCCAGTTTCGCGCCAAGGTTGAGCATCCATTTCGGGTGATCAAGCGCCAGTTTGGTTATACGAAAGTGCGCTTCCGAGGCTTGGTGAAGAACACTGCTCAGATGGTGACGCTGTTCGCCCTGTCAAACCTGTGGATGGCGCGTCGATATTTGCTCTCCAGCGTAGGAGAGGTGCGTCCGTAATGAGTGAAATAGCTGCTGCGAGGCGCGTGCAGCGGCAAAAATGGATGGAATAGGCGGCAGACTTGATCGATTTTGAACGGCTGCCGTTTTTTGAAAGCGCCTATGGCTCAGCAGTCGAAAAATAGCGGCCTACTTCAGACCATCCCTAAGCTTCTATGGCCAGAAACGCACAGATTTCAGCGTCAGATAGGAGTTACTCAAGAGCCTCTGGAGATGCTTGAATTCTCCGCCGAGAAGATCAACCACCTATCTCAAATAACATACAAAAAGGGCCCTCGAAGGGCCCTTTTGTACTCAAACCAAAATCACTTGGTCAGCCAGGACTCAACGGTATCTGAGCCGTGTTCTGCCTTCCACTCCTTCAGACCTTTGTGATTCCCACCTTTGGTTTCGATGACCTCGCCAGTGTACGGATTTTTGTAGACCTTCACCTGACGTGGTTTACGAGTGCCAGCTTTGGATTTCACTACTGGAGTGCTGCGGCCAGTCTGAGGATCCAACAAGTTGATGATGTTAGACAGGCTGTAACCGTATTCAGCAAGCAGAGCGCGCAGCTTCGACTCAAACTCTATTTCCTTTTTGAGGCCAGCATCGCCTTTCAGTGTTTCGAGAGCCTCGAGTTGTTCGGCAAGGTGTTTTTCGAGTTGGCGAAATTCAGCAAGTTTGGACATGTTTAATCTCTACGTAGTTAGTCCCATAACAATACACCAACTTTGGAGTTTTCCGCCAATCGTTTAGGTATAAGATCCATGAGTAACGATCACGAAGACGCGCACTGTGGAGTCTGGGCTCACACTCTAATTTTATTCGTTCCCTGTCAAAAGCGAAGTATTGAGGTCAACATCTTTGTGGCATGGATGTGTCTATGAAACTAGGGGTTATTCAGGATGATGTGCTGAGTATTCTGAGATTTACCCAGCAGTTGCAGACGCGGCTGTGCTTTATAGGTCGGTTGAGCAAGGGCGAATCGCGACTTACTCCGCTCACGCCGATTATCTCACTAGCGAGATACTGAAAATCATGCCCGTCGGGACATTGCCGACCAATTTGAAGGGTTCCCGTCTTGAGGCAGATTTGGGTATGTAGATCGGACACCGGGCCCAGCCCAAGCAGGCCTTTTAAATCCACTGAATGTCCAGTCACGCCTCGGGCTACTTCAACGGCTTCTTGCGGATTGACCTGCTGACTAAGGTAACCATCGCCCTGCCTCTGCCCAAAGTCGTCGGTGTGTGTAAATCGATGTAAGCGCCTCCTAAAACAGGCATATTGGATTGTAGAGCGTAGCCACAGTGTTAATTGGTCAGTACAGCAGCTTGAACGAGCCCCATGAAAGACAGGACACCGTTTCCCCCTTACGATAAGGGATAGGCAAACGGTTATGTTTATGACTAATAGCAACGATAAGAGTGGGGAGCTTTTGGGCCAGGAGCGGCGGCGCCGA
>NZ_JCBCUZ010000035.1:0-47108 GCF_059862735.1 Pseudomonas sp. MF06569 | reverse complement strand
GGCGGGTCTCGTGCAAACGCTCAAGCCGCAACCAGACTTCATCTTCGTCACCCTCCAGCACATCCAGGCTGACACCCGGCAATGCCCGCAGCTTTTCTTCGCTGGCACTGAATGCGTTGTGTTGGTTGACGGTCAACGCTGGCCGCTTTTGCATGAGTGCCGTCTGTTTAACAAATTCAATCAGACCGGCGAGACGTGCGCGTACTGTATCCATGTGTGAGCTGAACCACTTTGATAAGGGGGCGCATCGAAAAAACGTGAAAGCGCCTGGAGAAAGCGAAAATTCCTGCAATGCCCGACACAATACAGAGGTTCAAGTGGTATTCAGATACATCATTTTGTAAAAACCACTCGCTATAAAAGACGGCCCGGTTATTCCCGATAAGGTCGTCCGCCATGCCTGCCTCCCCCCAACGCCTTGCGCTCGCCATCGCGCTATTGAGCTCAAGCACCGTTGCTCCGCTGGCACTTGCCAGTGACACCCTCCTGGACTCACCCGGCACCAGCGCACTCAACCTGAGCGCCAGCGATACGTTGACAGTGACCCCGGCCGCAAGCCTGACCACTGCCAAGGTGGCCGTCACGCTCAAGGGCAGCACCAGCGGCCCGGGCGTGATGATCGACAACGCAGGCAGCCTGATCTCGACGGGCGGGCGAGCCATCGACAGCAGTGGCAGTGCAAGCGGCGAGCGCAACTACAGTATTTTCAACCGCAGCGGCGCGACGATTCAGGGCAGCAACGATGCCCTGCGCATCGACACCCCGTTCAGCAGTGGCAGTGTGCTGATCGACAACAGCGGCACTATTCGCTCCACCGATAGCGGCCAGGCCATCGACCTCGACGCGGTGCGCAGCCACGACGTCAAAACCACCCTGATCAACCGCGAAGGCGGGCTGATTCGCGGTGAGTTCAGCGACGGCATGAAGACCGGCTCCAACGCCACGATTCTCAACTACGGCGAGATTTCCACAGGCGACGCCCTGAACGACGACAACAAGTTCGACGGCGTCGACATCGACTCGGCAACCGGCGTGACGGTGACCAACTACGGCACCCTCTCGGGCGGGCGCCACGGCATCACCACCGACCTGGGCGCAACACTGATCAACTATGGCGACGTCACCGGGCGCAACGGTTCGGGCTTCGGCTCGGACGGTGATGGCACCGTGATCAACCACGGCACCATCACCGGCGCCTATTCCGGGCTCAAGCCCAATGGTGACGGCGATGGCGTGGATATCGACCTGATCGCCCATATTGAGAACTACGGCGTGATTCAGGGCACCGGCGCCGGTGGCGTCGACAAGAACGGGTTTGCCAATGGCAGCGAAGGGATCGCCCTGGGCGGTGGTTTTATCTACAACGCCCTGGGCGCACGGGTCAGCGGCGCCAACAATGCGGTGCTGGTGGATGACGGCAGCGATGGATCAGGGCTGGCCGCCACCACGTTGATCAACAACGGCACGATTCAGGGCCAGGACGGTTTTGGCGTGAAGTTCGTGGGCGAGTTCGAGGACGTGGTCTTCAACAATGGCCTGATCAGTGGCAGTAATGGCCAGGCGCTGGACCTTGGCGGTGGCAATGACCGTCTCACGCTGGGCAGTGCCAGCCGCTTCGACGGCCTGGTGGACGGCGGCAGCGGTTACGACCGGGTGTCTCTGGATGACCCGGCCGGTGGCCGCTTGGGCAACAGCCGGAACTTCGAATGGCTGGACGTCAAATCCGGCAGCTGGACACTCACCAGCCAGAACGATTTCAGTGACGGGGGCGAGATTTTCAGCGGCGCCCGCCTGATCAATCAGGGCGCCATCAGTGGTTCCCTCACCGTGGACGAAGGTGGCATTTACGCCGGGGGTGGCAGTGTCGGCAACCTGCTGGTCAACGGCACGCTGCAAACCAGCCCGCAATTGGGCACCGCGACCATCACCCATGACCTGACCCTGGGCAGCGGCGCGACCCTGGCCTACGGGGTCAATGCCGATGGCAGCAGCGCGCCGGTGCAGGTCGGCGGCACCGCCCACCTCAACGGTGCAACGCTGGCCATCAATGCTGGCAACGGCACCTACCCGTGGCTCAGCCAGTACCGCGTGCTGAGCGCTGGCACCCTCGACGGCACGTTTGGCAATGTCACCAGTGACTATGCCTTCCTCACCCCAACGCTCAACTACACCCCCACCAGCGTCGAGCTGACCTATGCCCGCAATGACGTGGCCTTTGCCGAGTACGCCAGCAGCGCCAACGGCCACAGCGCCGCCATCGGTTTGAGCCAGCTCAAGGCGGACAACGCGCTGTATAACGCCCTGCTCAACACCAGCACACAAGCGGCGGGGGCGGCCATCGAGCAACTGGCTGGCAGCAGCAACGCCAGCCTGAGCAGCGCCACCCTGGGCGCCACGTCCCTGGTGGGCAGCAGCATGTTGGCGGCCATGCAGTCCGTGGGCACAGGCGCCGGTTTGCGGGTCGCCAGTGCCGCTCAGGACACCCCAGCCCTGGCCGCCACCGGCCTGCCGCCCGGCGTGCGCAACCTCAATGACCCGAATGCCCAGGGCCGACTCTGGCTCCAGGGGCTGGGCAGCTATGGCCGACTGGACGGGACACACGGCAACAGCGACCTGACCCAACGCACCAAAGGCGGCGTGCTGGGCGCCGACTGGGCCCTGACACCGGACTGGCGCATGGGCGTGCTGGGCGGCTACTCAAAAACCGATGTGGATAGCAGCGCTATGGAGGGCACGGTCAACAGCTGGCATGCGGGTGTCTACGGGATACGCCAGAGCGGTGCGCTGGCAGTGCGTCTGGGCGCGGCCTACAGCGGCCATAACGGGGACAGCAAACGCAGCGTGGCGTTTAACGGCTTTACCGACCAGCCCAAGGGCGATTACCACGCCAGCAGCCAGCAGGCTTTTGCCGAGCTGGGCTACGCCCTGGGCAGCGGTCGCTTGAGTGCCGAGCCGTTTGCCAACCTGGGTTATCAACGCTACCAGCGTGACCGCTACACCGAAAAAGGCGGTGCGGCCGCGTTGAGCGTCGACAAGCAGACCCAGGACAACTTCAGCAGCACCCTGGGCGTGCGCCTGGCCCATTTGAGCCAACTGGAAAACGGCATGAGCATCACGCCCCGCCTGAGCGCAGGCTGGAAGCACACGTATGGTGATGTCAGCAGTTCAACGAATCAGCGCTTTGTGCTCGGCGGTTCTGCGTTCAATGTCGAAGGCAGCGCGCTGGATCGCAACAGCCTGGTGCTGGAAGCCGGGCTGGATATTGGCGTGTCCGCCCGCCAGACACTGGGCGTGGGCTACACCGGCGACATGGGCAGCAACAGCCGCACCCACGGGCTGATCGGGCAATGGCAAATGAGTTTTTGACCCCGGCCCTGTGAGAGCGGGCTTGCTCGCGATTGCATCACGCGGTTATCCAGACAGACCGTGTCTTCTGCATCGCGAGCAAGCCCGCTCCCACAGGTGGTGGACAGACCCACAAAAAAAAGGCCCTCCCCGAAACCGGGGAGGGCCTTTTGTTTAACGCCGGGGTTTAGCCCAGGTTAACGCCAAAGTTCGAAGCCAATGGCGCCAGGCCACCCGCAAAACCCTGGCCGATAGCCTTGAACTTCCACTCTTCGCCATTGCGATACAGCTCGCCGAATACCATCGCGGTTTCGGTCGAAGCGTCTTCGCTCAGGTCAAAGCGTGCCAGCTCTTTGCCGTCTGCCTTGTTCAGAACGCGGATGTAAGCGTTCGAAACCTGGCCAAAGCTTTGTTTACGGCCATCAGCGTCGTGGATGGTGACCGCGAAAGCCAGTTTCTTGGCTTCTTGCGACAGACCCGCCAGGTTGACGTTCACTTGTTCGTCGTCGCCATCGCCAGCGCCCGAGCGGTTGTCGCCCTGGTGCACAACGTTGCCGTCCGGCGAAGTCTTGTTGTTGTAGAACACAAAGCTGCCGTCGTTCAGCACTTTGCCGCTCTCGCCAACAATGAACACCGAGGCGTCCAGGTCGAACTCCTGGCCGTCAGTCACACGCGGATCCCAACCCAGGCCCACAATCACTTCGGTCAGGCCCGGAGCTTCTTTGGTCAGGGAAACGTTGCCGCCTTTACTCAGACTTACTGCCATGTTCGTGAACCCTTATATGAAAAGTTGATGGGGTGCAGATTAGAATTTCAGACCGTAGCTTTCAGCCAATGGCTTGAGGCCGCCGGCAAAACCTTGACCCACAGCGCGGAATTTCCACTCGGCGCCATTGCGATACAGCTCGGCAAAGATCATCGCGGTTTCGGTGCTGGCGTCTTCAGCCAGGTCATAACGCGCCACTTCGTTGTTGTTGTCCTGGTTCACAATGCGGATGAACGCATTGCGCACCTGACCAAAGTTCTGCCTGCGGGCATCGGCTTCGTGAATGGTCACGGTGAACGCGATACGGTCGATGTCAGCAGGTACTTTGGACAGGTCGACCTTGATCGCCTCGTCATCGCCGTCGCCTTCACCGGTACGGTTGTCGCCAGTGTGCTCAACCGAGCCGTCAACGCTTTTGAGCTGGTTGTAAAAAATGAAATCGGAGTCAGCGCGGACTTTACCGTCAGCCTTGAGCAAGAAAGCGCTCGCATCCAGGTCGAAGTCTTGACCATCGGTGGAACGAGCATCCCAGCCCAGACCCACGAGGACTTTAGTCATCCCCGGAGCTTCTTTGGAGAGGGACAGGTTGCCGCCTTTGGAAAGGGAAAGTGCCATGTGTAATTCTCCTTAGTAATGTGCGATCAAGCGTTCGTGTCGTTTTTAACGTCGGATTGCTCTTCTTCCTTACCTGGAAAGATGATGCTGGCCACAATACCGATGGCCAATACCACCAACACCACTATCAGGCTGGTGTTTGGATCAATGCTGATGCCGTGGCCAAACAGGTGATCGGTTGCGTTCAGGGCCAGCTTGCCGGCGATAAAGAACAACAGCGCGATAACCGATTTTTCCAGGTGTACCAGGTAGCGTTTCAGCGCTTCGAGAACGAAGTACATGGTCCGCAGGCCCAGAATGGCGAACATCATGGCCGAGTACACGATCAGGGGTTCACGGCTCACGGCAATCACTGCTGGTACGGAGTCGAAGGCAAACAAAATGTCTGATACTTCAACCACGACCACACACAAAAACAGTGGTGTCGCAAAAAGAGCGCCCTTGCCTACAAGGGTCATTCCCTTGTTCTGCGGCTTCGTGATCTCTTTTTCAAGCTCTGCGCGCGAAACAAAGAAATTATGTCCGTGCAGCTTTGGCCAAACCGGGAACAGTTTTTTCGCAAAACGGTAGGCAATGTGCTTGGAGTAATCCTCCTCCTCATCTTCTTCCTTGCTGCGCAGCATCATGATCGCCGTCCAGGCCACGACCACCGCAAACAGCACTTCGACCCAAGGGCCAAACGCCAGCAGACCGGTACCGATCGCTACGAAAATCAGGCGGAAGACGATGGCGCCGATGATGCCCCAGTACAGAACACGGTGACGCAGCGCGTCCGGGATCTTGAACCAGGCAAAGATCGCCATGAACACGAACAGGTTGTCGACGCTGAGGACTTTTTCCAGCGCGTAACCGGTCACGAACAGGCTGGCCACGCTTGGGCCGTGGGCGTAATACAGGTAGCCCGCAAAGGCGAGGGAGATCAGCACCCAGAACACCGACCAGACGGCGGCGTTGGTCAGCGAGACCGGTTTATCGCTTTTGTGGGTAAACAGGTCAATTGCCAGAGCAATGACCGCCAGAGCCACAAATACAGCGATGGTAGTTGGCGGAAAGCCAATTGCCGTGTTTTCCATGATGTCCTCAGAGATCAAAATCGCCAGGGTTCAACCCCAGCTCATTGCAGATAATGCGGCAAGCAGCCCGCTCACTTTCATCGAAGTTGCCGTCGGCGCTACCGATTGCGCAGCAAACACGCACCAGCAGGCGGGCGGCATCTTCTTTTTTACGCAGTTGACCAATCGACTTCAGCGCCTCGGCGCGACCGATCTGCTGATCAAACTCAAATTTTTCGCAGACAGCGTTGAAAGCCTTGATCACGTCTTTAACGTCAAAAGCCTTCAGCTCATTCGAGTTTTGAATAAACCCGACCATCTTCTGTTTTTCGTCGCTGCTGATGTTGCCATCGGCAGCCGCCACCAGTGCGCACCCGGAAACCACGGCTTCCATGAATTCACGGTTCTTGAACTTGCTGACTTCCGCCGAGAGCTTGTCACGGGCGGCAGTGGCGTTGGTTTTGAGCCATTCGAGCATTGGAGTCACCTTGTCTGAAATTGCAGGTACGGCGCCTGTTTCATCAGGCGGCCACTTACAGAGCGCTCATTTGGAACCGGCAGCCCAGCGCATGCCCCAGCCGAAAGCTTTATCCATGTCGGAATGGCCCTTGAAGAACTCAACCCGACGGTTGACCTTCACGCTGCCACCGACGTTTTCCAGCAGGGCGATGGCGCACATGCCCTTGGTGCCACCCTCTTCGCTCAGGCGCACTTCGATCGGCGGCTCACCCGGAATGTACAAGGTGATAACGCCGTCTGTGGCCTGCCAGTTCGGGGCGCCTTCGTAGATAAATGCGTAAACCAGCACGCGACGCATCTTGCGCCACTCCTTGCCGTTGATACGCAACCACTCGCCGTCGCTCACAGAGCCGGTACGGTCGTCGCCCATCAACTGGATAAACGGTTCGTCACGGAAATCACCGAAGGCATTACCCAGGGCCTGAACCGCGCCTTTGCGGCCGTTGTCCATTTCGTACAGGCAACCCACGTCCAGATCGATACCACCCGACTTGCCGCGCAACGAGGCGAAAAAGCCGCCACCGCCGCCTGCATTGGGGTTGGTACGGTTCCAGTTCAGGTTGATTTTGATCTCGCCGAAGTCACCGTCCTTTTTCTCAAGGCTGATGGACGGACGCTGCTTGTCGAGCGTGATCTTCGACAGATTGATCTTGGCGGCCGGTGCCGGAGCAGGCGGTGGCGGTGCCACTGGCGTGGGCGCGACTGCCGGTGCTGGAGCAGGAGCAGGAGCAGGAGCAGCAATATCAACGCCGAAGTGCTGAGCCAAAGGCGCCAGGCCACCGGCAAAGCCCTGGGCCACGCAGCGGAATTTCCACGCGCCCTGACGGCGATAGAACTCGCCCAGGATCAACGCGGTTTCTTGCATGCCCTGGGTCGGGATCGGCGCTTCAATGCCGCCGCTCACCGATACGGTCAGTTGCGGGAAGGCGTCGAACCGGGCCTTGTTCTCGTAGATGGTCGCGGTCAGGGCGACTTTCTCGATGGCCTGATCAATGGCGTCCAGATTGACACTGAACACACTGCGACCGGCCGCCGACTCGACCAGCTTGACCGCGCCATTGTTGACGCTTTGCTGGCCGAAGAAGCACATGTCGTTGTCGCCGCGCACCTTGCCCGACTCATTGAGCAGGAAGGCAGAAACGTCCAGATCAGCGCCTGCCACCGGCGTGTAGCTGATGGTGACGCTCAGGCTGCCGGCAGCGACAGCGGTATTGGCGCCAGGAGTCAACGTCGTCATACACGCACCGCCTGGGCCGCATCGCTGGCCAGATCCTGTGCGGTACGACCATTGGCCACGGTGCCGATAGCGGTCAGGTCCCAGCCAGCAGCTGTGCGGCTGATGTACGCCATGACCACGCCTGTGTGACGACCTTTGTCCGACAGGTTGAAGCGCGCCAGCTCTTTGCCGGTCAGCTCATCAACAATGCGGCAGTAGGCGTTTTCTACGGCTTCAAAGTTTTGCCCGGTGAACGAGTTCACGGTAAACACCAGGTGCTTGACCCCGGCTGGCAGCTGCTCCAGGTTGACCAGGATCGATTCGTCGTCGCCATCGCCCTCACCCGTGCGGTTATCGCCGGAGTGAACGATGGAGCCGTCGTTGGACTTGAGCTGGCGGAACCACACCAGGTCCAGCGCTTGCTTGGCACTGTCGAGCAGGATGCACGATGCATCCAGGTCGATGGCAGCATCACTGCTCAGCAGTTTGGCAAAAAAACCGCTCGGTTTTACCGGGTCCCAGCCCAGGCCCATGCGGATTTTCTTGAGACCGGTTCCAGCTTCTTTCTCGAGAGAAATGGTTTGATTCTTGGACAGCGAAATGGCCA
Source organism: Pseudomonas sp. MF06569 (assembly GCF_059862735.1). Classification (NCBI taxonomy): domain Bacteria; kingdom Pseudomonadati; phylum Pseudomonadota; class Gammaproteobacteria; order Pseudomonadales; family Pseudomonadaceae; genus Pseudomonas; species Pseudomonas sp. MF06569. The sequence goes on along the minus strand of NZ_JCBCUZ010000035.1, from coordinate 38,988 downwards.
TGAAGCGTCTCCTTGTCTGCACTCAAGCACGATAGGTAATTGCTGATTATTGACACGCTTTGCTTACGCCTGGCTTACAGCCCTTCACGCAAACACACGTCAAGTGGCCGCTTGCGACGCCACAGCGCGTGAAATTCGCGCCAATGTGGCTCCTGAGCGGCCCCGAGCATCTGTTCATCGCCCACGGTGTCACCCCAGGCACGTAATGTGTATTGGTCCAAAGGCCCGTATTGCGCCTCCAGCCGGATGACTTTTTGTTCACAGCGACAGTTGATACCGTCGATACCCCCCGTCAGCACGCCATCGACTGACGCCAACCGTGTTCCGATCAGGCCAATACCGAGTTTTTTGGCAAACGGTGTGAGCACCAATTCAGGGGACGCCGAGCAAATGGTGACGTTGGCGCCCTGCTCCAGCTGGTTGGCGACGGATGTTAAGCCCAAAGGCCGCATTAGGCGCTGCCACGAAACGTCACAAAATGCTTCTGCGCGCTCTTTTACCCACGCCTCTTTGGCACCTGTCAGGTAGACCGCGATGAGCTTTTCTTTAAGCGCATTACGCGAAATCCTACCCAGCAGGTAGCACGCAGTCGCCGGAATCATCCGGAACAAGCGCATCGCGAACAGCCGATTGCCAAAGGCAAAGCGCAAAAACGGCACAAACGTGTCGTGATAGGTCAACGTGCCATCGAAATCGAACGCTGACAGAACCTGCTTGCCTTTAACCGGTGTATTCAAAACGTCGTTCAACCCACTAATTCAGCCAATCTAAGGCTGCCTCCAAAAGTGTCTGACGAGCTGGCGATTTCGGGGCGAACCCCCTGCCAATGCGCTCGTTCAATAATTTTTTGCGCCCATTTGTAATGGGTCGCAGGCTCGCACATGGCGTCGTTGAACTTGAACACCGCAGGCGCCGCCTCACTCAGTATTTGGCGTGCACTGTTGAGATCTTCAAGGCTGACTTGCAGCGCCCTGTGGATAACTGCAATTTGCGACGGGTGGATAGCGGTTTTACCCACAAGCCCGTGGGCCATATCCAGCGCCAGCTCTTGCTCCAGCAAGTGCGGTGTATTCAGTTGTTCGAACACCGGTGCGGTCAGGGCAAAGCCTGCAGAGCCCATGATCCCGCACAACATTGGAATCACATAACTCATGGGCGTGCTGTAAAGGGTCATGGCCGGGTGACGGCGCAACCCCAGGCAGCCCATCAGGTCGTTACCACCAATGCGTAACGCAATAATACGCCCCGGCAATTGTTCCAGCAGGGCGCTGCGCAGCTCAACCATCGCATCGGGAACAAAGACTTCCGGGGTTTCCAGGGTGGGCATGAGCATCAGGTCGTCGCGGGTCACCGCCTGCTGCCACTCGCGGATATTGCCCAGGCTCAGCTTGGGCACCACAAAACCGTCAACATGGCGCATCAGCGACCATTCATTGAGCACCGCTGCCATCGCCGCGTCCCGTGGCCGCACAAACAGGATAGGACCGACGGACGGACGACCGCCTCGCGCTTCGATCCCCAGCAGCAGGTTTTTGAGGTTGTTCAGCCCCTGCTGCACGTCGGTTTCGGCCACAGCGTCTTCCAGGCACACCACCAGCGAGCGCAAACCCTGGATCTTCTCGCCCAGCACCACCTCCAGAATGTCGGGGCGGGTAGCCGGCATATAAAGTGTGGCGCCCAAGGCATAGGCTGAATGCTTGATCATCAGCGAACACTCCTGATTACGGTCACAGCGCGATACGGCCCCAATTCATCACCGACCTCCTGGACCTCGATGTTGGCCTGGCGCGTAAGGTGCAGGAGCAATTGCACGTCCTGATCGTCACGGTTGCGCACCAGTACGTGGTCCGGCACACGGCGCATCACGGCGCGGGTTGCCTCGGCGATACCCGGTTTGACCCGATTGGGGTTGGTCACCGCAAACCGGGTCGAGATACGTTCGACCGCAGCGACAGCCGAGTGTTGCAACGCTGCGGCCTGCTCCGCTGTCCAGGGTTGCGCACTCGCCTGGGGGGCAAGCAGCGCACGCTCGGCTTCGATGCTGTGGATAAAACTCATGGTCACGTCGTGTTCCGCCAAATGGTCATACACCACGCAGCCATGCAGGCCCGGGTCTTGTGGCCAGATGGAACGGGAAACCAGCCCCGACACCGTGGCGCCCAGAATGCCCGACGGAATCAGCCAGTCTTCAGCCGATGCCGCCAGCCAGGCGCGACCACAAGGGTCGGCCAGGACCACCAGTCGAGGATCTGGCGGAAAACGTGAATCCCCGGCCAGGCTGTCGCGGATCTGGCCGCTGATCGCGCCCTTGCCGGTCCAGCCATCGACAAACACGATGTTCTCGGCACCGTGGGTCTTGATGATAGCTTCGAGTGCGACGTTGTCGATTCCACGGTCACGAATAATGCTGACCCCGTAATGCGCCGCCTCACGGCCCAGGTCGAGCAGCGCCCGGCGCAGCAACACACCCAGCGGCAAACCGGCCCGCACAAACGACACCAGCGCAATCGTCGGCCCGCTGTAGCGTTCATTCAACGCCAGCGCCAGCGCCTGCACATCAGCCGCCATGCGGGCGCCGTTCTGTGCCAGGGCGAGCTGATAGAGACTTTTATGGGTGTCTGACGGCGCATGTTCCTGGCTGATCATTTCGGAGTAATGACGCTGCCGGGTCTGGATCAGCCGCTCTTTTTCCTGCACGTCGGTGACTTCGATCTGCAAGGTACGCAGTAAAAAGTGCACGTCATCAGCGTCATAGCTGCCACTGCCGACAGTCTCCAGACCTGCAAAAGCATTACTCATGGTCAACGCTCGCCAGCACATGACTGGCCAACTGGCCACGCTTGGGCGTGCCCCACCAGTCGCATTCGGCCATAAAGCCCAGGTCCGACACACTGTCGCCAAAGCCCAGCAACGGGCGCTTGCCGTTGATCGCCTGATCGCGGCGGATCCACTCGCATACCGCTTCACGTTTTTGCAAAGCCTGGGGCAGGAACGCCAGGTTATTGCCATTGCCGTGCACATACAGCCCGTCGAGCAAGCCCCGCGCCCTGACCTCGGCCAGTACGATGAGCAGCGCTTCGTCGGTCTCGTTGTTGTGCTTGGTGACGACGTAGTTGGCCAGCCCCTGCTCTTCGACTACCCAGCCACGCAGCGAGAACCCCAGTTCTGCGCCAATGGCCAGGGTCTGCTCGCTCAACTGGTGCAGACGGGTTTGCTCAAGTGCCAGCGCCTCGCACATCCGTGCATGCCAATCCAGATCCAGCGAGCCATCCGGGTTGAGGATGACCCCGCCGTGGGCACAGACCGCACCGTGGACGAAGGGCAATTGCACCCGCTGATAGGCTTCGATGCTGCGCGCGGTCACCGGGACCACGTCACTGGTCGCCAGCAGCCATTCAACAAAGCTCTTCTGGGTGGCGCTCATGAAGCCGTTGGGCTGGCCGTCCACGTCCAGCGTGGCCGCAAAACGGGGCTCATCGCCCATTTTGCGAGCGGTTTGAAACAGGGTGTCGTCCAGATCAACGAACACCAGAGGGCGATTACTGTTCATCAACGATTACCTGCGCATTCAATGCGCTGACCAGCGCCGGGTCGACGGCAGCTGCCGGGGTTTCGCTGCAAATCAGCACCCGGTCAAACTGGCCGGGGGCGACGTTATAAAGAAAGTTGGGGATGCCCAGGCCGTAGTTGTCAGAGAACGACAACGCATGGTCGATGCAATGGCCCAAGGCAATTGGCGAACGGCTGGTGGAGCTGAAGCGCACATCGGCCCCCGCCCGCTCAAGTCGCTCGGCCAGCAGGAACGGGCGCCAGACAAACTCACTGGTGCCAATCACCAGTACCCGCTCACCGGGCGCCACTTGCACATCGGGCGCCAGCGTATCGAGGTGCTCACGCACCCCCATGCGGCCCCAGTCGCGGTCTGGATCGAGAGCCCAGTCGCCTTGGGCCACACTGCCCACTTCGGGCATTTCGGGCAGTTCTGCGGCAGGATCTTCGGCGAATGTGTAGCGACCGTCGAGCAAAGAGACGCTCGTGACGTGATCGCCCATTGCCTTGCGCACCGCATCCTGAGACCAGTCGGTCAGGGTCGCGGTGACAATCCGCTCAATGGAATCCAGACCCGCTTCAGCCAGCGCCCGGGACAAGTTGATAAAGGTATTGCCGGTCGACGCTTCGTCGTCCACCAGCACCAGCGAGCGGGCACTGAGCATCATTTCGCGGGTGCGCGCATCTTGCGGCAGGTGCAGCAAGTGCGAGCTGGCGTGGCTGTGCTCTTCTTCAAAGCGGGCAAACAGCTCGCTGCCCGTGGGGTGGCGACTGCTGCACAGGTACACGCTGTCATTGCGTGTCTGGCTCAACGCACGGTGTACGCCTGCCCCCAGACCGACGGCCGTTTCGGCCATGCCGATCACCAGCACCGGGCCGGGCAAGTCAGCGGGGATCTTGCTGGCCAGTGCATTGAAGCTTTCAGCCATCAGTGAGGGACGGGCCGGGATATGGCGACCCAGCACGCGGGAAACAAACAAAAAAGCCCGCTTTGGATTGCGCCGCTCGGCGAAATCGAAAAGTGCCTGTGGATCAAAGGTCGATGCATTGACCTGTACCTCCAGACGACCGCGCTTGAGGTTTGCATGCAAAACCTTGGGATCGGTCACGGGGTTAGCGCTATTCATCAACATTTACTACCTGGAAATACTTAAAAAGTGGGGGACGATCAGCGAGTCGATCACTTAAAACAAGCGAAAAATGGTTACCGCACAAGTCAACTCAACCCAGCAGCGAATTCCCGCGAACCGGAACCACGACGGTGATTGCCTTGACCTGAACATCCTCGCGCCAGACGCTGGCCGGAACCGGCATGCCAAGACGACGAGCGGCAAAAATCCCGGGCAGATTCACACCTGCTTCACGGGTATAGCCAATGCCACCGGAGTAACGCAGATTGATCTCCAGCAAGTGCGGCTGGCCTGCGGCATCATCGCGGGTTTGCACATTGACGATGCCGTCGCACTTGAAGTGCCGCGCCGCCTTGATCGCCAGCTCGACCGCTGCACCCTCGCGCTCGAACGTCTGCATCAGGCCCTGTTTGCGTCGTGCGACATGGGCCACGACCTCGCCAGCTTCGCACACCATGTCCACCGAACACTCGCTGCCGGGCATGTAGGGCATGACCAGCAACGGCTTGGGGGCAGCTGATTGGCCGTAGGCCTGGGCAAATACCTGGGCGTTGACTTCATGGGCATCGGCGTTGGCAAAGCTGCGAAACGGATCCACGTCATCGGCCAGGCGCCAAAAGCCCTGACCGTAAATGCCGCGAGTCGGTTTTACACACACCTGACCGTCACGGGCGAGTTGGGCATAGGCCTCTTGCAACTCGGCCCGGGTGCTCACGGTGATCGCCGGGATACACGCCAACCCTGCTGCCAGGGCCTCGCGAGTGAACGCCGACTTGTCGTCCACCCGTTCAAAGGTGTCCAGATCCAGAGCCCCGGTCACCAACTGCAGTCCGGCAGACTCGAACTCGGTCCGGTGAGCCTCATAAACCTGCCCGATACGCCCGGCCAGCACGACCTTGATCTGATGGGCCCGTGCCTGCTCGATCACCCAGTCGATGCGCGCTTGATTGTCCTGCGGCTCGCTCCAGGCGACATCCGCCAACCCGGTAATTTCAGGGCGATTTTGTCGGTGCGAGGCATAAATCCGTACGTCATCGGGCAGCGCCGCCCGGGCACCTGCAATCACGTCGCGCTGGCTGGACTGCCCTTCAAGAAACCAGATCATGAACATCCCTTGGTACGGATAAACGCGGGAGTCTAGCGCAAGGGTGTAACCGACGCCCTCAGTCATTATGGGGAGCCCGTGTAACCAAATATGAAAATTATTAACCAACTAGTTCATAATGTGCGACATCGTGTCGCGCCCTGTTCGCCGGCACTTCATTCGAAGGAGCTTCTTTAGATGTTTTTCTCTTCCCGCGCCCTGCTGAGCACCAGCTTGTGCAGCGGCTTGTCATTGCTGGCCCTGACGCCTGCCTGCGTACTGGCCGACACCACCGACAACCTGATGAACCGTTCGACCCTGACCGGCGACTGGGGCGGCGAGCGCCAAAAGTTGATGGATAAAGGCGTCAAACTGACCGGTGACTACAACTCCGAAACCTTTTCCAACCTGCATGGCGGGATCAAGCACGGCACCCGTTATTCGCAGCAAGTGCGTATCGGCGCCCAGTTCGACCTGAGCAAGCTGCTCGGCACCGCCGATGCTGGCCTGGTGCAAATCACCGTCAATGATCGTCGCGGCCACAGCGCCTCTGAAGATCTGGTAGGCAACCGCCTGCCGATCCAGGAAAACGCTGGCGGCAACTACACCCGTCTGTCTGAGTTCAGCTACCAGCGCACCCTGTTTTCCGAAGACCTGACCACCAAGCTGGGCTTCATGCCGATGGGCAATGATTTTGGCGGCATGCCGTTGCTGACCAGCTTCGTCAACGCCGGGTTTTGCGCACACCCGCTGACCCAGTCCAACGGCAGTGGCTGGACCAACTACCCGACCGGTCACTGGGGTGGCGAATTGCGTTACACCGTAAGCCCGGCACTGACCCTGCAAACCGCTGTCTTCCAGGTCAACCCCGAGTACAACAGCCGCTCCTCGGAAGCCTTCAGCATGACCACCAAAGGCACGACGGGGGCGATCATGCCGCTGGAGGCGATTTTCACCCACGACGCCTGGCTCAATGGCCAATACAAAGTGGGCTGGTACTACGACACCTCCAACACTCGCAAAATTGGCAGCACGCAAAAAGCCAACAACCGTACCGGTGCTTACGTGCTGGTCGACCAGGCCATCTGGCGTGACGAGCAAGACCCCGAAAGCGTGTTGCGCGCCTTTGGCCAGGCGGCCCGCAGCAATGCCGCGACCTCACCGATGAGCCACTGGTACTCGGTGGGCCTGGTCAAGCAAAAGCCATTTGCCAGCCGTCCTAAAGACAGCATCGCCTTCGCCTATGGTCGCGCCGTGTTCAACTCGCGCTCACGGGATGTACAAGAAGCGGCTGCCAGCAGCCCTGAGCAAACCGACATGATTGCCAGCCTGGACAGCGGCGAGCAGTTGCTTGAACTGAACTATGGCGCACAAGTCACGCCGTGGCTGCTGTTGCGTCCCGACCTTCAGTACATCATCGAACCCGGTGCGTTCTATGGCGCCAGCCGCAGCAATGCCCTGGTCGCGGGATTGCAGGTCAAAGCGACGTTCTAACGGCTTGGGCTTATTGTGGGAGCGGGCTTGCTCGCGATGCTATCACTGTGGTTTGCAGTCAGACCGCGGCGATACCATCGCGAGCAAGCCCGCTCCCACAGGGATGTGTAGTTGGCCTGCCAGCTTTCACAATTTGTTAAGAACTCCCCTCCTATACTCCAGCGCAGTATTCCATTCGATGACTGCCTGGTAGCCCAATGCGCCTGACTCGCCCCGCTCTACTGTTATTACTGCTCGGTTGCGTGCTGTTCTTCTTTGCGCTGGGCAATCACCAATTGCAGGGGTCGACCGAGTCCAGGGTGGCGGGTATCGCCATGCAGATGCACTTGAGCGACGACTGGGTGACACCCCACCTGCTCAACGAACCCTTCCTGGAAAAACCACCGCTCAGCCTGTGGCTGGACGCTGGCGCCATCCGCGTGTTCGGCGCCCAGCTATTCGCCGTGCGACTGGCATCAGCCTTTGCCGGATTGTTTTGTGTGATGTTGCTGTACGTCATGCTGCGCAAACTCGCACGCCCCACGGCACTGGCCTGGACAGCAGCAGCGATGCTGGCAACGATGGGCATTTTCTGGGGTAACACCCGTCAAGTAGGCGAAGATGCACTGCTCACCCTGGGTGTGACCATGGCCTTGCTGGCGTTTTTCTATGCCAGCCGCCAGCTGCGTTTTGCCTGGGGCCCCTGGCTGTTGTTTGCCGCCGGGATTGCCATTGCCACCCTGAGCAAAGGCGTGTTGGGCCTGGCGCTGCCGGGGATCGTGATTTTTACCTATCTGGTGTGTGAAAGCCTGATAGAGAAACGCTTCGTCCTGCGCAATTGGCTACGCCCGGGGTTGCTGACTCTGCTCGGGCTAATCCCGCTGTTCATCTGGCTGTGCGTGCTCTACCAGCGCGGCGGAATGCAGGCGGTCAGCGAACTGTTGTGGACCAACAGCGTGGGTCGCTTCAGTGGGTCGTTTGTCGAGGCCGGGCATTACGAACCGTTTTACTACTACCTGCGAAAACTGCCCGAAGCCTTTTTACCGTGGAACCTGCTGACTTATCTGGGCCTGTGGCACTTTCGCAAACAACTGCGAAGCAATCCGTTCCTGCTGTTTTTCTGCGTGTGGCTGGTGGCGCAATTTGCGCTGCTCAACTTCGCCTCCAGCAAGCGCGCGGTGTACATGATGTCGATGGCACCTGCAGCCGCCGTGATTGCCGCGCAATACGCCCAGGTGATTGTGGACTGGCTGCGCAAAAAAAGTCCGGTGTCGGCCACGGCCAGGTTCCTCAGCGACTACCACCGGCCACTGGCTGCCGCACTGCTGGCGGGCCTGGTAGCCGCCTACCTGCTGGCAGCGCACCGCGCACCCCTTGCCGATAAGGAAGAGTCATTCCAGCCTCTGGCGGCCTACGTCATGGATCTGCAAGCCCGCGGTAAACAGGTGGCGCTGCTCAGGCCCGACGAGCGCCTGGGTGCCGTGGTGTTTTACAGCCAGCAATTGCAACACACGCTCAACTCAACAGCAGAACTGCAGGCGTTTCTCAGTGCATCGCCCGACCATATCGCCCTGGTGGAAAAGCCCGAGGTACCGGGGATGAACCTGAGCATCCTGGATGAGGTCAGTGTAGGGCGGCACCACTTCTACTTTGTCAGCCAGGCCGCTCCCGCCCCATAAACTTGATCCCGGGCAACAGAACGGCATATGACGTGGCCGATCACGGTGTATTGGCTACGCTCCTTGGGCGATTCCCAGTCAAGGAGCCTGTCATGACCATCGGTATTTCCAGCAAAACCCTGAGCGACTACGACGCTCACCTGGCCTTCAACACGGCCACCGCATTTTTACGCACATCTGATCTGGCCAATTACCTGATTGATCAGCTTGAGCAGCAACATGTGAAGGTCAGCATTGAAGTCAGTACCGATCCGGCACTGGCCAATCGGGATGTGTCTAACAACGGCTCGATTGTCTGGAACCTGCACAGCAGCGAGTCCCCCAGCCCCAACCTGCCCGACGTGGCAGCCCTGCTGAATCGCATTCCCGCGCAGCAAAAGCCCTACATCACCAGCCAGTGGTGGCTGATGCATCTGCTCGCCCTCGCCTGCCAGCAATTGAACAGTCAGCTCAACTTCAGGGATGCGGATGCGACCTGGCCGTGGCTCGATGAAAAAGTGCTCAGCGCCAGCGATATCGAACAGGTGGTGGCACGGGAACTCAGCGACCTGCCATTACCCGACGAGCAAAACTGGAACCGCCTGCTGAACCGCGCATGACATGAAAAAGCCCGGCACATGCGCGCAAGGCTGTTCACTTAAGTGATTTCTGCCTCTGTGGGAGCGGGCTTGCTCGCGATGGTCGTTAACGATGACGCGTATTTACTGAGTAAATGCGGCGCTCTGAAGACCATCGCGAGCAAGCCCGCTCCCACACTTGAACAGCATTGCGCTCATGTGTCGGGCTTCGCGTGTTGCTTGAAGGGGGGGTCAGAATTGCGAGGCTTCAAACCCGTGGCGGCTGCTAGCGGTCATCACCGGTACGATGCTCGCCCAGTCCTTGGGCTCGATATAGCCCAGCATCTGCGGCTCACCGTGGGCGTCACTAGCCCGGATGAACAAGGTGGAGCCGTAGCCAAATGTGGTGCTCGTTGACAGGTGCATGTCCAAAAGCAGTTGGTCCATGCATTCGCTGTGGCTCACCAGAATCAGGTTCTGGCCCGCTACTTTGTGCTTGAGGGCATCACGCAACATGGTGCCCCGGCAGTTGAACAGCCAGTCCTGTGCCTCAACCGGGTGCACGAACATGGCGCTGGCGGTTTGCCGCGCACGGGTCAACAGGCTGCTGTAAATGTCAGCGTTCTTGAGCCCCAACTGATTGAAGTCTGCGCCAAGCGCCTGAACCGCAGCTTCACCGCGCACCGTCACACCGTCTGCCGGGCCCAGGCACTGCGCCGAGGAACGGTCGCAACGCTCGCCATGACGGACCACCGCAATCACATCACCCTTGGCCCAGCTATCGGTCAGCAACACCACATGATCGGCATGGCTAGGCTGTGCCAGATCAGGCGGGGCTGCAGGGGCCAGCAGCGTCAGCGTCAACGCAATAGCCATCACGCTCGCGACGATCACCACCAGCGCATTTTTATAACGAACCAGGCCACGGCGTAGCAGCGTACGGTTAATCCCGGTCAGATCAAGGCTCAACGTCACGGTACTTATACCCTCTGCGGCAGTCAGTGAAAGACACCGGCCTACCCTATCGCTCGAATATGACAACGGGTCGCATCGCGGCCCTGCTGTAAGAAATAGACTTGCACAACTCAGGCATCTATTAGCTGAACAGTAGGCTAAAAAAATGGAGGTCAGAGGCAGGTGAAACGAATGTGAAAAAAAGCGTAAAAGCGAAGATCAGGCACACGCGTCAAATGGATATGAGGTTATGTGAACTGGCGCAAAACAAAACGTTTCAGCTCTGACGAATGCAGCCGATACCTCTCCAACACAACACTCGGCTGGGTCAAAAAAAATAATTCCCTCCAGCGAACTTAGATCATGCGTGCAGCGTTCCTGGAGAACCTTATGAATAGATGGCTGAGCGATATCAGCGTCAACCTGAAACTGTCCCTGGGCTTTGGCCTGGTACTGGCCCTTACCTGCGTGATGGCCGTCTGTAACTGGATCAGCCTCGACAAGATGATTGATCGCAGTAACTGGATGAGCGACATCACGCGGCTCAATACGGCGTTTACCAACCTGCGGGTGGCGCGCCTGCAGTACATGCTCACCGATGGCGACGAAACCGCCGCACAGAATGTACAAGCCAGCATTGATGCGTTCTCTACCCAGCAAAAAGAGCTGATCAGCACCTTCCTGAGCCCGGAAAACCTCAAGCTGCTCAAAGAGCAACAAGAGATCATCGGCCGCTACGAGCGTGCGCTGGTCACGATGCGCAAGGCTTACGTTGAGTCCGCCGTGTCGCGAGCCAACATGGACCGCAACGCCGTACTGGCACAGGACGCCATCGCAACCCTGATCAAGCGCGCCCTGCAAATACCCGTCGGCGATGAAAGCCGTTTTGCCATGTTCCAGAACGTGTCCGAAGTACGTGAGCAGTTCCTGCTCTCGCGTTACCAGGTTCGGGCCTACATTGCTGCGCCCAACCCCACGACCGAAAAGGCCGCACGCCAGCAACTGGACACCGCCATCGCAAGCCTGGAACGCCTGAGCTCGCACTTTGGCGAAAATGCCGGCGACACCCTGCGCACCCTGGGTAAAACCATGGAGCAGTACCAGCAGGCGCTGGAGCTGTATGCCAGCACCGACAACACCATCATCGCCATGCGCAAAGACATGACCGAATACGGCGCCAGCGTCCTTGGCCTCAGCGATGAGCTGTACAAGATCCAGCTGGAACGTCGCGACATCGAAAGCGCCACGGCCAACAGCATGCAATTGATCACCACCTTGCTGGTCTTGCTGTTTGGCATCACGGCCGCCGTGATCATCACGCGTCAGATCACTGTGCCTCTGCGTGAAACCCTGGCCGTGGTAGACCGCATTGCCGGTGGCGATCTGAGCCACAACCTGCGCGTGACCCGCCGCGATGAGCTGGGCGTACTGCAACAAGGCATTGCACGCATGGGCACCACCCTGCGCGAGTTGATCAGCGGTATCCGTGACGGCGTCAGCCAGATCGCCAGCGCGGCCGAAGAGCTGTCTGCCGTGACCGAACAAACCAGCGCCGGGGTCAACAGCCAGAAGATCGAGACCGATCAGGTGGCCACCGCCATGCATGAAATGACCGCCACCGTGCAAGAAGTGGCGCGCAATGCCGAGCAAGCCTCCCAAGCGGCCGCAGCCGCCGACAACGAAGCTCGCGAAGGTGACACCGTGGTCAACCAGGCGATTGACCAGATCGAGCGCCTGGCCGTGGAAGTGGGTCGCTCGACCGAAGCCATGGCTGTACTGCAACAGGAAAGCGACAAGATCGGCAGCGTGATGGATGTGATCAAGGCCGTGGCCGAGCAGACCAATCTGCTGGCCCTCAACGCCGCCATCGAGGCTGCCCGCGCCGGTGATGCGGGTCGCGGTTTTGCCGTGGTTGCCGACGAAGTAAGGGGCCTGGCCCAGCGCACGCAAAAATCCACCGAAGAAATTCAAACCCTGGTGGCGGCCCTGCAAAGCGGCACGCAGCACGTGGCCACCGTCATGCACAACAGCCGCACCCTGACCGACAGCAGCGTGACCCTGACCCGTCAGGCGGGCACCTCACTGCAAGGCATCACCCGTACGGTGTCGAATATCCAGTCGATGAACCAGCAGATTGCCGCTGCTGCCGAACAGCAGAGCGCGGTCGCCGAAGAAATCAGCCGCAGCATCGTCAACGTGCGCGACGTCTCCGAGCAAACCGCAGCGGCCAGCGATGAGACGGCCAAGTCCAGCGTTGAACTGGCGCGTCTGGGCAATCAGTTGCAAGAGATGGTCAGCCACTTCAAGGTGTAATGACCCACTCGTGACACCGGAGGGGCCGCTTCAGCGGCCCCTTTCAAAGAACGGCGCCCGCCATCAACAGTGACTTGCCGGGAGACGTTACTCATCGTCCCCGGACATAGGCCCACGACGAAGTGCCGCACTACTTACGACTATAAACAACTAAGAAAAACCTTACCGACAAATGTAAACGTGCGCATAGTCGAACAATGAACGCCTCACCTAAAGTCTCGGGCCGAACTAATAACAGGCTCCAGACTCATGTCAATTCAAAAAAAATCCGCACTTAAAGTTACTCTTGCCATTGCAACGTTGTTTGCGATGTCCTCTTCGTTCGCTCAAGACTACACAGCCAGTTGCTCGACCGCCGGCTTCACCGGCACCGCCTATATAAATGCAGAAAGAGAAGGTCCGCGGGTCTACGTCACCAATACCGCCTATCAAATCAAAGCGCCTGCAGGGCATCAGAACGCTCATACCGCCAAGCTCAGCGTTTATGAAGTTGACGGCTATTTTAATAAACCAACGCCGTGGAAAAGTTATAGCAAGAACCTCAGGCAAGATAACCTGAAGCACGTGATGAAAATGCGAACCTACCTGTGGACACCTAGTTCAGTGACTCAATACGTCAAATTTGAATTTGATCGATCACAAAACAGCAAACCCACTTGCACTGCCAGCGTAAAAATCTTACTACCTGGCTAACAAAACCTTTTAATAGCCGCGAACTTGGTTCACGGCTATTAAACACACGGGCTTATATACACCGGCAACTTTCATTGCCAGAAACCCACTTCACCAGCGCACGGTACGCCTCAACGTGTCGTACGCATTTCGCTCATTCGTGCTGAACACGCGCCCGCTTGAGCAGTTTTTTGCTGCGCTCGGACAGGTGCAGCACCCGCAGATGCTTGCCCGCCTTGCGATAGCGCTCGCGCAAGGTGTCCAGTGCCGCGATGGCCGAGTAATCCATGAAGTTCAGGTGGCGACAATCCAGCGTCACCTGAGCCGGATCGTTGGCCGGGTCGAACTGCTTGAGAAAGGCCGTGGTCGAGGCAAAAAACAACGTGCCATGAACACGGTAAAGCTTGCTGCCGTCGCTTTGCAGATCCGCGTCGGCGTACAGCTGACGCGCCTGCTGCCAGGCAAAATTGAGCGCGGCGATAATCACCCCGCACAGCACCGCCACCGCCAGGTCGGTAAACACGGTAATCACCGTCACGGCGATGATCACCAGCACATCGTTGAGCGGCACCTTGTTCAGCACCCGCAACGAGGCCCAGGCAAAGGTCTGCTGCGAGACCACAAACATCACGCCCACCAGCGCCGCCAACGGGATACGCTCGATAAACGGCGACAGGAACAACACAAACAGCAAAATCATCAGTCCGGCAGTCACACCCGACAACCGGCCACGCCCGCCGGAGCTGAGGTTGACCACGGTTTGGCCGATCATGGCGCAACCGCCCATGCCACCAAACGCACCCGACACCATGTTTGCCGCGCCCAACGCCACGCACTCGCGGTCCGGGTAGCCACGGCTCTCGGTGATTTCGTCGGTCAGATTGAGGGTCAGCAGGGTTTCCAGCAAACCCACCACGGCCATCACGATTGCGTAAGGCGCGATGATGCTCAGGGTCTCAAGCGTCCATGGAATCTGCGGCAGGCTGAAGCTCGGCAAACCGCCAGCAATGTGCGCCATATCGCCCAGGGTGCGGGTCGGCAAGCCCAGAAAATAGACCGCCAGGCCCACGCCCAGAATGGCCACCAGGGCAGGCGGCGCGGCGCGGGTCAGGCGTGGCAGCAGATAGACAATGGCCATGGTCACGGCCACCAGTCCGATCATCATGTACAGCGCCATGCCACTGAGCCAGGTGCCGCCGTCCTTGAAGTGATCCAGTTGCGCCAGGGCAATCACGATCGCCAGGCCGTTGACGAAGCCCAGCATCACCGGATGGGGCACCATGCGCACCAGCTTGCCGAGCCTGAACAAACCGAACGCCAGCATGATCAGCCCGCTCAACAGCACGGTGGCCAACAGATACTGCACGCCGTGTTGCACCACCAGCGCGACGATCACCACCGCCATCGACCCGGCCGCACCGGACACCATGCCCGGTCGCCCGCCAAACAGCGCGGTGAGGGTGCAGATGATAAACGCGCCATACAAGCCCATCAGCGGGTTGAGGTGGGCAACCAGCGCGAACGCGATGCACTCGGGCAACAAGGCGAAGGACGTCGTGAGCCCGGCCAGGACATCAGCGCGCAGACGTGAGAGTTTCATGGCTTACCTAAAAGTCGGGACGGGAAAAACGGAAGGGATAATAAGTAAAGGATGGTAACAAATTGCAGGGGCTAAAAAGCAATTGTGGGAGCGGGCTTGCTCGCGATGGCCACACCTCGGTGAACCAGAATGACCGAGGTGTCTGCATCGCGAGCAAGCCCGCTCCCACTCTGTGCGTTGCGGGTTTACTTCACAACCATGCCCACACCACGACCACGCGGGTCGGACGCGGTTTCAAGCTGGGTACCGTTAACCCGGATCGCCTGGATATCGCCCATGTTCCAGCCCTGATCCTCAAGGGTGTAACCCATTGCCTTGAGCTCGTCAGCCACCTTGCCGGTGAGCGGTGCATAGGCGTCGAAGTAAATCGTGTCTTTGGGCAGCAACTGGTGATGCACGCGCTGTGCAGCCACGGCTTTCTCCAGTGGCAAGTCGTAGTCGTAAATATTGTTCAGCACCTGGAAAATCGAGGTGAAGATCCGCGAACCGCCCGGTGTGCCGAGTACCAGCGTGACTTCACCATCGCGTGTCACCAGGCTTGGGCTCATGGAAGACAGCATGCGCTTGCCCGGCTCGATGGCATTGGCATTGCCGCCCACCACACCAAAGGCGTTGGCCACGCCCGGCTTGGAGCTGAAGTCATCCATTTCGTCGTTCAGCAAAAAGCCCGCGCCTTTGACCACAACGCCGCTGCCGTAGTCCCAGTTCAGGGTGTAGGTATTGCTGACCGCATTACCCTGCTTGTCGACGATGGAGAAGTGCGTGGTCTGGTGCGGTTCAAGGCCCGGCTTGACCTTGGCAGTCTCGGAAATAGCCTTCGGATTGACCTCTTTCGCACGCTTGGCGATGTAGGCCGGGTCGGTCAGTTCAGCCACTGGCATCTTGCCGAAAGCCGGATCGCCGAGGTAGTCGGCACGGTCGGCAAACACGCGTTTTTCGATCTCGGCCAGCAGGTGGATATACGGCGCGGAGTTCAGCTCAACCCCTTTGAAGTCCGCTGCACGGTCTTCTTTGATGCCGATCAGTTGGGCCAGCGCGATACCGCCCGAGCTTGGCAGCGGCGCGGTGTACAGGGTGTTGCCGCGGAAATCGACGCGCATCGGTTCACGCCAGTTGACCTTGTATTCGTTCAGGTCTTCCTTGGTGATCAGGCCTTTGTCCTTCTGCATTTGCGCGACCAGCAGGTCAGCGGTCTTGCCATGATAGAACTCTTTGGCGCCCTGATCGGCGATGCGCTCCAGGGTCTCGGCCAGCTCAGGCTGCTTGAAGGTTTCGCCGGGCTTCATGCTGCCAAAGTAGTCACCGAAGTTGGTGGTGCCCTTGAACAGCGCCAGCGCATCTTCGCGGTACTGGTATTGCTGGTCGGCCACCTTGAAACCGTTTTTGGCGTAACCCACGGCCGGGGTCAGCAGTTCGGCCCACGGCAATTTACCGAAGCGCTGGTGCGCTTCCCACAAGCCCATCACCGTACCCGGCACGCCAGCGGCACGAGAACCGACCAGGCTCAGGTTCTCGATGATCTCGCCTTTGTCGTTGAGGTACATGTCGCGGGTGGCGGCTTTGGGCGCCGTCTCGCGATAGTCGAGGAAATAGGGTTTGCCATCGATGTACATCGTCATGAAACCGCCGCCGCCGATGTTACCGGCTTCGGGGTACGTCACGGCCAGGGTGAAGGCGGTTGCCACGGCAGCGTCGACCGCATTGCCGCCTTTTTTGAGAATCTGCGCGGCCACTTCGGCACCGTACTGGTCCGGTGCAGCGACAGCCCCGCCCTCCAGGGTAACGGCATAAGCCGAGGAACTGGCAGCGATGGCGGCCGTCAAGGCCAGGGTTTTGAACCACACAATGCGCATTCGGTACTTCCTTTTATTGTTATCAACTGTGGCCAAACCTTGTCTGATTTGGGCAACATTTTCAAACAACAAAAGTGAAAATGCGCAGTGACGCACAACCTCGAAGACAACGCCGTTCTGCGCCAAAAACAGGACTCGTAGCAGCTGCCGAAGGAACGAGGCTGCGTCCGGCTGCGCAGCAGTCGTAAACCCTACCACCCGGTGTTTCAGGAATACCGCGTTTGCAGGATTTGCGACGACTTCGTCGCCGAACGCAGCCTCGTTCCTTCGGCAGCTGCTACTGAGGGCGTTATGTGCGCGTTTCGGTGATCAGTGCATCCACCAGACCACGGGCAAGTTCGACGCCGTGAATCACGCACCACAACTGCTCGGCCTCAAAACCACTGAGGTGGGAGCGGATGTCGTCGGCAGTAAGTTCTGCGCCTTTGAGCAGCAACGAGGCATGTTTGAGCGCTTCCTGAACAGGTACGCCGGGGTTGATGGCAAACAGCGAAGTGCCCTGGTGGGCGCAGGTGAACAGCGGAGGGTCGGGAACAATCTTCTTCATCGCTTAATTCTCATAAAAAGCCTGGAAGAACTACCACTTACCCGCTGTCAATCGAAGAAGGTGGCAGCTGCGTGCGGGTTGACAGACCGAGGAGAACAAGCAAGACCCGGTGCACTCGAAAGTGCCCCACACGCAGCCGCCATAACACGTTGAGATGTATATGACGCAACGCTACTCGTTCTTCACGGTCTGTCAAAACCGGTCACTGAAATCAGCGACCCGGCGAGACTATCCACCCGTGTGCAGCGCCACAAGACGGTCAGGATTCTCTAGGAATCGTCCCTCAATAGAAAGCGACGCAGCAGGTGCAGACGTTGCTTTATGTGTAGGAACCTCACTCAAGCCCTGTGGGCTTGTCGCAGATCGCGTAGCTGGCGAGCTTGGCCTGGATAAAGTCCAGAAAGCACTGAATGCGCAGCGCCAGTTGTGAGTTGCGGTAGTACACGGCGTTGATCGGTTGACGGTAGCCGCTGTTGAACTCGCCCAGCACGACGTGCAAGCGCCCGTGGGTAATGTCTTCATGGGTCATGAAGTGCGAAAGGCACGCAATGCCCTGCCCTTGCAGCGCCAGATGGCGCACGGTTTCGCCGCTGGACGCGCTGATGGCCGGCTGGATGGGCCAGCGATCACCCTGTGCATAACGTAGCGGCCACTGATTGAGGCCATCGTTTTGGGTAAAGCCGATCAGGGTGTGGTTGGCCAGGTCCGCCACGCGGGTGGGGACGCCGTGACGGGCAAGGTAGTCGGGGCTGGCCAGGATGTTCAGCGGGCTGCACCCCAGAGAACGGGCGTGCAAGGTGGAGTCGGCCAGGGTGCCGATACGAATGGCGATGTCGGTGCTTTGCTCCAGCAAGTCGATGATCAGGTCGTTGCTGTTGAGTTCGAGCTGGATGTCGGGGTACAGCGCACGGAATTCGGGGATAAACGGCACGATGGCGTGCAGCACAAAAGGCGCGGCTGCATTGATGCGCAACCGTCCCGAGGGCGTGCGCTGGTGCGAGATGAGGCGCTCTTCCAGCTCGTCCATCTGCTCAAGGATCAGCTTGGCCCGCTCGAAGAAAAACTTGCCCTCCTCGGTCAGGTCCATGCGCCGCGTGGTGCGGTTGATCAGCGTGGTGCCGAGCTTGGCTTCCAGCCTTGAAAGCGTGCGGCTGACGGCGGACGGCGTTTGCCCGGCTTGCTCGGCAGCGGCAGAAATCGAGCCGCACTCGATGACCGAGACAAAAATTTGCAGCTCATCGGATCTGGCTTTCACGCGGGCGACCTTATCTACGTGTGGGAGCGGGCTTGCTCGCGATGGTATCACCGCGGTTCGTCTGAACAACCGCGTCGCCTGCATCGCGAGCAAGCCTGCTCCCACCCTGGCGTCGTTATGCCTTGAGACCGAACACCTCGCTCAGGTGCTGTTCATAACGCGCGGCGTCGATTTCGGGTTGCGGACGCTTCATCACGTCGACACACAAGAAGGTCGGCAGGCCGGTCATGCCCAGGAATTCATTGGCTTTATGGAACGGGAAGTACACCGCGTCCACGCCTTTGCCTTCGAAAAAGTCCGCCGGATCATCGAACGCTTGCTGCGGGGCGTTCCAGGTCAGGGACAACATGTATTGTTTGCCGTGAATCAGGCCGCCGCTGCCGTAACGCTGAGAAGCGTCGGAACGGGTACGACCGTCACTGGCGTAGAGCTTGCCGTGGCCTTGGGTAAACACTTCATCGATGTACTTCTTGACGATCCAGGGCGCACCCATCCACCAGCCCGGCATTTGATAGATGATCACGTCAGCCCACAGGTATTTTTCAACCTCTTCGGCGATGTCGTAGCCTTCGTCGATGTGGGTCACTTTGACTTCAAAGCCCTGGCGATCAAAAAACGCCAGCGCGGTGTCGTGCAGGGTCAGGTTGTAGCGACCATCGGAGTGGGCAAATTTTTTGGCGCCGTTAAGCAAGAGTATTTTTTTCATCATCAGCCTCCAGGGGGGTAAACCCTCAGCGCTGTTGAGCGACAGGGGGGTTAAAAATCATGTCGGCAGAATATCGATGCGCTTGCTCAAGAAAAACCCGTGGTGGGTCAAATCACCTTTGCTGTTAATGCACGAATGAATACTCAATTGTTGACCAGCAAGTGCGCACCCAACAGCGCCATGCCTATAAAGAACACCCGTTTGAACAGCGTGGCGCTGATGCGCTGGCGCAACCACTGCCCCAGCCACATGCCGAGCATGGCGGGCACCAGCGCCAGCAATGAGGCATTGAGCTCACCGCCGCCCAGATTGCCGCGCCAGTAAAGCCCGGCGGCAAGGGCCAATGTGGAGACGCTGAAGGACAATCCCAAGGCCTGAACCAATTGGTTTTTGCTTAAGCCCAGCGCCTGCAGATAGGGCACGGCGGGAATCACAAACACGCCGGTGGCCGATGTAATCACCCCGGTGATCACGCCGCATATCGGGCCCAGCCAGCGCTCGCGCTGCGGGGCGACGCGCAGGGTGGGCAGCCACAGTCCGCTGAGGGCGTAGAACAGCAAGGCCGCCCCCAGCGCCCGTACCACCCACGTGCCGCCGTCGATACTTAGCCAGAGCATGCCAACCCCCGTGCCGATAAAGATGCCCAACTGCATAGGCCACAGGCGTTTTATCAGCGTACGCAACTGCCCGCCGGCAGCCAGTTGCCAGGCGTTGGTGACAATGGAGGGAATGATCAGCAACGCCGCAGCCTGCGCTGGAGCAATAGCCAGCCCGAGCATGCCCATCGCCACCGTTGGCAAGCCAAGACCGATGACGCCCTTGACGGTGCCCGCCAGCAAAAAGGTCATCATCACCAGCAGTGACAAGGCCAGGCCGAGGTGTTGGTAGAACTCGATCAGTGTTTTCATGGGTGTATGCTGGGCCACGGCGACGGCGTTGAAAATTCACCATAGATGAAGCCTGCCTCTTGCGCAGCAATAGACTAAACACACGCATCTGGGTGGGAGCGGGCTTGCTCGCGATGCTATCGCCGCGCAGTATCTGCCAAATCATGGCGCTGCCATCGCGAGCAAGCCCGCTCCCACAGGGAGGGCAAGGACCGTTCATGCACTTCGATCTGGTTGATCTGCGCCTGTACTTGAATGTGGTGCAGGCGGGCAACATTACGGCGGGCGCCAGCCTCAGTCATTTGTCTCTGCCTGCGGCCAGTGCGCGGATCAGGGCGATGGAGGCGTCGTTGGGCGTGGCGTTTCTACTCCGCTCTCGCCGTGGGGTCAGCCCGACCCCGGCCGGGCAAGCGCTCGCGCACCATGCACGGCTGTTACTGCAGCACGTCGAGCGCATGAACCATGACCTGGCTGAGTACGCCCTGGGCTTCAAGGGCCGGATACGCCTGCTGTGCAACACCTCAGCCCTCACCGAATACCTGCCCGAACTGCTCGCCGATTTCGTGCGCCAGCACCCCAACATCAGCGTCGACCAGCAAGAACTCACCAGCCTGCGCATCACCCATGCATTGCGCCAGGACGCAGCCGATATTGGCGTCATCTCCAATGCCGTCGACACCCGCGACCTGCAAACCCGCCCCTTTCGCGATGACCCGCTGGTACTGGTGGTACCCCTCGGCCATCCTCTGGCCAACAGGCCTGATCTCTCCTTCAGCGACACCCTGAGCCATGACTATGTAGGGTTGTCGGCCAGCAGCGCGTTGGCGGTGTACCTGGAAGAGCAGGCGCTGCACGTGGGCGTTCGCATGCAGGTGCGGATTCGCGCCGAAGGTTTCGACGGGGTGTTGCGCATGGTCGCCCGCGGTGCCGGGCTGGGTGTCGTACCCAAGGCGACGATTGAGCGCTGGCAGGCGCCGCGCACCTTCAAGGTGGTGAACCTCTGCGAGCCGTGGGCGGATCGCAAACTGCTGCTGTGCGCACGCTCGTTTGAGCAGTTGCCTGCCTATGCAGTGGCCTTGCTGGAGGCGTTGAGCCTGTAGGAAGAGTCGCTGTTTGGTGCTCTCCTGTATGCCTTCGTTTTTACCAAGAGTAATATCCGGGGCTTGCGACACCCTAGGCACCTTTGGCCGCGGGTATTTTTATCAAGTTTTTGAGAATAACAACTCACAGGGCACCCGATGGCTGACGCTAACTCCCCCCCGGTCACACTCAAACGCGGTTTGAAAAATCGCCATATCCAGCTGATTGCCCTGGGCGGCGCGATCGGTACGGGCCTGTTTCTGGGTTCGGCGGGCGTGCTCAAGTCGGCCGGACCGTCGATGATTCTTGGCTATGCGATCGCCGGTTTCATTGCGTTCCTGATCATGCGCCAGCTGGGCGAAATGATCGTCGAAGAACCGGTTGCCGGCTCCTTCAGCCACTTTGCCCACAAGTATTGGGGCGGCTACGCGGGGTTTCTGTCGGGCTGGAACTATTGGGTACTGTACGTGCTGGTCGGCATGGCCGAGTTGACGGCGGTGGGCAAGTACATTCAGTTCTGGTGGCCCGAGGTCCCGACCTGGGTCAGCGCCGTGGTGTTCTTTGTGCTGGTCAACCTGATCAATACGCTGAACGTCAAAGTGTTCGGTGAAATGGAGTTCTGGTTCGCCATTATCAAGGTGGTGGCGATTGTCGGCATGATCGTACTGGGTTGCTACCTGCTGTTCAGCGGCACCGGCGGCCCACAGGCGTCGATCAGCAACCTGTGGAGCCACGGCGGGTTCTTCCCCAATGGCGGCATGGGCTTGCTCATGGCGATGGCCTTTATCATGTTTTCCTTTGGTGGCCTGGAGTTGGTGGGCATCACGGCGGCTGAAGCCAGCGAGCCGAAAAAAGTGATCCCCAAGGCCATCAACCAGGTGGTGTACCGGATCCTGATTTTCTACGTGGGCGCACTGACCGTGCTGCTGGCGCTGTATCCGTGGGACCAGTTGCTGGTCACGCTCGGCGCCGGTGGGGATGCCTACGGCAGCAGCCCGTTTGTGCAGATTTTTGCCTTGATCGGCAGCGACACCGCCGCGCAGATCCTCAACTTTGTGGTGCTGACCGCCGCGCTGTCGGTCTACAACAGCGGTGTGTACTGCAACAGCCGCATGCTGTTCGGCCTGGCCGAGCAGGGTGACGCGCCCAAGGCGCTGATGAAACTGACCAAAAATGGCGTGCCCTTGCGCGCGCTGGGCGTGTCGGCGCTGGTGACGTTGCTGTGCGTGGTGGTCAACTATGTGGCCCCGCATAAAGCGCTGGAGTTGCTGTTTGCGCTGGTGGTTGCCTCGTTGATGATCAACTGGGCGCTGATCAGCCTCACCCATATCAAGTTCCGCAAGGCGATGGCCGTTGAGGGCGTGACGCCTTCGTTCAAGGCGTTCTGGTTCCCGTTCAGCAACATCCTGTGCCTGGTGTTTATGGCTGTGATCGTCTCCGTCATCTGGATGATCCCCGACGTTCGCGCTTCGGTGTATGCAATCCCTGTATGGCTGTTGATCATTTACGGGTTCTACCGTTTACGCCTGAGCAAGGGCCAGGCGCTGGCGAACACCCGCTAAGCCTTCAGCCGTTACACAAAAGCCCCGCGCACTCACTCAGTGCCGGGGCTTTTGCGTATCTGGGTGTCGGAATCAGGCATCTGTCAGTGCGCCACCACGGTTAGGGTGAGGTTCGATAACCCATCACCGGAGGTCTTATGTCTGCGCCAATCACCGTGCTTCGCGACACCCATCCCCTGCCCGTGCTCGATGCATGCAAATGGGAAAAACTCGAGGGCGACCCGCATACCGTCAACCTCAACGCCTACACCAGCGAAGACGGCAGCAAGATCATGGGGACGTGGATCTGCACGCCCGGCAAGTGGTACGTGGAGTATGTGAAGTGGGAATACTGCGATTTCCGTGAGGGCTATTGCATCATCACCCCGGAAGGCAAAGAACCGATCCATCTGCGGGCCGGGGATATCTTTGTGGTGGAGCCGGGCATGAAAGGCACGTGGGAAGTGGTGGAAACCGTGCGCAAGTACTTCGTTTTTGCGTGATTGAAAGCATGCAAAAAAACCGGGAATCCGCCCGACGCGGATTCCCGGAAAAGCCCTATTCGGGCTTGCGATAGCTATTGATGATGGCCGAGAAGTCTTTGCCGCCTTCGCCGCGCAGACTCATGGCCTGATACAACTGTTGCGCCACAGCCCCCATCACCACAGGTTGATGGGCCTGGCGTGCAGCCTCGGTGGCCAGCCCCAGGTCCTTGAGCATCAGCTCGGCGCCAAAGCCGCCGGTATAGCCCCGCGATGCCGGGGCCGTTTCAACGATGCCCGGCCACGGGTTGTACACCTCCGAACTCCAGCAGCGCCCGGTGGAGCTGTTGATAACACCCGCAAGCACTTCGCTGTCGATGCCCAGCGCGGCACCCAGTGCCATGGCTTCGCTGACGCCGACCATGGAAATCCCGAGCAGCAGGTTGTTGCAGATTTTAGCCACCTGGCCGGTGCCCACATCCCCGCAATGGACGATGTTGCGACCCATTTGAGCGAGTACCGGGTGCAAGGTGTCGAACAATGCCGGTGAGGCGCCGACCATAAAGGTCAGGGTCCCCGCCTGCGCGCCGCCCGTGCCGCCGGATACCGGTGCATCGGCCATTTGCACGCCCTGTTTGGCCGCAGCGGCGGCCACTTCACGGGCGGTTTGCGGGTCGATGGTGCTGCAATCCACTGCGGGCACCCCGGCACCGATCCCGGCCAACACCCCGTCTTCACCCAGCCATACGCTGCGTACATGGGCGGCCGCCGGGAGCATGGTAATCACCAGCCCGGTGCCTTGGGCGGCTTCCCGTGGTGAGGCGCTGACATGGCCGCCAAGGGCTGCCAGTTCGGCCAGGATGTCTTTGTTCAAGTCAAACAGGTTCAACGAGTGCCCGGCCTTGAGCAGATTGCGCGCCATTGGTGCGCCCATGTTGCCCAGGCCAATAAATGCGATGTTCATGGTGTGTGCCCTCAACGAAGATGGATGGTGGTGTTGACGCCATCATTCACGCTTTCATCGTCGAACCAGCGACTGGTGACGGTCTTGGTTTGAGTATAGAACTGCACAACTTGCTTTCCGTACGGCCCCAGATCACCGAGTTTCGAACCACGGGAGCCGGTGAAGCTGAAGAACGGAACCGGCACTGGAATCGGGATGTTGATACCGACCTGGCCGACATCGATTTCAGTCTGGAACTTGCGTGCCGCAGCGCCGCTTTGGGTGAACAGGCCGGTGCCATTGCCAAACGGGTTGGCATTGACCAGTGCGATGGCCTGATCGAGGGTGTCGACTTCAATCACCACCAACACCGGGCCAAAGATTTCCTGGGTGTAGATTTGCATGTCGGTGGTGACGCCCGAAAACAGGGTCGGGCCGATAAAGTTGCCTTGTTCGAAACCCGGAACCTTGACATTGCGCCCGTCCAGTTCCAGCACCGCGCCTTCTTTGATACCGCTTTCAATCAGCCCCAGTACGCGCTCTTTCGCACGTTTGGAGATCACCGGCCCCACATCGGTGCCCGCCTCACTGCCTGCGTTGACCTTGAGCTGTTGCGCCAGCGCCTTGAGGTCTGGCAGCCATTGTTTGGCGGCGCCCACCAGCACCACCACCGAGGTGGCCATACAACGCTGGCCGGCAGCGCCAAAGCCTGCACCAACCAGTGCGTTGAGGGTTTGTTGACGGTTGGCGTCGGGCAGTACCACAGCGTGGTTTTTGGCGCCCATCATCGATTGCACGCGTTTGCCGTGACGGCCCGCCAGGTCATAGACATGGGTGCCGACGGCGGTCGAACCGACAAACGATACCGCTTTGATATCGGTGTGGGTGCAGAGCGCGTCCACGACGTCCTTGCCGCCGTGTACGACGTTGAGCACGCCCGGCGGAACACCGGCTTCGATGGCCAGCTCGACCAGCATCAGGGTCGACAGCGGATCTTGCTCGGACGGCTTGAGTACGAAGGTGTTCCCGCAGGCGATGGCCATCGGGAACATCCACAGAGGAATCATGGCCGGGAAGTTGAAGGGTGTAATGCCTGCGCAGACGCCGATAGGCTGACGCAAGGTGTAGGTGTCTACCCCGCCTGCAACGTTTTCGGCGAATTCACCCATTTGCAAAGTGCCGATGGAGCACGCGTGCTCGACCACTTCCAGACCACGGAAAATATCGCCCTCGGCGTCGGCAATGGTTTTGCCTTGTTCAGCACTCAGGACGGTGGCAATACGTTTGGAGTGTTCGCGGATCAGCGCTTGCAGCTTGAGCATGATGCGCATGCGCGCACCGATAGGCGTCAGCTTCCATGTCTGGAAGGCGCGTTGAGCGGCGGCGATGGCGGCATTGACTTCATCGGCGGTAGCGAACGGCACTTTGGCCAGCACTTGCTGGGTAGCCGGGTTGACGATGTCGTGCCACTCGGTGGTCTGCGACTCGACCCATTCGCCGTCGATCAGCAAGCGTGCGTTTTGATACGGGGTGTTAGAAACGCTCATGGAAGTCTCCGGAATTATTCTTGTGAGTACGGGCGTCCAGGTTGGTCGCAGGACTGTTTTTGGAGTATAGGTGTGCGTTCTTCTAATAAGAACGCACATAAAAGCCGGTCTAACATGCAAAAAAACATCACATCGTTAAGCGCCCTGAACTGGGACGACCTGAAGTTTTTTCTTGAGGTGGCCCGCACTCGCAAAGCCAGCAGCGCAGCCAAACGGCTGGCGGTTGACTACACCACCGTGTCGCGGCGGATCAGCTCGCTGGAAGCTGCCCTGGGGACTTTGCTGTTTGAAAAGTCGCGCACCAATGGCTTTACCCTGACCAACGAAGGCCAGCGCTTGCTGGGATATGCCGAGTCGATAGAAAGCACGCTGCACATGGCCTGCGAGCAGGTATCAGGGTCTGGCGTGGCGCTGTCGGGGCATGTGCGCATGGGCTGCACTGAGGGTTTTGGCAGTTTTTTCATCACTCCCCAGCTCAGCCATTTTGTGGATACCTACCCGGCGATCTCGGTGGATATCCTGCCGTTGCCACACTTCATCAGTTTGTCCAAGCGCGAGGCCGATATTGTTATCGCGCTGGAGCGCCCGGAACACGGGCCCTATGTGTGCTGCAAGCTGTGCGACTACCGCTTGCAGCTGTATGCGACCCAGGAGTATCTGGACCAGCACCCGCCAATCCGCCGGATGACTGATTTGTCGGAGCATACGTTTATCAGTTACGTGGACGATCTGGCGTTCAGCTCGGAGCTGCTTTACCTGGCCAATGTATTGCCGGGCGCCAGCGCCAACTTGCGCAGCACCAGCGTGATTGCGCAATTCGTGGCCGCGCAGCAAGGCCGTTCGCTGGCGATTCTGCCGTGCTTTCTGGCGGCTCAGGACCCGCGTTTGCTGCCGGTGCTGCCTGACGAGGTCAACCTCACGCGACAGTTCTGGATGTACTGCCGTGAAGATCTGAGGAAGTTGAAACGCATCACCTTGCTATGGGATTACATCCGCGAAGTGACGGAACTGAATGCGCCGCTGCTGCTGGGCGAGACGCGCGGGATGAAATTTGTGGACTGACCCCACCTCCTGTGGGAGTGGGCTTGCTCGCGATTCAGACACCGCGGTCTGCCTGAATGATCGCGGTGATGCTATCGCGAGCAAGCCCGCTCCCACAAAGAGGGGTCAGTACGAATCTCTAGTCGGCAATCACCACAATCGACACGCGGCGGTTTTCCGTACGCCCGGCGCGGGTGTTGTTCGACGCCACCGGCTCGCGGCTGCCCAACCCACGGATCTGGATATTCTCGGGGCGCATGCCAACCTTGAGCAGAGCCTTGACCACGCTGTTGGCGCGGCGAACGGACAGTTGTTCGTTGTAGGACTCCTTGCCTGAGGAGTCAGTGTGGCCGTCGACCCGCACGCGCTGGATGTCTGCACCGAGCAAAGCGGTGCCGATGCGCTCCACGATTTCCTGGCTTTGCCCGTTGAGCACTTCAAGGTCGCTGCCAAACAACACTTTGCCCGACAAGCCAAATGCCCAGCCCTCTTCAGTCAGTTCAAAGCCCTGCTCTTTCAGAACGGCAACTTGGGCAGGCGTCAGCCCTTTTGGCGCAGCCGTCTGGCAACCGGTCAGCGACAGCGTGGCCAGCAACAAGGCAACGCTAAAAAATGTCAGGTAACGATGAATCAAAACACGCATGTGGGGGTTAGCTCCTGGTAATGACGGTGTTTGCGGGGCACTCCAGCTCCGCAAGGTGTTGCCCCCCTCGGGAGAGGCGCTTTGCCTGGTACATCGCCGCATCCGCTGCGCTGAGCAGATCCTCGGCGGTTGCACCATGCTCGGGGTAGACGGCGATGCCGATACTGAGTGAGGACACGATGCTGATTTGGCCCGGCACTTTAATCGGCTCAAGCATGCTGGCAATCACCTTGTCCGCAATGCGCTGGGCGTCTTCGATCTTGTGCAGCGGGGTCAGCAATATTGCAAATTCGTCGCCACCCAGACGCGCCACAACATCGCCTTCACGCAACTGGGCGCGAATGCGCGTAGCGATAGCCACCAACACCGCATCACCTGTGGCATGGCCATAGGAATCGTTGATGTCTTTGAAATGATCGCTATCGAGGAACAGCACGGCGGCCTTCCCTCGGGCGTTGTTCAGCGAGCGCAGGGTGCGCGTCAGTCGCGTTTCAAAGTAGGCGCGGTTGGGCAGGTTGGTCAGCGAGTCGTGACTGGCCTGATGCGCCAGGGTCTGGTTTTCGTTCTGCAGATGGCTCTGCCAGGACTCAAGCTCATCGAGCAGTGCATTGAAGTCGTTGCCCAGGCTGTCCAGTTCAGCAATATGCGCAGGCGGCACGCGCCGATCGAACGCACGCTCGCGGCGAGCGGCGTGGGCCACTTCTGCCAGTTGTTGCAAGGGACCTGTGATGCCATCCAGGAGTCGACGCGACAGATACAACGCACTCCAGGCACTGAGCGCCGTGCACAAGCACACCCAACAGCCCGCTCAGTAAAAAGCGCAGCAAATTGGCACCATGCCCCCGGACTGTCACCAAGCCGATTTCCTGGCCC
The DNA here is from genome assembly GCF_059862735.1 of Pseudomonas sp. MF06569. Taxonomy (NCBI): domain Bacteria; kingdom Pseudomonadati; phylum Pseudomonadota; class Gammaproteobacteria; order Pseudomonadales; family Pseudomonadaceae; genus Pseudomonas; species Pseudomonas sp. MF06569. Next base: position 10,579 of record NZ_JCBCUZ010000035.1, on the reverse strand, counting down.
TGATGCAAAATCGGCACGCTGATCGGTTGCTCAAGCAATCCATCGGCCAACAGCATTTCGACCTTCGACAGCAGGCCGTTTTCAGGGCGTTGCCAGTGCGCAAGCAGTTCGCCATCGTCTGTGTAGATCCGAGCCTCGGCGACTGCTTCAGTGGACGCAATCATGGCCAGCGCTTCGGTTGCCGCCGCGCGGTCATCAAACACCACGGCGGCTTCAGAGGTGTAGTTGATGGCGCGGGCAATCAGGTGCAGGTTGTGATCGGCGTAAACCTTGAGCGCAAGCACCCCCAGCAGGGTCATGGAAGCGCTGGCCAGTGTGACGGCCACCAAGGCCACGCCCAGGTGGCCACGGCGCAAGACCGAGCGCAAGCGCAGAGGTTTTTTACGGGGCTTGAACGCACTCATGGCTCTGCCGCCCGGCGGCGTGACAGCTGCAACACACTGGGATGAATACGTACGCCGCTGCGGGCCACGGAGTCGAGATTGACCTCAAACGACACTTGCTTATCGCGTACGTGCAAGCAAAAAAGGCTGCCAACGGTGCATTGATCACTGTCTTCGCTGATGCTCAGAACGGCTTTGGTATTCAGCCGGGTGAATAGACCACTGCGTTCCTCAACGCTGAGCTTGCCCAGATAGACAGCGTTACAGTCGCTCGCAATGCCCGGGTCACTGGCCAGCACGCGGTGCACCTGCACCGGTCTGCCACTGGATTGCGTCGCGCCCTTGAGCAGGTCATCGGTGTATTCGGTGGGGCCGATGATGCATAGCTGCAATTGCGCCGGCTCGGAGGGCCAGCGTGCATAGCTCAGGATGCCAAGGACCACTTGAGTCACAGCCTTGGCACGCTGATCAGCCAGGTTGATTGGCGCTTCAGCTTGAGCCAGGCAAGGAACGCTCAGCAGTAACAAGCAAAATGCAAGCAGCCGAAGCCGCCATCCAAAGTACTGTTCTGTCGATGAGACAGCCACGTCCATGCAGGATTTCTCTGTAATCTTTGTAAGAGTAATGTCGTAACGATAGCACAGCCGGCAAAACGACCGTGATACAGGTCACATTTGTTGCAATTGGGAACTCCATTTCCCTGTGGAAGCAGGCTTACCCCAGCCCCAGCATCAACCCGCTCAGGCGTTTTACCTTGCGCTGCACGGCCTCTTCAAAGACGCCGGTACGCGGCTCGACCAGGCTGAACCAGTTTTTGGCCCGGGTGATGCCGGTGTAGATCAGCTCCTTGGTCAACACCGGATTGAGCGCCTCGGGGAGCACCAACGCGGTGTGGGAGAACTCCGAGCCTTGGGATTTGTGTACGGTCATGGCATAGACCGTTTCAACGTCATTGAGCCGACTGGGCAGGACAAACCGAATACCGCCCTGCCCGTCGTTACGGGCGAATGCCACACGCAGCACATGACGCTGGGTCAGCCCATCACGCTCGGGGAGCCTGAGGGCGATACCGATATCGCCGTTCATCAGGCCCAGGCCGTAATCGTTGCGGGTCATCAAGACCGGGCGGCCTTCGTACCAATGCTGGTCACTGTCGATCAGCTTGCGGGCAAACAGGGCGCGGGTGATGCGCTCATTCAGGCCTTCGACACCCCAGGGGCCCTTGCGCACGGCGCAGAGAACTTGAAAGGCCTCGAACGCTTGCAGCACGTTACCCGCCCATGCCGCCCAACAAGGGGCTTCCAGACCGGTCTCGCCAGTAGGGCGCTGCTCGCGCAACACCTCAAGGTAATGCCGATAGCCTTTGGCCTCAGCGCCGCGTCCTTCCAGTGCCAGACGCTCAAAACCACGATCCTGCTCGCCCTTGAGGGGCAATGCAAAGAGGTCGGCGTGGGTGCCTGCCGCCAGCAGGGCCCGTGCTTCGCGGGACAGTTGCTGGTTGACCAGGCGCGACAGCTGGCCGATACCGCTGCCTTCGCCAAAACGGCGCGAGTGACGCAGCATGACCACTTGCTGGGCCAGTGGATGCGTACCCTCCAGATCTTGTTGCAAGTCACTGGCGCTCAGGTTTTCGCCGCTGACCTGCTCAAGCCAGGCACGGGTCTGCGGGGTGTACCAACCCGCTTCGGCATCGCGGCACAAATCACCCAGCACCGCGCCGGCTTCAACCGACGCCAATTGGTCCTTGTCGCCCAACAGCACCAGCCGCGCATGGGCGGGCAGTGCATCGAGCAAGTTGGCCATCATTTCCAGGTCGATCATGGACGCTTCGTCGACCACCAGTACGTCTAGTGGCAGGCGATTGCCCGCGTGATGACGGAAGTGACGCGTGCCGGGGCGACTGCCGAGCAGACGGTGAACCGTGGTCACGTCACTGGGGATTTTTTGCCGAACCTTGTCGTCCACTTCCAGGGATTTGACTTGAAGGCTGATGGACTCGGTCAGGCGCGCGGCGGCTTTACCGGTCGGTGCGGCCAGGCGAATGCGCAAGGGCGCCCCCGCTTCGACGGCAGGGGCTTGAAGCAAGGCCAACAGACGCACCACGGTGGTGGTTTTGCCGGTGCCTGGCCCCCCGGTAACAATGCTGAATGCACCGCGAGTGGCCAGGGCGCAGGCCAGCTTTTGCCAGTCAATCAGCGCATGCTGTGCCGGGCTGCCGAACAAGCCGTTCAGCCGTGCAGGCAAATCATCGGGCGTTGCTTCAACCTGCGACAGACGTTGGCGCAAAGCGCTATCGATTCGTCGCTCATAAGCCCAGTAGCGGCGTAAATACAGACGGCGCTCACTCAGCACCAATGGCCGGCTGGCCGCATCCGCCGATGGCTGGCCCGCGTGCTCAACCAACGGGCTGGCTTGCAGGGCCTTGCACCACGCGTCGCCCTCCAGCGCCTCAAGCAACTGCGAGGGCAGCAGCATGGCGCCGGTTTGCACATCGCCCTCGGGTGGCAAGGACAGTGCAAAGTCGGGTTCCTTGAGGGTCTCGAACAAATCAAGACACACATGACCGTGGCCCAACTGATGACTGGTCAACGCGGCCGCCAGCAACACCAAAGGATCGCCTTGCGGATCGCGCTCATGCAGGAACGCGACGAACGCTTTGTCCAGCGCACGCAGCCAGCCTCGCTCGACCCAGCGTTCCAGCAACAGCAGCAGATCGTCGGCACGGCCCAAGGGTTGCAGCAGGGCAAGGCTTTCGGCCGTCAACGGCGTGGGCAACAGTTCGGCAAACGAACGACTCATAACAACACTCCCTGTTCCCAGGCCGGCTCAGCTGTTTTCGGTAAAGGTTTGCCCTGGAACATCAGGTCCAGGCTTTCGATCAAGATTCTGGGGGGCCGGGTGAAATACACGCCCTGCCCTTGAGAGCGGGTGCCACGCAAAAACAGATACAGCGCGCCCCCCATGTGCTGGTCGTAGTCATAGTCGGGCAATCGCGCCTTGAGCTGACGGTGCAAGGCCAGCAAGTACAAGACGTATTGCAGGTCATAGCGGTGATCCAGAATCGAGGCGGTCATCGCTTGCTCGGTGTAGGCCGAATCGTCGGCTCCCAGCCAGTTGGATTTGTAGTCCGCCACGTAATAACGGCCCTGGTGCTCGAAAGTCAGGTCGATGAAGCCCTTGAACATGCCGTTGAGCAGGCTCGGCTCGACTCCCGCACGCGGCGCGCCGCCGTGGGTGTGCTGACGTACCAGTGTGTCCAGTTGCACAACATCGACTTTGTGGCTGGCAAACCAGAACTCCATTTCGATCTGGTACTGGCTCAGCTCACTCAGTACGACCGCTGGCTGGCCATTATTCAGACGCAACGGTTCGTCCTGCAGATGCTGCAGCCAGTCGCTCAAGGTCTCGATCCAGCCTTGCCAGCCACGCCGGTTGCAGCGCCGTGCCACGGCGTCGCTGATCGCTTCAGGGGTTGCCTTGAAACCTTCGCTGCCTGCCCACTCAAGCAGGCCGTGGAGAAAAGTCCCCGGATTTGGCCCACGTGGGAAGCGGTGTATATCACCGCCACTGAGTAACACTTCACGCGGCGCATCAGGATCGAGTCGCTCGTCATCAGAGAGCTTTTGCGCCAGTGCGCTTTCGGGCGCCTCGGCAGGGCTGAGGCTGTCACCGATGCGCAATGCGCTGTAGGACGCGATCCACCAGTTTTCCGCAGCACGGCGGCTAGGGATCAGCGGCTCAAGCAGGGTGGCTTCGTTAAGCGGTGGATAAAAATGCGCCTCGCCAGCGGGCGGTACCGGTTCGCACTGAATCGCGGCACAGTCTTGCCGGGCATCTGCCAGCCAGCTCTGCAACCCGACCGACTCGGCCAGCACGGCTCCGCCGCCCAGCAAATAACCCAAGGCACAAAGGTGCAGGATCGACCGATTGCTATTGCCGCGCTTGAGGTCGGCAACGCCCAGCCAGCAAGCATGCTGGGCGCGGGTCAGGGCCACATAAAGCAGGCGCAAGTCTTCGGCCAGACGCTCGTCATCCGCTTGGGCGATCAACTCTGGCGTCGGGGTCAAGCTCACGTGGGCATTGCCGGCGGCGTCGTGGTAATGCAGCGGTAAACGGCTGCCATCCACGGGTTTTGTTGAGCAGATGAACGGCAAGAATACCAATGGGTATTCCAGCCCCTTGGACTTGTGGATGGTCACGACTTTGACCAGTTGCTCGTCACTTTCAAGGCGCAGGATCTGCTCTTCACCCGCCTGCCCGGACAATGCCAGATGCTCGGCCAGATGGCGGATCAACGCCTGTTCGCCATCCAGTTCAGCAGCCGCCTGTTGCAGCAGTTCGGACAGGTGCAGCACGTTGGTCAGCACACGCTCGCCATCTGGACGGGCAATCAGGGCCTGGGGCAACTCGAAGTCATGCAGCAAGCGGCGCAACATGGCGAGCACCCCTTGCTTGCGCCAGGTTTCGCGATAACCACGGAACTGCATCACGCGCTTTTCCCAGGCCAACTCGTCCTGGTTCAGGCGTTCCAGTTCAATCAGCGGCAGGTCCAGGGTGATGCAGGCCAGCGCAGCACGCAGCGGACGCTCTACGTCCGGTTCGGCGCAGGCCTTGAGCCAGGCCAGAACATCGTGTGCTTCCTGCGCCGCGTAGACTGAATCCTTATCCGACAAGTAAACGCTGCGTACACCACGATTCGACAATTCTCGCCGAACCGCCTGAGCTTCCTTACCGTCACGTACCAGGATTGCGATGTCAGCAGGCAACACGCCGCGCATGAATTCGCCGTCTATGGCGAAACCACAGCGACCTTGCTGACCGCCATTGAGCAATTCGACAATCTGGCTGGCACAGGCCGCGGCCAGGTTCTGACGATAGACGGCGCCCGACACGGGCTGCTCGGAGGCCAATTGCCAGAGCGTCAGCGCACTGACAGGCTGACCATCGAACTGCAGGATTTCTTTACGCCCTTGGGATTTGACTGACACAAAGGGCACAGGATTCTCAGCCCCTTCACGGAACAAAAAAGCGCCTCGCCCGGTGTCACGCTGCTCCGCCCGCTCAAAGACATGGTTGACCGCCTTGACCATCGCGTGGCTGGACCGGAAGTTGGTGTCCAGAGTATGTAAACGCCCACTGGTGGCGTGACGTGCGCGCAAGTAGGTGTAAATATCGGCCCCGCGAAAGGCATAGATCGCCTGCTTGGGGTCGCCAATCAGGAACAGTCCGGTGTCGGGGCTGTTGTCTTCGATCCGGTAAATGGTCTCGAAGATGCGGTACTGAACGGGATCGGTGTCCTGAAACTCGTCGATCAGGGCCACCGGGAACTGTTCGCGAATCAGGGTGGCCAGGCGCTCGCCGCCTTCGGCCTGCAATGCCGCGCCGAGGCGCAGCAGCATGTCGTCAAAGCCCATCTCGGCGCGACGGCGTTTTTCCTCTTCAAAGCGCACGCTGACCCAGTTCGCCGCATGTTGCAGAACTGCGGCGTCGGGCGTTGGCAAGGCATCGAGCGCAGCTTTGAGGCCCTGCATGGCGTCGAGCCCCGGATGCTGCGGGGGCGCGCCCTTCCAGGCTTCGGCCATGCCATCGGGGGTCAGACGCGTGAAGCCGGTCCCGAGGTCGAGCTGCTCCTGAGCTTCGTCAGCAGCCCAGGCGCTGAGCTTTTCAAACCAGGGCTCGAAATAGCGGGCTTGCATTTTGCGACCGTCGACGGCTTTGCTCGCCACGGCTTGCAGGCAGATATCCCGTAGTTCTTGAGCCCACTGCAGCCACGGCGTTTTAAGCCCAGACAAGGCCTGGCGGCGCTCTTGCAGACAGGCTTCGATCATTTGCGCCGGCGTTTGCTCCGGGTTGGCTGGCTGGCGTGAGCTGCCAAACAGTGCCCGCACACGCGGCAACAAGGCGGCGGGGCCGCTCCAGTGGGCGCGCACCCAACTCAGCGCATCGCCCTGCATGGGGTAGCAAAACAGCCGCCAGTAATCGCGCAGCACTTCTCCCAGCAAGTCGCTGTGGTCGGTTTCCAAGGTCTGGGTGAACAGGCTGCCGCTGTCGAAAGCATGCTCGCGCAACATGCGCTGGCACCAACTGTGGATGGTCGACACAGCAGCCTCGTCCATCCATTGGGCGGCGATGTCGAGACGTCCCGCGCAAGCGGCCCACTGCTCGCCAGCAAACTGTTCACGCAGTTGCTCGACCAGGGCATCCGGGGCTTCGATCTCGCCACGGAAGAACCGGGCAGCCTCTGCCAGACGGGTGCGGATACGATCGCGCAGCTCTTTGGTGGCCGCGTCGGTGAAGGTCACGACGAGAATCTGCGGCGGTAACAGTTCACGCCCAAAGCCAGACTCTTCACCGCCATGACCCAGAATCAGTCGCAGGTAGAGCGCCGAGATGGTGAAGGTTTTGCCGGTACCGGCGCTGGCCTCGATCAGTTGGCTGCCACGTAGGGGGAAGGCCAAGGCCAGCGGTAATGTTTGCTCGCTCATTAGCGGGATGCCTCGCTGTTCAATGAGCGCCAAGGCGCATCAAAAAGGGGTCGATAGAGGGCATCGCACCACTCTTCGAATTCTTCAGCCGCCATCAGGGCAGTGTAATCAGGAAACTGTCGGGCCAGAGCAGCGCTTTCGCGGCGTTCGCCGTCGCTGGTTTGGCCATCACCTTCGTAGGCTTTCTGCGCGGCCGCATCGGCCTTTGCCGGGTCTGTTTGTGCCAGCCAGGCAAAGGCGGTTTTCACGGCAATGGGCAGCGGATGACTCATGCCGACTTTCCAGGCCACCAGCAGGTTGCCCAGAATATCGCGGGCCTGTTTGGCATCCAGAGGGTCGAGCAGCAAAGTGTCATCGCTGGCCACCAGCGCGGTAGACATCTCCAGGCCACTGGCACACGCCGCCAGATGATTGACCCACGGCCGGGTCAATCGGTGCCATTTGCGGGTTTTAATTGCGCCAATACTGTTAGGAATGGTGGTGATGGACAGTAGGCCTTTATCACTGCGCTGATGCAGATTGCTGAGCCAGCCTTCCAGGATCAGCCCCTGGTCCTCAAAACTGACGGGCAGCGCGCTGGCAAGCGGCGTGGGCCAAAGGGCCAGCAGTTGCTGATAGCGTTGCAATACATCCGGTAATGGTTCGATCAGCTCCTGTTGCAGGCATTCGCCAAACCCGGCCATGGGCAGCAGGCCGCTACCTTGCAAACGCAGGGCGCGGTTGTGCAACGCGTTTTCAAGCTGGTCGGGCTGTGCCAGTGCCGCTTCAAGCAAACTGTCGCTCAAGGTGTAGCGTTGCAGTGCATCGAGCACGAACGGCTCTTCATCGGCCAAAGGCACTTCGGCGGCTTCGAAGAATACTTTCAAGCGCTGACTAAAGAAGTGACGCACAGGGTTACGCAAGAAATCCTGTAACTGCGTCAGATTTAGTGGTTCTTCCTGCTCGTGTGCTCCTAACGCACCGGGCTGAACCGGTTGCGGTTGTGGCGCATGTAATCGCTGCCATTCGCGGGCATAACTGAACAGGTTGGGGTTGCCCTCGTGAAAGTAACGGGTGCTGAAGGGTTGCAGCGGATGCTCTTGGGTCATGGCCTCGAGCAGGTCACCGCCCCCTTGCAGATGCCAGCCATTGGCAAGGTGATCACGCAGTTGGCCAATCAGGACACAGGCGGGGCGCTCGCTGTTGTCGCGAATACTGCGCCCTACCCAGCTGATATAGAGCTGGTCGCGGGCAGAAAGCAGCGCTTCGAGTAGCAGATAGCGGTCATCCTCACGGCGGGAACGGTCTCCCGGGCGATAGTCACTGCCCATCAAATCGAAATCCAGCGGCGGTTGTGCCCGCGGGTAGTCGCCGTCATTCATGCCCAGCAGACACACCAGCTTGAAGGGGATCGCACGCATCGGCATCAGGGTGCAGAAATTGACCGCACCGGCAAGAAAGCGCTGTGACAGTTTTCCTTGGTCAAGCCCGGTGAGCCAGGCTTCGCGTACTACGGTCAGCGGTAACTCATCTTGCAAGCCAACCAGCTCACAGGTTTCGAGCCAGGTTTCGCGCAATTCTTCAAGCTGGGCCAGCAGGTAGTCGTCATGCTCGGTTTCTGCCTGGAAAAACAGCTGCACCAGCGCTTGCAGTCGCTCGCCCCATTGCTGTGGCAGCGCCGGTTTCGAGAGTTCTTGATGGGCGATTTCAAGCGCATCGAGCAGGGCCACAAGCGGGCCGATGAGTACGGCGTCAAGGCCGCCAATTTCATCGTAAGGCTCGATGCCATCGCACGCTTCGCCACTGCCCACCGCATAGCCAAGCAGCATGCGACGCAGGCCAAAGCGCCAACTGTTTTGCTCCAGTTGCGGGGGCAAGCCCAGGCCAGCGCGTTGTTCGGCGTTCAACCCCCAGCGAATGCCCGCACCTTCGATCCAGCGATGCAGGGTTGGCAGGTCGCGTTCCTGGACGTTGAAGCGAGCGCGCAGCGAAGGGACGTCGAGCAAGTCGAGGATTTCACTGACGGGGAAGCGGCTGTCAGGCAACTTGAGCAGATGCTCGAGGGCGATCAGTAACGGATCGCGGCCCCGCTGCCCCTGGTCGGCCAAGGTGTAAGGAATAAAGCGGCGATCATCCCGTTCAATCTGACCGAATACGGCGCGGATGTGAGGTGCGTAGCTGTCGACATCCGGCACCATCACAATCACATCACGGGGTTGCAACTGAGGGTTTTCGCTAAATCGTGCAAGTAGCTGGTCGTGGAGAATCTCGACTTCTCGCTGAGCACTGTGGGCAATATGAAAACGGATTGAATGATCCGCTTCCAGGTCGATAGCGGGCCACAATTCGCGGGTTTCGTTCAGGGGGCGCAGTTCAAGAATGTCATCCTGCAACTGGTTGAGCAGGTTGAGCGGTTCTACTTCGCTGAACAGATCAATACGGCCATCACGAAAAGCCGCACGGTAGCTGTTGGGATCGTCGTAGCTGTCGAGCAGGTTGATGTAGTCGCGACCTTGTTTACCCCAGGCGGCCAGTAGTGGATGGGCATGTTGATGCAAGGTGTCGAGATCAAGTGCTGTAGGCATTCCGCTTTTGCGGGCCTGGCGTTTGTACTGATGGCGTAGCAGATCCTTGTCGGCAACGATGTCAGACCAATGGTGGCGACAGGGGTTATGCACGCACAGCAATACCTGGCTGAAACGAGCAAGCCCAGCCAGGGCTTCGAGCGCTTGGGCAGGCAATGATGAGATACCGAAGACGATGACTCGGGCAGGCAAGCCGGACGGCGCTTGCTCAAGGCTGCTGATCTTGTCCATGAAGCGCTGGTGAACACCGGCCCGGCTCTGGGACATGCCTTCCTCGCCCACATCGAGCAGTAGCGCACGCCACAGCTCGGCTTGCCAGCAGTTGGCCGGGCTCAGGGCCGGGCTTTCACCTCGGGCGTTGCGCAGTTGATGACGGCCAGCGGCCCAATCTTCGAGCCAGTCGGCACGATAGACCTGATATTGGTCGAACAGGTCAGCGAGTCGCTCTGACAATTGATAGCGTTTTCGCAAATCGGTGTCGTGAGTCAGGAAGCGCTGCAGCGGCTCGAAGTGTGGTTGATCAATGAGAGCAGGAAGCAGGCGCATCAGGCGCCAGGTCAGCGGGCCTTTGTCGAGCAGGGACTTGGCGGGGATTTCTTCGCTGCCTAATACAAGTCGATAGAGTTGCCACAAAAAACTGCCGGGCAACTGCACATCCACCGCTGCCGCAATTCCGCAGCCGCCGAGGTCATCGTCCTGAGCGTCTTCGGCCAGGGCCAGCTTCAGCCATTGGGCGATGCCGTTGCTCTGCACCAACGCGATTTCGTTTTCCAGAGGAGCCAGGGGGTAGCGACGCATCCAGCTGACCACCAGGCTACGTAACTCATCAAGGCGGTTACCGTGAACCACCATAAAACCCGCATTGAGGGACGTAGCAACCGGCATGACGGCATCCTTAGGGGAAGGCAAAATCCAAAGGCGAACCTTAACATTGCTCGGCAAGATTGGTGGAGCGCAAGCTCAAAGACAGGGCGTGGGGCTGGGCAGTATCGAGCGATTTATTGGAAGTGTGCTTACCGAAACTTTTCTCGGCCCAAAAACAAACCCCCTGTCTGCGTTAGCAGACAGGGGGTTTGGAATTTAATCTTGACGATGACCTACTCTCACATGGGGAAACCCCACACTACCATCGGCGATGCATCGTTTC
>NZ_JCBCUZ010000034.1:0-48791 GCF_059862735.1 Pseudomonas sp. MF06569 | reverse complement strand
CCGCCCCACCTCAAGCTCGTTCAGGCATGTGATCAGCCGAGTGAAGCCCTCAAGGTCATTACTGACCTGAAACTGCGGGTAATTTGCAGGAAGAAACCCCACATCCACAGTCGCTTTCGAAACATCGAGACCAACGTAGTAGGAAATCATCGCCAAGTCCTCTTACACTCAAGAAGTGAGAGCACTCTGACCTATCCCTAGCTTGTGATTTCGAGTTTGCCGCTCATCCAACTGTTCGGGCTTCTGGTCAGAGTGAGAGGTGGATGGCGACTTGGCTCCCACTCGTGCTTTAAGCACCGCTGGCTTTCAGTCTGCCATCCACTGCTCTCACCCTTCTGAGTTTAAGAGACCTTGAAGACACAAGCTGGCTTGCCCGCGATAGCATCACCGCGGTTTACCTGGTGAACCGTGTGGGCCCCATCGCGGGCAAGCCCGCTCCCACAGTCAACTTGGCAGGATCAAATATGTCGGTTGCGTTGCCTGTCGCAGTTGCGACCGGTAAAGTGCCGCTCCCCACGTTTCGCCTGAGGTAGACACATGAGCCAGTCCTTTGATATCGCCGTTGTTGGCGCCACCGGCACCGTCGGCGAAACCATCGTACAGATCCTGGAAGAACGGGATTTCCCGGTTGCGGATTTGCACCTGCTGGCCAGCAGTGAGTCAGTTGGGCATTCGGTGCCTTTTCGCGGCAAGAACGTGAGAGTGCGCGAAGTCGACGAGTTCGATTTCAGCAAGGTTCAGTTGGCTTTCTTTGCCGCAGGACCTGGCGTGACCTTGAGCTTTGCCGCCAAAGCCAGCGCAGCCGGCTGCATTGTGATCGATTTGTCAGGTGCACTGCCTTCGGCTCAAGCGCCTCACGTAGTGCCTGAGGCGAATGCGCCGGTTCTGGCAACGTTGCAAAAGCCTGTTCAGGTCAGTAGCCCGAGCCCTTCGGCCACCGCCCTGGCAGTAGCCCTGGCCCCGTTGCGCGGTTTGCTGGACATTCAACAGGTGAGTGTGACCGCGTGCCTGGCAGTGTCTGCTCAGGGGCGTGAAGCGGTTTCCGAGTTGGCGCGCCAAACCACGGCGTTGCTGAACCTGCATCCGCTGGAAACTAGCTTTTTTGATCGCCAGATGGCGTTCAACCTGCTGGCGCAAGTCGGCAAACCAGATGCCCAGGGCCATGTTCCGCTGGAAAAACGCCTGGTGACGGAGTTGCGCGAAGTCTTGGGCATGCCAGCACTGAAAATTTCGGTCACATGCATTCAAGCGCCGGTGTTTTTTGGCGATAGCTTTAGTGTGTCCTTGCAACTGGCCGGTCCGGTGGACTTGGTCGGGGTCAATGCGGCGCTCGAAGCTGGCGATTGTATCGAGCTGGTTGAAGAGGGCGACTACCCTACAGCCGTGGGGGACGCGGTGGGTCAGGACGTGGTGTATGTCGGTCGTGTCCGTCACGGTGTGGACGACACTTCGCAGCTCAATCTGTGGCTGACCTCGGACAACGTGCGCAAGGGTGCTGCGTTGAACGCCGTACAGTTGGCTGAGTTGTTGATAAAAGACCTGCTGTAAAAGATACTTGGCGCCAATTTGTAGCAGGTTGTCACAGGGTTCCAGCGCCGGTCGTCGCAGTCAGGTTGCTTTCAGGCAGCAGCTCTACAGGTCTCGCGGGACGAGGCCTGTACCAATAAGGAAGAGGCTATGGTTCAGGTTCGCAAATTAGTGTTAGCAATCGCCGCCGCTTCGGCGCTGTCATCCGGTATGGCACACGCGCTTGGGCTCGGGGAGCTGACGCTCAAGTCGACCCAGAACCAGCCATTACTTGCAGAAATCGAGCTGCTGGACGTCAAGGATCTGACCGCAGCGCAAGTGGTGCCGAGCCTGGCTCCCGAGCAGGAGTTCAGCAAGGCAGGGGTGCCGCGTCCGGCATTTCTGGATGATCTGCGTTTTACTCCAGTGATCAACGCGGATGGCAAGAGCGTATTGCGCGTCACTTCCAGCCAGCCATTGTCCGAACCTTTCGTAAAGTTCCTGGTGCAGGTGATGTGGCCTAACGGCCGTTTGATGCGCGACTACAGCGTGTTGCTCGACTCTGCAAAGTTCTCGCCTCAGACCGCAGCGGCGGCATCAACCTCTGCGCCTGACTCTGCGCAGCCAGCGCATTACACGACATCGGCCCGTGACACCTTGTGGGAAATCGCGGCCAAGGCACGCAATGGCGGCTCGGTGCAGCAGACCATGCTGGCGATTCAGGCCCTGAACCCTGATGCCTTCATCAACGGCAATATCAACCGCCTTAAAACCGGTCAGGTGCTGCGCTTGCCGGACGCTGGTCAAAGCGTCCAGTTGCCCCAGGCCAAGGCCGTCAACGAAGTAGCCTCGCAAAATGCCGATTGGCGCAATGGCCGTCGCACGGTGCCGCTGGCTCAGCAGCTGGATGCAACCGGGCGCAAGCCTGAATCGACTTCTCCTGCCAAGGCTGTGGCGCGGGACGGTTTGAGCCTGGTGTCGGGCCAGGCGGGCAAGGCGGCAGGCAAAGGTGTTGCAGGGGACGCCAGCAATGTGAGCGACAAGCTGGCGATGACCCAGGAGGGGCTGGACACCAGTCGCCGTGAAAATGCCGAGCTGCAAAGCCGGATGAAAGATTTGCAAAGCCAGTTGGACAAGCTTCAGCGTTTGATCGTGTTGAAGAATGATCAGTTGGCCAAGCTTGAGGCTGAAAAAGGGCTACCTGCCGACCCGGCGGCGGCGATACCGGCACAGATCGTCGCCCAGGCGGCGGACGCGCCTGAAGCGGATATAGCCCCGGCGCTTGAGGGTGTACCCGCTACCGCAGTCCCACCAAGCCCTGTTGAAAGCACTGCACCGCCAAGCGCGGAGCGAAAAATCCAGGATCTGCTGGCAAGCCCGATGGTGCTTGGGCTGATAGGTGGCGGGGCGGTGTTGTTGCTGCTCCTTCTTCTCTTGATGGCGCGTCGGCGTAAAGCGCTGCAGGCAGCCGAAAGGCATGCGCGGATGGCTCGGGAACTCGAAGTAGAGTCCGATTTTTCAGTTGATCTGGACATGCCGCAGAGCAGTTTTGAAGGGTTGGAGACTCCATCGCGCAGCGTCAGGCTCGAGCCGGCACCGGCACCAGTGTCAGTGCCTGAAGCTGAAGTGATAGCGCCCGTGATTGCCCCCGTGTCGTTGGCCAAACCTGCTGCTGATGTGCTGGAACAGGCGGAGCAACTGATCAAGCAACGTCAGTTGACTGAAGCCGCAGCGCTGCTCAAGGCATCGATCGATCAAGCTCCGCAGCGCAGTGATTTGCGTCTCAAGCTGATGCAGGTTTATGGCGAGCTGGGTGAGCGTGAAGCCTTTGTCGCTCAAGAGCGCCAGTTGGTTGCCAATGGCAAGAACCACGCCGAGGTCGAGCAGCTTAAAAAGCGCTATCCGGGCATGCTGGTGGCTGCGGCGGCGGGCATCGCCACGGCGGCCGTGGCAACGCAACTTCAAGCACAATTCGTCCAGGAGATGATGCGTGACGATCGCGAGGTAGAGTCCGAGCCTGTGACTGCTCCTCCTGTAGATGAGTTTGATCACGATTTCGACCTGAGCCTCGACGAGCTTGAGGCCGCGTCACCTGCGGTGGTGTCTGCCGATCTGTCGGGCAAGGACAAGCCTGCGGTCGACAGTTTTGAAGCGGTTCTTGAACAACAGGCTGAAGCTCAGGCTGCCCGTGAAGAACTCTCGGACTTTGATCTGGGCCTGCCGGCGGATTTCGACTTGTCCCTGGCGGATGAAAGCGCCCCGGCGACTGTTGAACCTGACAGCTTTTCTCTGGAGCTGGACAAGGTCAATGCCGAGCTGCATCGACTGTCCCAAAGCCTTGAGCAGTCAACCCTGGCTGAGCCTTTTGCCGATGATGAGCCCGAGTTCGACTTCCTGTCGGGCGCCGACGAAACCGCCACCAAGCTCGATCTGGCCCAGGCCTATATCGACATGGGCGATGACGAAGGTGCGCGGGATATCCTGACTGAAGTCATGGAGGAGGGTAATGCCCAGCAGCAGTCTGAAGCCCTGGAAATGCTGGCGCGGTTGACCTGATTGGGTGAAATGTTTCATGGCGTCTTGCCGGGTGCGCCTTATAATGGCCACCTTTGCGTTTATGAGCAGGCTGTAAGTCCTTGGCAAATATAGATAACCCAGCCGCTGAAATGGCTGCCGACGGTTTTTTCCGAATCGCGCTTGGCGTGGAATACAAAGGCTCGCGCTACAGCGGCTGGCAGCGTCAGGCCAATGGTGTGCTGACTGTCCAGGAAACCCTGGAAAACGCCTTGTCAAAGGTCGCGGCCTCTCCGGTTTCGTTGATGTGCGCCGGGCGAACAGACGCCGGTGTGCATGCCTGCGGGCAAGTCGTGCACTTTGATACCCAGGCCGAGCGCTCGTTGAAAGCCTGGGTCATGGGCGCCAATATCAACTTGCCCCATGACATCAGTGTCAGCTGGGCCAAGGTCATGCCTGCGGATTTTCATGCGCGCTTCAAGGCCATTGCCAGGCGCTACCGCTATGTGATCTACAACGACCAGATCCGCCCCGCGCACTTGAATCAGGAAGTCACCTGGAATCATCGTCCGCTGGACGTAGAGCGCATGGCCGAGGCTGCCCAGTACTTATTGGGTGTGCATGACTTCAGTGCGTTTCGCGCCGGTCAATGCCAGGCCAAGTCCCCGATCAAGGAAATGCACCATTTGCGCGTGACCCGTCACGGGCGAATGATCGTGCTGGATATTCGCGCCAGTGCATTTCTGCATCACATGGTGCGCAACATAGCCGGTGTGCTGATGACCATCGGTACGGGAGAGCGACCGGTAGAGTGGATCAAGGAAGTGCTGGAGAGTCGAACCCGCCGCTCGGGTGGTGTGACGGCACATCCTTATGGCTTGTATCTGGTGCAAGTTGAATACCGCGATGAGTTTCAATTGCCGGAACGTTACATAGGCCCACATTTCTTGACCGGTTTTACCGAACTGGACGGCTGACGCCCGGATAAGCATTTGTTACCATCCGGGGCTTTCGCGTTCGGGGTGTTATCGAGATGTCCGTTGTTCGCAGCAAGATCTGCGGTATTACCCGCATAGAAGATGCTCTGGCTGCGGTCGAGGCCGGAGCTGACGCCTTGGGTTTTGTGTTTTACGCAAAAAGCCCCCGTGCCGTAACGGCGTTCCAAGCGCGAGCCATCATTGCGGCCCTGCCACCTTTTGTGACGACGGTCGGGTTGTTCGTCAACGCCAGTGCCTGTGAGCTCAACGAAACCCTGGATGCCGTACCGCTTGATTTGCTGCAGTTTCATGGCGATGAGACCCCGGAGCAGTGTCAGGGTTATCACCGTCCTTATATCAAGGCATTGCGCGTAAAGGCCGGTGATGACATCGCCGGTGCCTGCAACGCGTATGCAGGCGCCACCGGTATTTTGCTCGATGCCTATGTCGAAGGTGTGCCCGGTGGAACCGGTCAGGCGTTTGACTGGTCTTTGATACCGCAGGGTCTGAGCAAGCCGATTATTTTGGCGGGTGGCCTCACGGTCGAGAACGTTGCAGGAGCCATTGCTCAGGTGCGTCCTTATGCCGTTGATGTCAGTGGCGGAGTAGAAAAGAGCAAGGGCATCAAGGATCACGACAAGATTCGCGCCTTTATGCAGGCAGTGCGTGTAACAAACTGATGCCCGATGTGACGGCTGGCAGTCTGCCGCCGTCCATCATTACCGTTCTGCAAAGCAGGCGGGCCCGGTGGTTTGACGGGCAGAAATTAAAGTGGCGGCCGCTCTGGGGCGTGCTGTCGGGAGGCTGAGGGTTGCAGGGTTTCGCTGGTTTGCCGTGTGCTGACCGCAGTTCTTGCAATCATCGCCACACACCTAATGAATTTAGCTCAAGGGCATACACGGGGCCTGAACTCAACTGTTCTGGCCACCGGTACTGGAGAAAGAAAGCATGAGCAACTGGTTGGTAGACAAGCTGATTCCTTCGATCATGCGTTCCGAGGTCAAAAAGAGCTCGGTACCTGAAGGCCTGTGGCACAAATGCCCGTCTTGCGACGCTGTGCTTTATCGTCCAGAGCTGGAAAAGACCCTGGACGTTTGCCCGAAATGTAATCACCACATGCGCATTGGTGCGCGTGCCCGCATCGATATATTCCTGGATGCCGACGGCCGTGCCGAGTTGGGCGCAGACCTGGAGCCGGTTGACCGTCTCAAGTTCCGTGACAGCAAAAAGTACAAGGATCGTCTGGTCGGCGCGCAAAAGCAGACGGGCGAAAAAGACGCGTTGATCTCCATGAGCGGTACGTTGCTGGGTATGCCGGTGGTTGTGTCTGCCTTTGAATTCTCGTTCATGGGCGGCTCGATGGGCGCCATCGTCGGCGAGCGTTTCGTGCGTGCAGCCAACTACGCGCTGGAAAACCGTTGCCCGATGATCTGCTTTGCAGCCTCCGGCGGTGCGCGGATGCAGGAAGCACTCATCTCCCTGATGCAAATGGCCAAGACCTCTGCGGTGCTGGCGCGTCTGCGTGAAGAAGGTATTCCGTTCATCTCGGTGCTGACCGACCCTGTCTATGGCGGCGTTTCGGCCAGTCTGGCAATGCTGGGCGATGTCATCGTGGCTGAGCCTAAAGCCCTGATCGGCTTTGCCGGTCCGCGTGTTATCGAGCAGACCGTTCGCGAAAAACTGCCAGAAGGCTTCCAGCGCAGCGAGTTCCTGCTGGAGCACGGCGCAATCGACCTGATCATTGCGCGTCAGGAGCTGCGTCCACGCCTGGGCAACCTGCTGGCACAGATGATGGGCTTGCCGACACCTGTGTTCGTCGCGGCACCTGTTGAAACCATCGTTGTTCCACCGGCACCTGCAAACCTATGACCCAGCGCACCCTTGGCGAGTGGCTCGCCTATCTTGAACAGCTGCATCCGGCCGCCATTGATATGGGGCTGGATCGCGCACGCGAGGTAACGAACCGCATGGGGCTGCAAAAGCCCGCGCCTCGGGTGGTGACGGTTACGGGCACCAATGGCAAGGGCTCGACCTGTGCGTTTGTGGCAGCGTTGCTGCAGGCGCAAGGGCTCAAGGTGGGGGTTTACAGTTCGCCCCACTTGCTGCGCTATAACGAGCGTGTACAGATTGACGGGGTTGAAGTCAGCGACGAACTGCTGTGCGAGGCCTTCGCGGCTTTGGACGCGGGGCGGGGCGAGACTTCCCTGACTTATTTTGAAATGGGCACGTTGGCAGCGTTCTGGCTGTTTGAGCGTGCCCAGCTGGATGCCGTAGTGCTGGAAGTCGGCTTGGGCGGACGTCTGGATGCGGTCAATCTGGTGGATGCCGACCTGGCGCTGGTGACCAGCATCGGTGTCGATCATGTCGAGTACCTGGGCAATACCCGCGAATCGGTGGCTTTTGAGAAGGCCGGGATTTTCCGTGCGGGCAAGCCAGCCCTCTGTGGCGACCTCAATCCTCCTCACACCCTGCTCGACAAGGCCAGGGAGCTGGGCTGTCCGCTGTTCTTGCGCGGTCGTGACTTCGATCTGGCCAGTTCAGAGCAGGTGTGGCACTGGCGTGGCCTGGATGCGAAAGGGCAAGTTCTGGAGCTGCGTGACATTGCGCTGCTGGATTTGCCCATGGAAAACGCAGCGCTGGCGGTACAGGCCTATGCGTTGACCGATTTGCCGTGGGAGCCGGCGCGCATCATCAGTGCACTGGTTGGCACTCGCGTCACGGGCCGACTGGATCGCCGTCAATTCAACTGGAAAGGCAAAGCCTTGAATGTGCTGCTGGACGTGGGGCACAACCCCCATGCGGCCGAGTACCTTGAGCGGCGTTTGGCGCAGAGGCCTGTCACTGGCAAGCGCCTGGCCGTGTTCGGTCTGCTGGCAGACAAGGACCTTGATGGCGTAGTGTCACAGCTCGCGTCGTCGGTCGAGCATTGGGCGGTTGCACCGCTGAATACCTCGCGGACACGGTCGGCGGCTGAAGTTCAGGCTGCGCTGCAGGGGCTTGGTGCTTCGGTTTCGGCCCATGACAGTGTGGATGCCGCGCTCGTAGCTCAATGCGAACGGGCGACGCCCGAAGACGAAATCCTGTTGTTCGGATCATTTTATTGTGTCGCGCAAGCGCTCGAGTGGTTGGAGCGGCGTGCCAAGGAGGAGGCTGCAAATGGCTTTGCTGGATAAGGTATTCAAGCAGCGTATGGTAGGCGCCCTGGTATTGGTGGCGTTGGCCGTGATTTTCCTGCCGATGTTGTTCTCGCGTCAGGACGAACAGCGTCAAATCCAGGTGGATGCACCCACGGCGCCACAGATTCCGGTCATGCAGCCGGTTCAGGTCGAGCCGGTTGCCGTGCCGGAGCCGCAAGTCATTGCCCAAGAGCCGGTCCCTGAAGAGTTGCCGGTTGTCGAGCAACAGGTGGCGACGGCTCCTGTCGCGCCTGTGGTTGCAAAGCCTGCAGTTGTTGCCCCAAAGCCACCGGCTGTCACCCCGGCGCAAACGGTTGCCCAGGCACCGGCCAAGCTGGATACCACGCAAAAGCGTGTTGACCCCAACGGCTTGCCGATCAGCTGGTCGGTTCAGTTGGTGAGCCTGTCCAATCGGGCGAGTGCTGACAACCTTCAAAAAACCCTTCGTAATCAAGGGTATAACGCTTACGTTCGATCTTCCGGCGGGATGAATCGGGTTTTTGTCGGTCCGTTGCTTGAGCGTGCAGAAGCCGATCGCCTGCGTGATTTGCTCGGCAAACAGCAAAATCTCAAGGGTTTTGTGGTGCGCTTCCAGCCTGAACGTGGTTGAGCGCGCAAAAAGGTTCAATCTGATTGCTCAAGCACGGATAAATCGCCTTACCTGAGCGGCGGCGCTCTGCTAAAATGCGCCGCCTCATCTGTCTGTAGGCTGAACTGTGCCATTTACCTGGGTTGACTGGGCGATCGTTGCAATTATCGCCATCTCCGCTTTGATCAGCTTGAAGCGCGGCTTTGTAAAAGAAGCATTGTCGCTGTGCACCTGGATCATTGCCGGGGTCGTTGCCTGGATGTTCGGCGGTTCACTGTCTCAATATCTCTCCGGATACATCGAAACACCTTCCGCCCGCGTTATCGTTGGGTGCACCATCATGTTTGTCGCCACCTTGCTGGTAGGCGCAATGATCAATTTTCTTATCGGCGAACTGATTCGCGTCACCGGCTTGTCCGGGACCGATCGTTTTCTCGGCATGGCCTTCGGCGCTGCGCGTGGCGCGTTGCTGGTGGTGACTGCGGTCGGGCTGCTTAGCCTGGGGCCGGTACAGCAAGACTCATGGTGGCAAGAGTCGCGGCTCGTGCCACAATTTCTATTGGTTGCCGACTGGTCCAAAAACCTCATTCTGGGGTGGAGCAGTCAGTGGCTGGCCAGCGGAATCAGCGTACCCGCTGACATTCCGTTCAAGGAGCACCTCTTGCCGGCTACCCAGCCCAAGTGAGCGGTGTTCAGTTCAGATCCATTAAGTAGGGGTTGCGTCGCATGTGTGGCATCGTCGGTATCGTCGGTAAGTCGAACGTCAATCAGGCGCTGTATGACGCGCTAACCGTCCTCCAGCACCGCGGCCAGGATGCTGCCGGTATTGTGACCAGCCATAATGGCCGGTTATTTCTGCGCAAGGACAACGGGCTGGTTCGTGACGTGTTTCATCAGCGTCACATGCAGCGCCTGGTCGGCAACGTGGGCATTGGCCACGTACGCTATCCAACCGCTGGCAGCTCGACTTCAGCTGAAGCTCAGCCGTTTTATGTCAACTCGCCCTATGGCATCACCCTGGCGCATAACGGCAACCTGACCAACGTTGAACAGCTGGCCAAGGAGATTTACGAATCTGACTTGCGTCACGTCAACACCAACTCCGATTCGGAAGTGTTGCTCAACGTCTTCGCCCATGAACTGGCTCAGCGCGGCAAATTGCAGCCGACTGAAGAAGACGTGTTTGCTGCCGTGACAGACGTGCACAACCGCTGCCGTGGCGGTTACGCCGTGGTTGCGATGATCACCGGTTACGGCATCGTCGGTTTCCGCGACCCGAACGGCATTCGCCCGATTGTCTTCGGTCAGCGTCATACAGACGAAGGCGTCGAGTACATGATCGCCTCCGAAAGCGTCTCCCTGGATGTACTGGGCTTTACCCTGATTCGCGACCTTGCGCCGGGTGAAGCGGTTTACATCACTGAAGATGGCAAGCTGCACACCCGTCAGTGCGCGGTGAACCCGCAATTGACCCCGTGCATCTTCGAGCACGTGTACCTGGCTCGTCCGGATTCGATCATCGACGGTGTTTCGGTGTACAAGGCGCGTCTGCGCATGGGTGAGAAGCTCGCCGAGAAGATCCTGCGCGAACGCCCGGATCACGATATCGACGTGGTTATCCCGATTCCGGACACCAGCCGCTGCGCGGCGCTGGAGCTGGCGAACCACTTGGGCGTCAAGTTCCGCGAAGGCTTCGTCAAAAACCGTTACATCGGCCGTACCTTCATCATGCCGGGCCAGGCAGCGCGTAAAAAATCCGTGCGCCAGAAGCTCAACGCCATCGAACTGGAGTTCCGTGGCAAGAACGTGATGCTGGTGGACGACTCGATCGTGCGCGGTACAACGTGCAAGCAGATCATTCAGATGGCCCGCGAAGCCGGCGCCAAGAACGTCTACTTCTGCTCGGCGGCCCCGGCAGTTCGCTACCCGAACGTCTATGGCATCGACATGCCGAGCGCCCACGAGCTGATCGCACACAACCGCAGCACCCAGGAAGTGGCCGAGTTGATCGGTGCTGACTGGTTGATCTACCAGGACTTGCCTGACCTGATCGAAGCAGTCGGTGGTGGCAAGATCAAGATCGACGCGTTCGACTGCGCAGTGTTTGATGGCAAGTACGTCACCGGCGATATCGATGACAACTATCTGGAACGTATCGAGCGTGCGCGCAATGATGCTTCCAAGGTGGTTGCCCAGGGTGTCGGTGCGACGATAGGCTTGTACAACAACTAAGTGTTCACCAAACCGGCCCTGATGGGCCGGTTTGCGTTCATCCAATACAAAGCAAGGAGTGGGCAGCATGAGTCAGGATTGGGATGCGGGTCGGCTGGACAGCGACCTTGAGGGCGTAGCGTTCGACACCTTGGCTGTGCGTGCTGGCCAGCACCGTACGCCCGAGGGCGAGCATGGTGATGCAATGTTCCTGACCTCCAGCTACGTGTTCCGCACGGCGGCTGACGCGGCAGCACGGTTCTCGGGCGAAGTGGCAGGCAACGTTTACTCGCGTTACACCAACCCCACCGTTCGTGCCTTCGAAGAGCGCATTGCGGCCCTTGAAGGCGCCGAGCAGGCCGTGGCAACCGCCACCGGCATGGCGGCCATTTTGTCGGTGGTCATGAGCCTGTGCAGCGCCGGCGATCACATTCTGGTGTCGCGCAGCGTGTTCGGCTCGACCATCAGCCTGTTTGAAAAGTACTTCAAGCGCTTTGGCGTGCAGGTCGATTACGTGCCGTTGGCTGAACTGGCTGGCTGGGACGCGGCGATCAAGCCCAACACCAAATTGCTGTTTGTCGAGTCGCCGTCCAATCCGCTGGCCGAGCTGGTGGACATTGCCGCCCTGGCCGGGATTGCCCACGCCAAGGGCGCGCTGCTGGTGGTCGACAACTGTTTCTGCACGCCTGCCTTGCAGCAGCCGCTGAAGCTGGGCGCGGACATCGTGGTGCATTCGGCCACCAAATTCATCGACGGCCAGGGCCGTTGCATGGGCGGTGTGGTTGCCGGTCGTGGCGAGCTGATGAAAGAAATCGTCGGCTTCTTGCGCACTGCCGGGCCGACCCTGAGCCCGTTCAATGCCTGGATCTTCCTCAAGGGTCTTGAAACCCTGAACCTGCGCATGCGCGCTCACTGCGCCAGTGCCCAAGCGCTGGCCGAGTGGCTGGAGCAGCAGGACGGGGTTGAAAAGGTTCACTACGCCGGCCTCAAGAGCCATCCGCAATATGAGCTGGCCCAGCGTCAGCAGCGCGGTTTTGGTGCGGTGGTCAGCTTTGAGGTCAAGGGTGGGAAAGAGGGCGCCTGGCGCTTTATCGACGCAACCCGCCTGATCTCGATCACCGCTAACCTGGGTGACAGCAAAACCACGATTACCCATCCGGCGACCACGTCCCATGGTCGTCTGGCGCCACAAGAGCGTGAAGCGGCGGGTATTCGCGACAGCCTGATCCGGATCGCGGTCGGTCTGGAAGATGTCGCCGACTTGCAAGCCGACCTCGCACGAGGTCTTGCTGCGCTGTGAGTGACTGGATGGACGAAACTCCGGTTGGCGGCAATGGCCGCGTAGCGCTGGTGACTGGCGCTGCGCGGGGCATTGGCCTGGGGATTGCTGCCTGGCTGGTCAGTGAAGGTTGGCAAGTGGTATTGACCGACATTGACCGTGCCCGGGGTTCCAGGGTGGCCAAGGCGCTGGGCGAGAGTGCCTGGTTCGTGACGATGGATGTTTCGGTCGAGGCCGATGTCATTCAGTGTGTCGCGCAAGTCCTTGGCCAGTTTGGGCGGCTGGACGGGCTGGTGTGCAATGCCGCCATTGCGGATCCGCACAACATGGGCCTTGAAAGCCTCAATCTGGAACACTGGAATCGTGTTCTGGCGGTCAACCTGACCGGGCCCATGTTGTTGGCCAAGCATTGTGCGCCGTACCTGCGTGCGCACAATGGTTCGATCGTCAACCTGGCTTCCACCCGCGCCCGCCAGTCGGAGCCTGATACCGAGGCTTACGTGGCAAGCAAGGGCGGGTTGCTGGCGTTGACCCATGCACTGGCCATCAGCCTTGGGCCGCAGGTTAGGGTCAATGCGGTCAGCCCGGGCTGGATTGATGCCCGGGACCCCTCTGTGAGGCGTGCAGAGCCGCTGACGGACGCCGATCACGCTCAGCACCCGGCTGGCCGGGTAGGGGCCGTGGAGGACGTCGCATCGATGGTTGCCTGGTTATTGTCACGTAATGCCGGGTTTGTGACGGGTCAGGAGTTTGTGGTTGACGGAGGGATGAGCAAAAAGATGATCTATGGCGAGTAGGCCTTGTTGCAGGCTGGCCACTATTTTTGCTTTTTTTGAAAAAAACTCAATCTTGTCCTTGACTTAGCTTCGATAGATGCGTAAATTTCGCGGCCTCAACGAAGCAAAGGGTGATTAGCTCAGCTGGGAGAGCATCTGCCTTACAAGCAGAGGGTCGGCGGTTCGATCCCGTCATCACCCACCACTTCTTGAGATTCTCGCAAGAGAAAGGTCGTTCTGAAAGGAACAACCACCGACGCGCAGCGGTAGTTCAGTCGGTTAGAATACCGGCCTGTCACGCCGGGGGTCGCGGGTTCGAGTCCCGTCCGCTGCGCCATATTTGTACAAATCAGGTTCGCCTGGTTTGCGATTGAAAAGCACCGAAGCTCTTCAGTCACAGGTTTTAAAAGTTTCAAACGGACGCAAGTCCGAGCGATACGCAGCGGTAGTTCAGTCGGTTAGAATACCGGCCTGTCACGCCGGGGGTCGCGGGTTCGAGTCCCGTCCGCTGCGCCATATTTGCTTCAGAGCCCTTGAACTCTCTGAAGCTACAAAGAAAGCGACCTTAGGGTCGCTTTTTTTGTGCCTGAAATTCTACGGCAGCGGCTACACATGGAAACTGCTCCCGCCAAACGCGAACTGATGCACAATACGCCCCGTACCGTTCTCTTCAGGATCTTTAATGCTTATGTCATTCCCCGTGCGTGCCGTGGTAGTCGCCCTAGTGCTGGCTGGACTCGCAGGTTGCTCATCGAAGAAGACAGCGATCTACGAACATGAAAGTTTCGATGATTCCGGTACGTTCTCGCGTAATTACCCGGTAACCGACAAAACCTCCTGTGAGGCCGCGCGTCGCGCGTTGCTCAGCCAGGGCTACATCATCACCAGCAGCGATCCGAAAATCATCAGTGGTCACAAGAGCTTCCAGCAAACGGGCGAAAGCCATCTGGAGATCAGCTTCAACATCGTGTGCGCCGACGATGGCGGTTCACAGCATCACGCCACCATGTTTGCCAATGCCCTGCAGGACCGCTACGCGCTGAAAAAGGTGAACAACTCCGCGAGCCTGGGGGTTGGCGTGCTGGGCTCGGTGTCGATGCCGATTGGCTCGACCGATGACTCGATGGTCAAGGTCGCCAGCGAGACAGTTTCTTCGCCTCAGTTTTACGACCGCTTTTTCACGCTGGTAGAAGCATTTCTACCCAAGCCCAAGGAAGTGGAAAAGGCGGTGCATGCCCCTGAAGCGCCCAAGCTCGACCTGGGAGTGCCCGAGGCAGTGCCTGCCAAGGACGCCGCTGCGCCTGTCATTGAGCCGCCAGCGCCTGCTGTCGAGCCTGTGAGTGAGCCCGTCGTGCCACCGGCAGACGTTGAGCCCATTTCCCCGGTAGAAGTTCAGGCAGCCCCTGCCGCGGCGGTGCCCGAGATCAAGCCTGCAGCCGAACAACCTGAACCGGCCAAGCCCGTCGCGCCACAGGGCGATTCTGCGATCACCCCTGTACCTGTTGCGGTAGAGCCTTCGCCTCCTCAATAACCGTGCGGTAAATCCCAAAAGCTCTGCTACGTTTATAAATGAGTTGTGACAGTGCCCGCGAAGGTGTCATTTTTCCTTCATGGGGGCACTTTATGCTCAGGCATGACTTAAACAAACAGACTGAAAAGGGATGCTGCTATGGACGATTATCAGGAAGAACTGCTTGAGTATCGGGCTTTTGAGCTCGACCCGCTTGAACCTGCTGACGATGCGACCGAGCTTTGAGCTCCAGGCACGTTTACGCAGATTGGCGCTGACGGCGTCGGTATTCCCCCGGCGTCTGCGCATTCCAGCGCTTGAAGGCGCGTTGAAACGCCTCGGCTGAGGCAAACCCCAACAAATAGGCAATCTCGCCAAAGGCCAGTTCCGTATCGCGGATATAGGTCATGGCGAGGTCGCGGCGTGTGTCGTTGAGAATGGCGCGAAACTGCGTGCCTTCCTCCGTGAGCTTGCGCCGCAAGGTCCAGGTCGGCAGCTTCAGGCGAGCCGCCACTTCTTCCAGGTCGGGTTCACGACCACCGTTGAGCAAAGGCCCCAACAGTTGTGTGATGCGTTCGCGCAGGCTGCGGGTGCGGGTCAGTTGTTCCAGTTCGCGTTCGCACAACTGCAGCAGGTAGGTCCAGGTACTTGGACAGTGCTGCGGGTTGCGCAGGTCGAGCGTGGCATGGTTCAGGCGCAGCTGATTGGTCTCGGCGCGAAAATGGACCGTCGAACTGCCGAGCGCGCTGTAGCGCGCCGCGTATTCAGGTTCATTGAACTCAATGTCGATGTGCTCGCAGCTCAGGGGGTGGGCTGCGACCGATGACAGGTGTTGCAGCCAGCCGGCAATGATCGAGTCCACCACAAAGCGGTTGTAGGCGTTGTACGGGCTGATGGAATAAAAACGCAGCCAGGCGCCCCGGGCGTCTTCGTGAAAGCTCGATTGCCCTCGATAGTTGGAGCCATAGAGGGCCTCAAAACGAATCAGGGTGCGTGCTGCTTCCCGAACAGTGGGTGCCTGGGCCGCGGTCACACCGGCCAGTCCGACCTGGTTCAGGCGGCTTAGCTGGCCCATGCGCAAGCCCAGTGCCGGGTCGCCGGTGAGGGCAATTGCCGCGTGCCCCAGGCGCATGTAGCGCGGTATTGACAGGCGCGCCAGCGGCTGGGCGAGACGGGCGGGGTCAAGGCCGAACTGTTCGAGCAGGGGCGCAGGGTCTTTGCCGCAGCTGTGCACGGCATCGGCCAGGGCCTGGACAAACCCCACCGACAGATCGCCCAGGCGCATCGGCAGCGGTTTCATCGTGCTAGAGCCAGACGTTCAACAGCCGCGCACCGGTGCCGGGCTGGTCCGCACTGGTCTGGCCGTTGTGACTGATAAAGCCCAGTCCGGTGCTGTGCTTGTCCCAGAACTTGCCCCGCAAGAAGACGGTAACACCGGCTTGGGCAGTGCTGCTGGGCAGGCTGCTGATCAATGTCAGGCGATGCCAGGCGTCGCCTTCGGTCACTTCGCCGGGCTTGAGGCTGATTTCGCTGGGTGTCGATACGCTTTTGTAGCCGCCCCAGGGTTTGTCCCAGGTGGTTTTGCCAACGATGAACGCGGGCACGGCAATCAGTTGCACACGTTTTTCGTTCAGGGTGCGGTAGTTCTCCGGGTACCAGCTGTCGCTGCCGATCAGGATGCCGAGGCGTCCGGCCGGGGTATCAACCACATTCAATTCATGGTCGGGGCTGGGCTGGATGTAGCTTTGTTCTTCATAGGTAGGTAGCAACTGGCGTTGGGGAGTGCCCAGCGCTGCGCCATCGCTGCCGAAGACCACACTGCTGTTGTACAAGGGGCCCGAGCCGGGCAGCAGCGTGCCGTTCTCGATACGCGGCGAAGGGAGGGCAATGCTCCCGGCCACCAGGGTAACGCCGAACTCTTTGGCCAGGCCGCCAAACAGCGTCTGGTAATCGGCTGCCATGCTGCTGGCCTTCATGCGCAAGTGAGCATCATTGATCCGGCTTTCGCCGTCAGCACGAAGCCAGGCATTGGCAAAGGCCAGCGGGTTGCTCACCGCCAGCCAGCGCATGGCTTCATTCAGGTTGGCTGCCTGGTACAGCTCGCTTTTTTCACCGCGAAACATCAGCCAGGAGCCAATGTGCTCTGGCAGCACCACGACGGTTTTGTCATTGAGCAAACCTGCAGCGCGAGCGGTGTCGAGATAAGCCGCCAGCTTCAGGTGCACCAGCGCCAGGCTTTGATAGTCGCGGGGTGACAGGTCCGGCTCGATACCCAGCAGGTTGCCACGATCATTATTGACACCCTCGTTTATGGCCAGCTCGATGCGCAGGTCAGAGAGGTAATGACCCACATCCCGTTGCGTGGTCCACCAGGCATAGCCGCCGGCAGCGGCGACAAGGGCGATCAATAAGGTGCAGCCAATAAGTTTGCGCATAGAAATAGAACAGACAGCTTTCAGCGGAATTCGACGTCTAGGGTAGGCGGCGCTTGCGGGCTTGCCAAGGGGGGATGTGCATTTGGGTTAATAATTTGTAACTTTGGGTCATTGAGTGGGGCCCATCCAGCCTTTACCTTGGCGGACATTAAACGACGGGAGCCGCAGAGCATCCCGCGTTCCGTGATTTAGACCGTTGTGGAGCTGACTGATGACTGCCACGCACTACCCGCATTTAATGGCCCCGCTGGATCTGGGCTTTACCACGTTGCGCAACCGCACCCTGATGGGGTCAATGCACACCGGCCTCGAAGAAAAGCCCGGTGGCTTTGAGCGTATGGCTGCCTACTTTGCCGAGCGGGCCAAAGGCGGCGTGGGCTTGATCGTGACAGGGGGCATTGCGCCCAACGACGAGGGCGGTGTGTACAGTGGCGCGGCCAAGCTGAGCACCGCCGAAGAGGCGGAAAAGCACGTAGTCGTCACCCGGGCCGTTCACGATGCCGGCGGCAAGATCTGCTTGCAGATCCTCCATGCCGGGCGTTATGCCTACAGCCCGCGCCAGGTTGCGCCGAGTGCGATTCAGGCGCCGATCAATCCGTTCAAGCCCAGGGAGCTGGACGAAGCGGGCATTGAAAAGCAGATTAGCGATTTCGTGACCTGCGCCCAACTTGCCCAGAGCGCCGGGTATGACGGTGTCGAAATCATGGGTTCCGAAGGCTACCTGATTAACCAGTTCCTCGCGGCGCACACCAACCAGCGCACCGACCGCTGGGGCGGTAGCTACGAAAACCGCATGCGCCTGGCGGTAGACATCGTGCGTCGCGTGCGCGAAGCCGTAGGCCCGAACTTCATCATTATTTATCGCCTGTCGATGCTGGACCTGGTGGCAGGCGGCAGCGTGTGGGAAGAAATCGTGCTACTGGCCAAGGCCGTCGAATCGGCCGGTGCGACCTTGATCAACACCGGGATCGGTTGGCATGAAGCGCGCATCCCCACCATTGCTACCAAAGTGCCCCGTGCCGCCTTCAGCAAGGTGACGGCCAAGCTTCGCGGTTCGGTCAGCGTGCCCCTGATTACCACCAACCGCATCAATACCCCGGACATTGCCGAGCAGATCCTGGTCGAAGGTGACGCTGACATGGTGTCCATGGCCCGTCCGTTCCTGGCCGATCCCGAATTCGTCAACAAGGCGGCTGCCGGGCGCAGTGACGAAATCAACACCTGCATCGGCTGCAACCAGGCCTGCCTGGATCACACCTTCGGCGGCAAGCTGACCAGCTGCCTGGTCAACCCCCGCGCCTGCCACGAGACCGAACTGAACTACCTGCCGACCATTGCGGTGAAAAAAATTGCCGTGGTCGGAGCCGGTCCCGCCGGTCTTTCAGCGGCCACGGTGGCGGCAGAGCGCGGGCATGAGGTCACGCTGTTTGACTCGGCGAGCGAGATTGGCGGTCAGTTCAATGTGGCCAAGCGTGTGCCGGGCAAGGAAGAGTTCTTCGAAACCTTGCGCTACTTCAAGCGCAAGCTGCAAACCACCGGTGTCGAGCTGTGCCTGAACACCCGTATGGATGTGCAGCAACTGGTCGACGGTGGCTTTGACGAAATTATCCTGGCCACCGGCATTGCGCCGCGTACGCCTGCCATTCCAGGTATCGACAACCCCAAGGTGCTGAGCTACCTGGACGTGATCCTGCAACGCAAGCCGGTGGGCGCCAAAGTGGCAGTGATTGGCGCAGGCGGTATCGGCTTTGATGTATCCGAGTTTCTCGTGCATCAGGGCGTGTCCACCAGCCAGGACCGTGACGCGTTCTGGAAAGAATGGGGCATCGACAGTGCGCTTGAAGCCCGGGGAGGTGTTGCCGGTATAAAGCCAGAAGTCCACGCACCTGCTCGCCAAGTGTTCCTGTTGCAGCGCAAAGCCAGCAAGGTGGGCGACGGGCTGGGCAAAACCACTGGCTGGATCCACCGCGCGGGCCTGAAAAACAAACAGGTGCACATGCTCAACAGCGTTGAATACCTGAACATCGACGATGCAGGGCTGCACATTCGCATTGGCGAGGGTGAGCCGCAGGTGTTGCCGGTCGACAACATTGTGATTTGCGCCGGGCAAGACCCGTTGCGGGAGCTGCACGACGGCCTGGTCGCGGCCGGGCAGAGCGTGCATTTGATCGGGGGTGCCGACGTGGCGGCCGAGCTGGATGCCAAGCGCGCCATTGATCAGGGTTCGCGCCTGGCGGCGCAGCTCTAGACTCCCGCCTGTGCCCTTTGTGGGAGCGGGCTTGCTCGCGATTGGATCGACGCGGTTCAACTTCAATACCGCGGCGCCTTGATCGCGAGCAAGCCCGCTCCCACAGGGTGGTGTCTAGTGCACGATCTGCGCTAAAAACGCCTTGGCCCTTGGGCTTTTCGGGGCGTTGAAAAACTCTTCCGGTGGCGAGTCCTCGATCACCATCCCGCCATCCAGGAACAACACCCGCTCGGCCACCTGACGGGCAAAGCCCATTTCGTGGGTCACGCACAGCATCGTCATGCCGCTGCCGGCCAGGTTGACCATGACGTCCAGCACTTCGCTGACCATTTCCGGGTCCAGCGCCGAAGTGGGCTCATCGAACAGCATGATTTTCGGCTCCATGCACAGCGCCCGGGCAATGGCGACGCGTTGCTGCTGGCCGCCCGACAGCTGGCTCGGGTACTTGTCGGCCTGGCTGGCAATCCCTACCTTGGTCAAAAAATGCTGCGCCAGTTCGATCGCCTTCTTGCGCGACAACCCGCGCACCGACATCGGCGCCAGGATGCAGTTGTCGATCACGCTCATGTGCGGGAACAGGTTGAAGTGCTGAAACACCATGCCGATTTCGCTGCGCACCTTGCTCGCTTCGCGCGTGGGCAGTGACAGGTCGGTGTCGTTGATCAGGATGCGGCCCTG
Organism: Pseudomonas sp. MF06569; assembly: GCF_059862735.1. NCBI lineage: Bacteria > Pseudomonadati > Pseudomonadota > Gammaproteobacteria > Pseudomonadales > Pseudomonadaceae > Pseudomonas > Pseudomonas sp. MF06569. Next base: position 28,892 of record NZ_JCBCUZ010000034.1, on the reverse strand, counting down.
TTCGGCGATTTCCAGACGGTTGATACAGCGGATCAAGGTCGATTTGCCGGAGCCGGAAGGGCCGCACAGTACGATGCGTTCGCCTTCGCGCACTTTCAGGTCAATGCCCTTGAGTACGTGAAAGGCGCTGTAGTACTTGTTCAGCCCGGCGATATCCACCACTACCTTGCGGGTATCAGTGACTGGCGACACAGGGTGAACGTAAGCAGGTTGTGCGTGCATGGTGTGTCTCCAGTGATCAGTGAAAACGTTCGGCGCTGTAGGGCGCAGGGTCGGTGAAAGGCTTTTCGCCGGTCATCATCTCGGCCAACAGGCGCCCGCTGACCGGGCCCAGGGTCAGGCCGTGGTGGGCGTGGCCAAAGTTGAACCACAGGCCCTTGTGGCGACTGCCAGGCCCGATGACCGGGCACATGTCCGGCAGGCACGGGCGTCGGCCGAGCCAGGGCTCGGCATCCACACGTTCACCCAATGGATACAGGCGCTGGGCCCGTTCTTCGCAGCGGCGCAACTGGATCTCGTTGATCGGGTCATCGCTGTCGGCGAACTCGATGCCAGTGGTCAGGCGGATGCCGCCCACCATCGGCGCCAGCACGTAACCCCCTACCGAATCGAGGATCGGATGCTGCATGGTCTGGCCGTCCCTGGCCGCGTAATGCATGTGGTAGCCGCGCTTGATCGCCAAAGGAATGCGATAGCCCAGGGGCTCGAAGATGTCCCGTGCCTGTGGGCCGAGTGCAACCACCACTTCATTGCCGACGATCAGCCCTTTCTGGCTTTCAACCTGCCATTGCCCTGCCGTTGCCCGCAGGCTGGTGGCATTGCCGGTCACAAAGGTGCCGCCGCGCTTGATGAACAGTTCGGCGTAGCCACGGGTCAGGCCACCCGGATCGCTGACGGTCTTGGGGTCCAGCCAGTGAATGCCGCCGATGACATCGGTGTGCAGGCCCGGCTCCAGGGCGTGGACTTGCTGCTCGCCAAGCACCCGATAGTTGAGCTGGTATTCGCTCAGGGCGGCGGCGTCACGCTGGGCTTTGTCGAAGTCGGCCTGGGTGCGATACACCTCGATCCAGCCGCTGTCGTCAATCAGCTCGGTCATACCCGCCGGCTCAGCCAGCAGGTCGTGCTCGGTCACACATTTTTCAATCAGCGGCAGCATGGCCCGGGTGGCCTTGGCCAGTTCCTTGGGACCGGACTGCTGCCAGTATTTCAACAGCCACGGTCCGGCCTTTGGCAGGTGCTTGAGGCTGTAGCGCACATCGGATTGCTGATTGAGGCCATAGCGCAGCAAGCGCGAAATTTCACGGGGGAACGAGTAGGGGATAACGCTGGCGCGCTCGATCAGCCCGGCATTGCCGTGGCTGGTGCCGCTGCCAGGCGCTGCGCGGTCGAGCAGCACGACGCTGCGCCCGCGGGCCTGGAGTTGCAACGCGGTACTGACGCCGACGATGCCGGCCCCCAGAACGATAGTGTCGCAGTGCATAAACAAATCCTTAAACAGGGGCCGTGTTCGCAGCCCGAACAATGGGCTTACTGCAAATGGCGGCCGAGACGGCCTTCGATCAGCTTCAGGCTGCGTCGCACCACTTCTACGATCAGCAGATACAGCACGGCGGCCCACAGATAGATCTGGAAGTCGAAGCTGCGCGAAAACGCCATTTTGGTGACACCCATCAAATCGTAAATGGTCACCAGGGAGGCAATGGCACTGGCCTTGATCATCAGGATCAGCTCATTGCCCAAGGGGCCGATGGCCACCAGCAGCGATTGCGGCAGGATGATCTTGCGAAAGGCCGTCCATCGCGACAGGTTCAGCGCCTTGCAGGCTTCACGCTGGCCCTGGGCAACGGACAGGATGCTGCCGCGCAGGATTTCGGCCTGGTACGCCGCCGTGTTGAGGGTGAAGGCCAGCAGGGTGCAGAACCAGGCATCGCGGAAAAACCACCACAAGCCCACGTCTTGCCAGAAGCCCTTGAACGAGCCCAGGCCGTAATACAGCAAAAACAGTTGGGCCAGCAGCGGCGAGCCACGGAAGAAGTACACGTAGGCGCCGGTAAAGCTGCGCAAAAAGCGGTTGCTGGACAAGCGCCCCAGGGCAATCAGCAAGCCAAGCAAGGCACCCAGGGTGAACGAAATCGCCACCAGCTTGCCCGTCACCAGCAGCCCGTCGATAAAGCGCGGGCCGTAGCGTTCAAGCAGGTCGGGGTTGAGAAACATGTTTTGCAGATCCGCCAGACTCATGGCTGCGCGCTCCGTTGATGGCGGCTGAAGTAGCGTTCAAGGAAGGCAAACAGCCGCCCGGAAATCGCCGAGAAAAACAGATAGCCCAGGCACGCGACGCTGTAGAACAGCATAGGGTCTTTGGTCACGCTGACCGCCAGGTTGGTCTGGCGCATCAGGTCCACCAGGGAGATGGTCGACACCAGCGAGGTGTCCTTGAGCAGTGACAGCCAGTTGTTGGACAGGCCGGGCAGGGCGATGCGCGCCAGTTGTGGCAGCACCACTTTGCGAAAGGTGGTGAATTTGCTCAGGCCCAGTGCCGATGCGGCTTCGAACTGGCCCTTGGGGATGGTTTTGAACGCACCCAGCCAGATCTCGCTGGAGAAGGCGGCAAACACCAGGCTGAAGGCGACCATCGCGGCCACGAAGGTATTGATCGTGACCTGCGCGTCGTAGCCCATCATGGCGAGGATCTTTTGCGCGGCGATCTGGCAGCCGTAGTAAATGATCAGCAGTGTCAGCAATTCCGGCAAACCACGAAAAACCGTGGAGAACGTGGTTGCCCACGCCCGCACCCAGCGGTTTTTGGAACGTGCCGCCACGGCCACGGCCAGGCCCAGTGGCAAACCGATAGGCAGGCAGCTCAGGGCCAGGGCAATGGTCACCATGGCGCCTGCGAGCAGGGCCGAGCCCCAGCCGCCACTGGCGAAAGAAAGAAGTGAGAGTTGATCGAGCATGCTCGAATCCCCGGGCAAAATTGGGCCGAAATTCAGCCGCCGCGCACGTCAGGTGCGCGGGGCAGGGTCATTGGCAGGGAGCCCTCAAACGAAGGCGGGCGACTCAGTAAATGTCGAAGTCGAAGTACTTGCTGGAGATCTTTTTATACGTGCCGTCGGCCACGATTTCGTCCAGCGCCTTGTTGAAGCGCTCGCGCAGGACGTTGTCGTTCTGGCGCACGGCAATTGCCGCGTCGGCATTGGTGCCGTCAACGTCACCGATGATTTTGCAGCAGTCGTCGCTGGCCTTGTTGATCCATTCCAGCAGCGGGAATTTGTCGGCAATGACGGCATCGACGCGGCCGTTTTTCAGTTCGGCGTTGGCTTCGTCAAGCGTGGGGTACAGGTTGAGTTTGGCGCCGGCTTTCTCGTAGTGATCCTCGGCGTAGATGCCTTGGGTCGCTGCGCCCTGGGCACCGATGGTGCGGCCCTTGAAGTTGATCTGGGCATCGGTGATGTCAGAGTCTTTTGGCACGGCAATCGACAGCGGGGTGCGGTAGTAGTGATTGGTAAACGCAATTTTCTTTTTGCGTTCATCGGTCACGATCATCGACGCCACGATGGCATCGTACTTTTTAGCCATCAGCCCCGGAATGATGCCGTCCCAATCCTGGGCCACGATCTTGCACTGGGCATTCATGCGTTCGCACAGGGCGTTGGTGATGTCGACGTCAAAGCCCGACACCGTGCCGTCCGAATTAGTGGTGTTGAAGGGAGGGTAGGCGCCTTCCGTGGCGATAGTCAGCGTGTCGGCGTGCGCGTTTGCTGCAACGGCGGCCACCAGTGCACATGCACTTGCAAAGCGAATGACGTATTTCATCTAGCACCTCGTTTTATTGTTTTGATCCGGGTGAGGATGTGTAGCCCACGAACTCATTGTGTAAGGCCGCGGTAGCCTCAAGACGCTTCTCAACGTCCGGCCCCAGTTGTTTGCACACTTCATTGATCAGCAGATGCACCAGCGACAGCATGGCCGCGGTGGATTCCCAGAACAGGTTGAACTCGGTGGGCACGCGAAACACTTCATTGGCGCTCTGGTCGGCCCAGTCGCAGAAGGTATCGGTGACCAGCGTGACCTCGATCCCGGCCTCACGTGCCTTGCGGCACAACAGCTGGGCGTGGCGCGAGTAGCGTCGGGCTTCAAACACCACCAGGGCACAGTCTGCGGGCGGGCACAGCAGCACGTCGGCGTAATGCCCGGCGGCGCCATCGACCAGTTGCACGCCATCGCGCAGGTATTGCAGCAAATGCACCATGGAGGCGGCGATCCCGCGCTCGGTCTGGAACCCTGCGACAAACACTTTGCGCCGCGTGGCCAGGCGCTGACTGACCGCACGCCACTGCGGCGTGAGGCTGTATTCGTAGACCTTGACCAGCGCGCCGACTTCCAGCTCGAAACTGCGCGGCAACGCCTGGGGGCTCTGGCTCGACTGCTGGCGGAATTCTTGCAAGCGATCACCGACCAACCACGGGCCATCGCCCAGGTCGTCCTTGAGATCGTTTTTCAAATCCTTGAAATGGCTGTATCCCAGCGAGCGGCAAAAACGCCCGACACTGGATTCGCTGACCCCCAGTTTGCTGGCGATGTCGGCGGCAGTCTGAAACGGCAGTTCGTAAAGATTGGCCAGCATGTAGCTGGCAATCGCCCGACCCGAAGGTGCGGCGGTTGACAGACTGCTTTCAAGGCGTTGTTTAATCGGCTGGCTCACGACTGCTTCCTGTTTTTATTTCAGCGCGTTGCAGAAAGTGAATGTTTTCTGTCATTAAGTCAACAATTGACAGAGAACTGTCACCCAGGATAGTTTGCCACAGACAAAAATAATCAGATTGGAGCGCCAGAATGTCTTCTACGCAGTCGCTTTCCCTGGTCGAACTGACCGCCTTGCTGCAACGGATTTTCGAGCGTCATGGCACCTCGCCGCAGGTTGCTCGGGTGTTGGCTGACAACTGCGCACGGGCTCAGCGCGATGGTTCTTATAGCCACGGGGTATTCCGCATTCCGGGCTACCTGTCTTCGCTGGCCAGTAATTGGGTCGATGGCCAGGCTGTTCCGGTCGTAGAGGATGTAGCCTCGGGCTTTATCCGCGTGGACGCTGCCGGTGGCTTTGCCCAGCCTGCATTGGCTGCTGCCCGTCAGTTGCTGGTCGAGAAAGCCCGCAACGCCGGGATTGCGGTACTGGCGATTCGCAACTCGCATCACTTTGCTGCGCTTTGGCCGGATGTGGAACCGTTTGCCGAAGAAGGTCTGGTGGCGTTGAGCGTGGTGAACAGCATGACCTGCGTGGTGCCCCACGGTGCGCAAAAGCCCTTGTTTGGCACCAACCCGATTGCCTTTGCGGCACCCCGCGCCGAGGGTCATCCGATCGTATTCGACCTGGCTACCAGCGCCATTGCCCACGGCGATGTGCAAATTGCCGCGCGCAAGGGTCATCAGTTGCCTGCCGGTATGGGGGTAGATAAACAGGGTGAGCCGACTCAAGACCCGAAAGCGATTCTTGACGGCGGTGCCTTGCTGCCATTTGGCGGGCACAAGGGTTCGGCGCTGTCGATGATGGTCGAATTGCTGGCGGCGGCGCTGACGGGTGGCAACTTCTCGTTTGAGTTCGACTGGTCGAAACACCCGGGTGCGCAAACCCCGTGGACGGGCCAATTGCTGATCGTGATCGACCCGAGCAAATCCGGCGGCGACAGCTTTGCCCAGCGCAGCGCAGAACTGGTACGTCAGATGCACGCCGTGGGCCTGGAGCGCATGCCCGGCGACCGTCGCTTTATCGAACGTGCGAAATCGTTGGACGAAGGCATCCCGCTGGGCGCTGAAGAGTTGGCCAGGTTGCGTGAGCTGGCGGGGTAACTGCGCGAAGGATCCGATTACCTGTGGGGCGGGATTGCTCGCGATAGCATCCCCGAGGTTTGCCTGAAACCCCGCGTGGCCTGCATCGCGAGCAAGCCCGCTCCCACAATCCACCTGCGCGCATCAAGTTGGGTGGTGGCTTACAGCGTCAGAAACTGCCGGATCAGATTGGGCGTACACCCCGTCCAGCGCTTCAACGCCCGGCGAAAGTTTGCCGGGTCGCTGAAGTTGAGGTGCTCGGCCACGGCCTCGTTACTCAGCCCCTTGATCTGGTACAGGTACAGCGCCATGTGTTTGCGCGCTTGATCCTGCTGGGCCTGAAAGTGCGTGCCATGCTTGTTCAGTTTGCGCTTGAGGGTGGCCTGGCTCATTGAAAAGTGCTGCGCCGCCTGCTCAAGGCTCGGGGCGTGTTGCGCATTGTTGCGCAAGTACACATACAACCGATCCAGCAGGCTGGCGCTGAAGCCCAGGCTGTGCAATTGCTCCTGGGCCTGCTGGTACGCCACCTGCCGGGCAATGGCCGAGCCGTTGGGCCAGGGCCGCGTCAGGTATTCGCGGGGCAGGCGCATCATGTCCAGCTGGCAGCCGAACTGGGTGTTTTCCCCCAGATGCACCCAGTATTGCTCCACATAGCGCGGCTCTGGATGACTGAAGCTGCACTCCCACGGCAGGCGTTCGCCGCTGAGCCACTGACTCATCGCCATCAGCGCCGTCATGCTGGCCTCCAGCACAAAACGCAATTGCTCCCGGGCCCCGCAATTGTCGAGCCAGTACACGTAGGCGTACTTGTCGTCCAGCAACAGGCGCGGCGTCAGCAGCGGGCTGAGCAGGGCGCGGTGATGGATCAGGGTTTCCAGGGCCTGATGCAGATTCTGCGCCTGTTGCAGGGCGTGGCTGGCCGGGCCGTAGTGCCCCGGCCACAGGCGTTGGCCAAACAGAAAGCTGCTGTCATCGGCTTCGAGCAAGCGCTGGGCGTTGGCAATCAGGCCAAAGCACTGCTGGGGACTGAGGCGGGTGTGGCCGGCCACAATATCGTCGTAGAACAGCCCGGTACCGCGCAGCAGGCGATGGCTGTCGATGTCCCGTGATAGCGCCAGATCAATCAGTGTGGCGGGTTGGTAATGCCCGGCAATAAAACGGCTGTCCGTTTCGTACCAGCGGGCATGGAGCGTCATGCGCGTTTGCTCCGTGGCGGCTTGGCGCGCACCAGCGCCAGATTCAGCCGCTTGAGCAATTCATCGGGTGCGTCATCAAGGGCCATCACCACGGCGGTGCTGGCCGACAAATAGACCCGCTCGCCATGTTGCCGGGTTTTGTGGGCCAGGCTTTGAACCGCCTGTTGCAACTCAAGGGCCAGCAACCGGGCCTGACTTTCTCCGGTGTCGGGCAGCAGCACGACAAAGCGGTCCCCGGCCAATCGGCAGAGCAGGTCGTGGCGGCGCAGGTTGAGCAGGAGCAATTGGCTGAGGGCTTGCAGCACGGCATCACCTTCGGGGTGCCCGTAGTGCCGGTTGATCGCGGTAAAGTCGTCGATATCCAGCGCCAGCAGTGACAGCGGCTGTTGCTGTTCAAGGCTTTGCACGAGGCATTCGCTGACTTGGCGCTTGAGGTATTCGGCACCGCCCAGGGGAGTCAGTTTGTCGAACAGCCGATGCTCGCGAAACACCCGTTCGCGTTTCTCCATGTGCTGGTTGATCGCCTGTTGTTCACGGTGCCAGTGGAACAGGCCGATGGTCAGCAAAATCATGCCGATGGGCATTGGCCCCGATTCCAGCCAGTGATCCCAGCCGATGTGCTTGGGCAGGCGGACAAACTCGTCCAGCACGTCCATCCACCAGGAAAAAAACATGAAGCACAGACCGTAGGCCAGGTAGTTGGTGACCCGTCCGGTGGGCCGGCTTTTAAGCACCAGCCCCAGCCAGAACAGCATGAACAGGGCTGTTCCCCCTTCGCCGATGATGTCCAGCCAATGCCACTCGCTGAAGGCTTTGGGCGTACCAAAAGCCAGATTCAGCAGTACGGCAAGATTGGCCGCCAACAGGAGCAGGCCGAGCTTGTAGCGGTGGTGTTTAAGGACGTTTAACCAAGTCATTTCAGTTCTGCCAAAACGTATTGCCGGTCAGCAGAACAGAGGTGTGTGACAGCGGTGTGACGGGGCGTGCGGGTCGAATCAGCTCAGGTGTGCTGTGCAACAAAAGTTAAATGCAAGCTCGTGGTTGCCCCCGATTTTGTAGCAGCTGCCGAAGGAACGAGGCTGCGTTCGGCGACGTAGTCGCCGCAAAATCACACACTGCGGTGTGCTAGTTAAAGCGGGGGCTTAGGGTTTACGACGACTGCGTCGCCGAACGCAGCCTCGTTCCTTCGGCAGCTGCTACCAGCCGGTGCAGTGGAGTCAAATCAGCTCATTTACTCCTTTATCACCGCTAAAAACCCTCTGTTTCGGGGTTTTAGCCAAACACTGTCACAGCGTTGTCATCCACCAACCCTAGCTTTCGCTCCCAAGTTGTCGGGCCATTTGCCCGGCCTGATGGGCGATTTTGGGGGAGGACAAACATGTACAAGTGTCGCAGCAAGGCGCAGTGGGTCGGCTTTACCGTCAGTGCATTGGCCCTGGCAATTGCCAGTGAGCGCCTGAGCGCCGCCGAGGCATCGAGTATCGGCGCCACCGAACACGTTGAAGTGGTCGGGCAGGCCGTCAGCCTGGACAAGGCGCTCAAGCAGCAGCGCAATTCGGACAACATTGAAAGCGTGGTGCATGCCGATGGCGTGGCGCAGTTACCGGACGCCAACGTCGCCGAGGCCGTGCAACGCCTGCCCGGTATCAGCATTGAACGGGATCAGGGCGAAGGCCGTTTCGTCAGCGTGCGGGGCCTGGGGCCGGACCTGAACAGTGTGACCATCAACGGCACGCTGGTGCCGTCCCCGGAAAGCGCCCGCCGTGCCGTGGCCCTGGACGTTCTACCCTCGGAGCTGGTGCAGTCGCTGTCGGTGATCAAGACCCTGACCCCGGACATGGACGCCAACTCCCTGGGTGGCACGGTGGACGTCCAGAGCCTGTCCGCGTTCGACCACAAGGGCCTGTTCTACACGGGCAGCACAGAGGCCGGGTACAACAAGAACAGCCACAAGACCAGCCCCAAGGTGTCGGGGGCCATCAGTGACCGTTTCAGCCTGGGCGACGGCGTCGACAACTTTGGTGTCGCCGCAGCGCTGAGCTGGAACAAGCGCGACTTTCGCTCTGACAACGTCGAGACCGGCGGCGACTGGGACTTCAGCGAGGGTGCACGACTGAACAGCTTCGAGCAGCGGGTGTATGAGATCAGCCGCGAGCGCACCGGTGGCGGCCTCAACTTCGACTACAAGCCCGACGACGACACCAGCCTGTACCTGCGCACGCTGTACAGCCGCTTCGAAGACAACGAAACCCGCAACTCCACCAGTTTTGAATTTTCCGACCCTCAGGCCGAAGGCGAAGTGGGCCCGACCAAGACCAAGCGCAAGCTCAAACAGCGCGAAGAAACCCAGGAAGTCCAGTCCTACGTGTTCGGCGGCGAACGCATGATGGGCCTGTGGACCCTGAGCGGGCAGGCCGGTTACAGCGAATCCAGCGAAGACAATCCGGGCGGCATTGCCGGGGCCACCTTCAAAGGCAATTCCGGCATCGGTGAAGGGGGGTTCTACGACACCGAAAAGCCCCGGCCCATCATTGGCGCAGGCTTTTATGACCCGGCCAATTTCAGCCTCGACAAGGTGGACTGGCAAGAGCAACACACCAAGTACACCGAGAAAAATATCCGCCTGGACCTGGCCCGCGACTACGACGTGCAGGGCTATGCCTCCCAGGTCAAATTCGGCGGCAAGGTCAGCCGTCGCAACAAGGACAATGACCTCAATGCCTGGACCTACAAGGACTTTTCGGATCTGGGTTTCAGTGACGAGCAACTCAGCCTCGAGCAGTTCAACAAGGGCAACCTGCACTACAACCTCGGCCGGTTCGGACCAGGCATCAGCGGCGGTGCGATCAAGGATCTGATTGGCGGCTTGAACCGCAACGATTTCTACAACGAGCAAGACTCGCGGGCCAATGACTTCACCATGCGCGAAGACATCAACGCGGCTTACCTGATGAACACCGTCGATATCGATGACTGGCGCTTTATTGCCGGCATGCGCTACGAAGGCACCGAGTTCGAAGCCAAGGGCACCGGTGTGCGTGATGGCGTTTTCGAAGATCAGGACACCCAGCGTGATTACCACCACTGGTTGCCCGGCCTGCATGCCCGCTATCAATTGGCGAAAAACACCCAGGTGCGTGCGGCCTGGACCAACACCGTGGTGCGTCCGACCTTCGGCCAGCTGGCCCCGGGTTTTGTTATCGAGGATGACAAGGCCGAGTTCGGCAACCCCAACCTCAAGCCGCTGGAGTCGAGCAACTTCGACCTGGGCATTGAGCACTTCATGGGGCAGGCGGGCACGGTGTCGGCGTTCCTCTTCTACAAAGACATCAAGAACTTCGTCTACAACAACGACCTGGCCGGCAGTGGCGAGTGGGTCGACTTCACTGAGGCCCACAGCTATGCCAACGGCGACAGCGCCAAGCTCTACGGCCTGGAACTGGCCTACTCGCAAAAATTCGACTGGCTGCCAGCGCCCTGGAACGGCGTGATCCTGGGTGCCAACAGCACGTTCAGCCGCTCCAGCGCCAGCATCAAGGGCGTTGATGCAGCCACCGGAGCAAGCCTCAAGCGCGATATTGATTTGCCGAACCAGTCCAACACCGTCGGCAACCTGATGCTCGGCTGGGAAGACGACAAGCTGAGCCTGCGCCTGTCGGCCAACTACAAGTCGGACTACCTCTACGAACTGGCGGGGGTTAACGACAAGGCCCATGACACCCATGTCGATGCCCAGACGTTTGTCGACTTCAGCGCCCGCTACTCGCTGACCAAAAACCTGCAAATCAAGTTCGACGCCCAGAACCTTACGGACCAGCCGTACTTCGTCTACAGCGGCAACAGTCGCTACAACAACCAGTACGAAGAATACGGCCCCACCTACTCCGTAGGCCTGACCTTCACCCATTTCTAAGCGCTGGGCAGACCAGGCTTTAACCCCATTTTCTTATGGATTGCATGACCCATGACCCATGTATTCAAACGCACACCCCGACTACTGCCATTGCTGGTGTGCCTGGGCGCAGGCAGCGTGCAGGCGGCTACCGAAGTGGCCGCCCCGGCATTGCAGCAATGGTCCACCAGCAAGGCCCAGGCCCTGAGTTACTTGCCGAATGGCACCGGGGACGAACGCCTGGCCGTCAGCAAGCGTGAGGGTGTGTTGCTGCTCGACAAACAGGGCAAAACCCTGAGCCGGGTACCGGGGGCTTTTGCCGGGCTGGACAGCCGTGCACTGGGGGATCAGGTCCTGGTAGCCAGTCACGACAAGGACAGGCAGCAAGTGGCGCTGTTCAGCCTCGACCCCAAGAGCCATCAATGGCAACCCCCGACGTACTTGCCCGCCCGTGACTATGGGGTTGAAGGGGTGTGCCTGTACCAGGATGACGCACGCAATATCTACCTGTTCACCGTGGGCGAAGAAGGCAAGGGCGAGCAGTGGCTGGTAGCTGCCGACAGCCAGCGCTTGCCCGCGCCAAGGCTGGTGCGCAGCCTGCCGTTGCCGCCACAGGCGAAGTTTTGTCAGGTGGACGATGGCGCGCAGAACCTGTTCGTCAACGAAGAAAATGTCGGCTGGTGGGCTTACCCGGCGCACGCAGAAGCCGATGTTGAGCGCGTACCCGTGGCGATGGTCGAGCCCTTCGGCAATGTGAAGAAAAGTGCAGGGGCCATGGCGCTGGTACCGGGCGGGATGCTCGGTCTTGACCCGCAAGCGGCGCAGTTGAATCTGTATCAGCAGCAGGGCAAACGCTGGTCGCCTGTAGCCAGCCTGGCGCTGAACGGGATGATTGAGCCTGAACACCTGGCCCTGCGCCAGACGCCCCAGGGTCTGCAACTGCTGGTGCAGGACGGCGCCAGCAGCAAATTGTACGAAGGCGCACTGGCCTGGAAAGCCACACCGGCCAGCCGGCCCCCTGTGCTGGTCAGCGTAAAATCTGCGGTGCAAACCGAGGTGGTGATGAGTCAGGGCGATGCGGCGGATGACCCGGCGATCTGGGTTCACCCGCAAACACCGGCCCTCAGCCGTGTGCTGGGCACCAATAAGCAGCAGGGCCTTGAGGTGTACGACCTGCAGGGCAAGCGTGTGCAGCATCTGCCGGTCGGGCGGCTGAATAACGTCGATGTGCGCCCGGGCTTCGAGCTGGGCGGGCGCACCGTGGATCTGGCCGTGGCGACCAATCGCGATCACAACAGCCTGAGCGTGTTCAGCATCGACCGCGCCACTGGCACCTTGCAGGAGGCGGGCGAGATCGCTACGCCGGTTTCGGACATCTACGGCCTGTGCCTGTTCAAGGCGCCCTCGGGGGAAATCTACAGCTTTGCCAACGACAAGGACGGCACCTTTGTGCAGCACCGTCTGGTCGCCAGAGGCAACACGGTCGAGGGCGAACTGGTGCGCCAGTTCAAGGTGCAAACCCAGCCCGAAGGTTGCGTGGCGGACGACCGTAATCAACGGCTGTTCCTCGGTGAAGAAGATGTGGCGGTGTGGGCGGTGGATGCCCGTCCCGATCAGCCGGCAACGCTCACCAGCGTGATCAGGGTGGGTGAGCAGGTGCATGACGACATCGAGGGGATGGGCCTGTATCAGACCGAAAAAGACAACTACCTGGTGATCTCCAGCCAGGGCAACGACAGCTATGTGGTGGTGGATGCCGAGCCGCCTTACGCCCTGCGTGGCGCCTTTCGGGTTGGGGTGAATGCTGTAGCGGGCATCGATGGCGCGTCGGAAACCGATGGCCTGGATGTGACGTCCGCCAACCTCGGAGGCCCCTGGAGCAAAGGCATGCTGGTGGTGCAGGACGGCCGCAAACGCATGCCCGAGCAAGCCCAGAACTTCAAGTACATCCCCTGGAGCGATGTGGCCAATGCGTTGCACTTGCCATAACCCGGTCATCTGAATGCTTTTCAATCCTTCAATCGCGGATCAATGGAGTAACAACATGCACGCAACCATGGAACACATGACGATCTGGGGCCTGATCAGCGACGCGAGTCTGCTGGTCAAAGGTGTAATGCTGACCCTCTTGCTGGCCTCGCTGTTGAGCTGGTTTCTGATTGTGCGGCGTAGCGCCATTTTGCGTCGCAGCGAGCGCGACATGGACAGCTTTGCGCAACGGCTAAGGGCTCAGGGTGAGCTGAATGCGCTGTACCGCGAAAGCCGCGATGTCAGCCATGAAGATGCGGGCGCCGAGCAGGTATTTGTCGCCGCTTACACGGAGTACGCCCAACTCAGGCAGCAGCCCGCCGTGGATGCCGAAGGGGTGATGCAAGGGGTTGAGCGTGCGTTGTATGTGGCCATCAGCGAGCAGGAAATCCGCCTGGAAAAAGGCCTGCAGTTTTTGGCGACCGTTGGCTCGGTGAGCCCCTACATCGGGCTGTTTGGCACCGTGTGGGGGATCATGAATTCCTTTATCGGCCTGTCGCAGGTGCAACAGGCGACGTTGTCCACCGTGGCCCCCGGCATTGCCGAAGCCCTGATCGCCACGGCCATCGGCCTGTTTGCAGCCATTCCGGCGGTGATTGCCTATAACCGCTTCTCGGCCCGTGGCCAGACCCTGCTGACCCGTTATTACAGCCTGGGCAACGAAGTGCAGATGCGCTTGTACCGCAGCTTGCATGCCGGTTCGCGGAACATGTCCGCCGTCGCTTGAAAGGGAGTTTGAACATGCTTGCTCGACCACAGCGCAAACACGGGCCCAAGGCCGAAATGAACGTGGTGCCTTACATCGATGTGATGCTGGTGCTGCTGGTGATTTTTATGGTGACCGCGCCCATGTTGACCCAGGGGGTAAAAATCGAACTGCCCAAAGTCGCCAGCGAAGCCCTGGTCAATGACAGCCAGCAAAAAATCCTCACGCTGTCAGTCAAGGCCGAGGGCGGTTACTACTGGAATCTGGGCAGTGAACTGGACACCAAAAACCAGACCGACAGTGCCGTCAGTCTTGAAGAGCTGCAAGCCAAGATCGGTCAGGTGGTGGCGCAAAACAGCGACACCCAGGTGTATATCCGTGCCGACAACGAAGCGGGTTACGGCAGCGTGGTCAAGGCGATGGCGGCCCTGCAGCAAGGTGGCGTGAGCAACCTGGGGCTGGTGACCGAGGCGCCGCAATGAGTGCCGCGTTGATGCATGGCGCGCTGGCGCCCGCTCCGCCGTTGCCCTGGACCCGGCTGTGGCACAACAGCCAGGCCGTGGTGGTGAGTGTTGCCCTGCACAGCGCCGTGGTGGCTTTTCTGGTGCTGGGCTGGAGCATGGAGCAATCATTGCCGGAACCCGCCCCGTCGACCCTGAAAACCCGGCTGGTGATGCTGCCCGCCGAAATGCCTGCGGCACCACCTGCGCCCGAGCCGCTGCCGGTGGTAGCCCCTGCGCCGGTGGTTGAGGCAAAACCCGAGGTGGTAAAGCCTAAAGTGGACCCGCAGTTACAGGCGCGCAAACTGGAACAGGCGGCGCTTGCGCGCAAACGTGTGGAGGAGCAGAAACAGGCGCAAGTGGAACAACAAAAAGCCGCGCAGGTTGAGGTTCAGCGCCAGCGAGCGCTGGCCGAAGCGTCGGAGCAGCAGGCCCGTGTGGCAGCAGATAACGCCAGGCGAGCGCAACAGGCGGCAGCGGCATCGGATGTGCGCCAATACCTGCCCATCAGCAAGCAAGCCCCGGATTACCCGCAGCGGGCACTGGACAAGGGCATTGAGGGTGATTGCACGGTCGAGTATTCGGTGACCCCGCAAGGCAAGGTCGACAACCCCAAAGTGGTGGGCAACTGCCATCCCGCGTTTATCCGACCGTCACTGGTGGCGGCGGCGACATTCCGTTATCAACCGCGGTTGATTGATGGTCAGGCCGTGACCGTACCGGGGGTGCGCAATACCTTTCACTACAAGATCCAGTAACGTGTGCAGGAAGTATTCGTAGCAGCTGCCGAAGGAACGAGGCTGCGTCCGGCGGCGAAGCCGTCGTAAAGTCGGACTCATCCTTGTGTCAGGCAGACCTGATGTTTCGGGTTTGCGATTGCTTCGCAATCGGACGCAGCCTCGTTCCTTCGGCAGCTGCTACAAGGTTACCTACCCTGGGCCTTGACAGGCATCAAGGCCCATCGCTTGTTCCTGGCCTATGCTCCACGGGTTTTCCAGCACAAGGAACTGGCCATGAATGCACCTGCAACCACCCCCACGCCTGCTACGGCAAAAGCCAAACTGCCCATAGGCCTGGTGATTGCGGTCCTGGTGATGATCGGCATTTTGCTGCTGCCATTGCCCGCCGACTTGCCGGTGGCCGGCCATCGCATGCTGGCGATTCTGGCGTTTGCCGTGGTGGTGTGGATCACCGAAGCGGTGTCGTACGAAGCCAGCGCCATCATGATCACGTCCTTGATGGCGTTTTTGATCGGCATGGCGCCCACCCTGGCAGACCCCTCAAAGCTCTACGGCACATCGGCCGGTATCACCATGGCCCTGACCGGTTTTTCCAATGCCGCCCTGGCGTTGGTAGCGGGCGCGTTGTTTATCGCCGCAGCCATGACCCATACCGGCCTGGACCGGCGCATTGCCCTGGTGACGCTGTCGCGCATCGGCACCAGCACCCGGCGCATTCTGTTGGGCGCGATTGCGGTCACCATTCTGCTCAGCCTGGTGGTGCCCAGCGCCACGGCCCGCAGTGCATGCGTGGTACCGATCATGATGGGGGTGATCCTGGCGTTTGGTGTGGACAAGCGCTCCAACATTGCGGCCGGGATCATGATTGTCGTGGCCCAGGGCACCAGTATCTGGAACGTGGGGATTCAAACGGCCGCCGCGCAAAACCTGCTGACCGTGGGGTTTATGGACAAAATGCTGGGCGCCCGGGTGAACTGGCTCGACTGGCTGATCGCCGGTGCGCCGTGGGCCATCATCATGTCGGCAGTGTTGCTGTTTGTGGTGCTTAAACTGCTGCCACCGGAAAGCGACAGCATTCCCGGCGGCAAGGAGGCGGTCGAACAATCACTGGCAGAGCTGGGCCCAATGACCGGGCCGCAAAAGCGCCTGATGGGGGTCTCGATTGCATTGCTGCTGGCCTGGGCCACCGAGGGCAAACTGCACAGTTTTGATACTACGTCGACCACCTACGCCGGCCTGGTGTTTTTGCTGTTGCCGCGATTTGGTGTCATGACCTGGAAGGATGTGCAGTCACGTATTCCGTGGGGCACTGTGATCGTATTCGGGGTCGGGATCAGCCTGGGGACCGCGCTGCTGACCACCCAGGCCGGGCAATGGCTGGGCACGCAGGTGGTGGCGAACACCGGTCTGGATCAGGTCGGTCCGGTGGGGATTTTTGCAATCTTGGGGGCTTTCCTGATCCTCATTCACCTGGGGTTTGCCAGTGCTACAGCGTTGACCTCGGCGCTATTGCCGATCTTGATCGCCGTGCTGCAAACCTTACCGGGTGAATTCAACCGCCTGGGCATGACCATGTTGCTGGGCTTTGTGGTCAGCTACGGGTTTATCCTGCCGATCAACGCGCCGCAAAACATGGTGTGCCTGGGCACCCAGACCTTCACGGCCAAGCAGTTTGCCAAGGTCGGTTTGATAGTGACGGCGGTGGGGTACTTGCTGATGCTGCTGTTTGCCGCAACGTACTGGAGCTGGTTGGGCTGGATGTAAGTGTGTGGGAGCGGGCTTGCTCGCGATGGGATCAACGCGGTTCAGCTGACGAATCGCGTCGCCTGAATCGCGAGCAAGCCCGCTCCCACAAGATCAGCTGCCGCTTTCGCTGCGCCCGCCGCTGCTGACTTCAGCCGGTACGTCTTCACCCGCCATGCGTTTGCGGAACAACGAGGTCCGGGCCAGAA
The DNA here is from genome assembly GCF_059862735.1 of Pseudomonas sp. MF06569. Classification (NCBI taxonomy): domain Bacteria; kingdom Pseudomonadati; phylum Pseudomonadota; class Gammaproteobacteria; order Pseudomonadales; family Pseudomonadaceae; genus Pseudomonas; species Pseudomonas sp. MF06569. Next base: position 12,055 of record NZ_JCBCUZ010000034.1, on the reverse strand, counting down.
GCAGGGTGGTCACCGGAACCGTGATGGACAGCAGGATCGGCATCAGCCAGGCATGCAAGACCGGGGTCGATTTAAGTGCGGAGAAGTACAGGATCGATGCCAGTGCAACACCCCATGCGCCAATGGTCGAAGCCAGAGCGGGTGGGTGCATGCGCTGGAAAAACTCCTTGAGGCGCAGCAGCCCGATGGCCCCGCACAAGGCAAACAGACTGCTGAGTACCAGCAGCAGGGCCACCGGTATTTCGATCCAGAGCGACAACTCGCTGACGCTATTCATTCGATCACCTCGCCACGCAGCAGGAATTTGGCCAGCGCAAAAGAGCCGACAAAGCCAAACAGGGCAATCAGCAGCGCGCCTTCAAAGTAAGTGTCACTGGCATAACGGATGCCCAGCACCAGCATCATCAACATGGCCAGGATGTACAGGTAGTCCAGTGCCAGAACCCGGTCCTGGGCCGACGGGCCCTTGAACAGGCGGATCACGGTCAGGACCATTGCCAGGCTGAAGATAAACAGGCTGAGCAGGATGGCATTGGAGAGCAGGGCACTCATTCAAAGATCTCCATCAATGGGCGTTCGTAGGCCGTCTTGAAGTGCTCGATAAACTGCGCTTCGTCCTCCAGGTCGAACACGTGCAGCAACAGCACGCTGCGATCCAGCGCCAGTTCCGACCAGATGGTGCCGGGCACTACGGTGGTGATCATCGACAAGGCCGCCAGGCCGTTGGCATCACGCAGATCCAGAGGGATTTTCACAAACCGCGAGCGTGGCGGTTGTTTGCCAGCCCGCAGTACGCCCCAGGCCACGGCAATGTTGGACAGCACCACATCGCGGCCCACCAGAAAGAACAGCTTGATGATCACCCGTGGGTGACGAATGCGCACAGGCAACGGTCGCAACGGCGCGAACATCAGTGGCGCCAGAATGGCCAGCGCGGCCCCCAGCAGCAGATTGCCAGCACTCAGGGACAGGTTGAGCAGCAGCCACAGCGCCAACAGCGCCAGGGACAGCCAGGGAGCAGGGAACAGACGCTTCATGGTTGTACCTCCTGTGCTGCCGCCTTGGCTTGCGGGCTTGGCACCGGACGGGTGCCGATCACGGCCATCACGTAACGCTCCGGGTTGTTCAGGGTGTCGGCGGCGGCCTGGGTATAACGCATGACCGGCTCGGCCTTGAACGTCAGCACAACACACAGCCCGAGCAGCAACACGATGGGCAGGCACTCGATGCGGCGCAGTATCGGTGACTCACGCTCAAGGGGCGTCCAGAAGCGCTGGATACCCATGCGCGAAAAGGCAATCAATGACGCCAGCCCCGAGAGAATCAACAACGCCAGCAGGCTCCAGGCCGCCGTCGAAATGGGCGCATCCGATGAGTTGCCCAGGCCCAGGGGGTTGAGCAGGGCGTTGAGCAAGCCGAGTTTGCCGATAAACCCGGACAGCGGCGGCATGCCGATAATCAGCAGGGCGCAGGCAATGAAACTCAGCCCCAAGAAGGCCATGGTCCAGGGGATGATCTGGCCGACAACGACTTTTTGCTCATCGTCCAGGTTACTGCCGCGCGGCGGCGGGGTGGCGGTCAGGCTCGGTTGTGGTTCGGCATCGTCTTCGAGGACCAGATCGGCCGAGGAGCGCGAACGCTCGATCAGCTCGGCCAGCAGGAACAGCGCACTCAGGGCCAGGGTGGAGCTGATCAGATAGAACAACGCGGCGGCGGTCAGGTTGGGCTGGGCGAAACCCACGGCCGACAACAGGATACCGGCAGAAACCAGGATGCTCAGGCTGGCCATGCGCTCCAGTCGCTGGGCGGCGAGGATGGCAATGGCTGCGCAGACAATGGTCGCCATGCCGCCGTAGATCAGCCAGTCGCCTGCAAAGTACGCCGAGGCTCCGGCCTGCCCGGAAAACAGCAGGGTCCACAAGCGCAATACGGTGTAGATCCCGACTTTGGTCATGATTGCGAACAGGGCTGCCACCGGCGCACTGGCCGAGGAATAAGCAGGCACCAGCCAGAAATTCAGCGGCCACATGCCCGCCTTGGCCAAAAAGGCCACAGCCAGAATGGCAGCGCCCGCATGCAGCAATCCGCGATCCGCTTCAGGCACCAGGGGAATCTTCAGCGCCAGATCGGCCATGTTCAACGTGCCGGTGACGCCATAGATCAAGGCCGCGCCGATCAGGAACAGGGAAGAAGCCAGCAAGTTGATCGAGATGTAATGCAGCCCCGCAGACACCCGGGTTTTGCCCGAGCCGTGGAGCATCAAGCCGTACGAAGCGGCCAGCAGCACTTCGAAAAATACGAACAGGTTGAACAGGTCGGCGGTCAGGAAGGCCCCGTACAGGCCCATCAGCTGGATCTGGAACAGCGCGTGGAAACTGGCTCCTGCGCGGTCCCAGCGGGCCATGGCGAACAGCAGGGCGCTGATGGCGATGATGCCGGTCAGCACCAGCATCAAGGCGCTCAAGTGATCAACCACCAGGGCTATCCCGAAGGGCACTTCCCAGTTGCTGGGCAGGTAAACGCCAATCGAAGCTGGAATGGCTTGCTGGCGGGTCCAAAGCAACAACATCACGGAGATGCCCAGGCCGAGCAGGGTCGAGATCAGATTGATCCGTGCCTTGAGCGGTCGGTGTTTCTCGCCCAGCATCAGCATGCAGGCTGCGGTGAGCAGTGGCAGCAAAATGGGGGCGACGATCAGGTGCGGCATCAAATTCATTCTTTAGGCTCCCGGCCATCTACGTGGTCGGTACCGGTTAGGCCCCGAGAGGCCAGCAAGACCACCAGAAACAGCGCGGTCATGGCGAAACTGATGACGATAGCGGTCAGCACCAGAGCCTGGGGCAATGGGTCTGTGTAGTTGAGCAAGTCCTGAGGGACGCCGTTCTTGATCACCGGCTCCTTGCCGATAAACAGGCTGCCCATGCTGAAGATGAACAGGTTGACACCGTAGGACAGCAGGCACAGGCCCATGACCACCTGGAAGGTTCGCGGACGCAGAACCAGCCAGGTGCCCGATGCGGCCAATACTCCGATAGCAATGGCGATGACTTCTTCCATCAGGCGGCTCCTTCTTTGGTGGCAAGCGCGGATTGAAGGGCAGGCAGCGGGGCAAGCTGATTGCTCGGGCGATGGGCCCGTACGGACTGGTGAGCCAGTGCCGTGAGGATCAGCAGGGTTGCGCCGACGACGACCGCATACACGCCGATATCGAAGAACAGGGCGCTGGCCACATGGATATCGCCCAACAGCGGCACGCTGAAATGGAAGGTGTGGGTGGTCAGGAACGGGTAGCCCAAGGGAATTGCGCCCAGCCCGGTCAATGTTGCAAACAACAGCCCGGTGCCCATCCAGCGCAACGGCCGCAGGCTCATCTGTGCCTCGACCCACTGTGTGCCGGCAACCATGTATTGCAGGATAAACGCCACCGACATCACCAGACCTGCGACGAAGCCGCCGCCCGGCTGGTTATGACCGCGCATGAACAGGTACATGGACACCACAAAGGCAATCGGCAGCAGCAAGCGCACCAGCACGGCCGGCACCATCATAAAGCCCAATGCGGTATCGCTGGCGCTACGCGGGTTGACCAGGTCAGTCATCACGTCCTTGGCCAGTAGTCGCTGCTGGGCAGGTAGCTGCATGCTTTCCTTGGAGGGGCGGAAGCGACGCAGCAGGGCAAACACGGTCAGCGCAACGGCGGCCAGAACAGTGATTTCACCCAGGGTGTCGAAGCCCCGGAAATCCACCAGCATCACATTCACCACATTGCTGCCGCCGCCTTCCGGCAATGCCCGGCTGAGGTAGAACGAAGAAATGTCGTTGGGGGTCTGGCGTGTCAGCATCGCGTAAGACAGCAACGCCATGCCGCCACCCACTGCCGTGGAGAGCAGCAAGTCGCGCAAACGACGGATCTGCGCCTTGCGCAAAGTACCCGGCAGTGGCGAGACCTCTTCGATACGCCGTGGCAGCCAGCGCAGGCCAAGCAGGATCAGCACGGTGGTCACGACTTCGACCACCAGTTGGGTCAAGGCCAGGTCCGGCGCCGAGAACCATACAAAGGTGACGCAGGTCATCAGGCCGCACACGCTGACCATCGTCAGGGCTGCAAGACGGTGGTACTTGGCTTGCCAGGCGGCGCCGAGTGCGCAGGCAATCGCCAGCAGCCACAGGGTGATAAAGACAATCGAGCCCGGTATTTTCGGTCGATCGCCCCAGCTCAGGCCGCTGTAGAACATCGGGATCAGCCCGGCGATAACGGCAACCAGAATCAACAGGAACAGCTGGGTTTGCAGGCGCTGGGTGCTGATGCGTCGTTCAAGCCGGCGCGCGCCGCGCATGATCACCACCAGGCTGCGCTCGAAGAAGCGTTTGCCATTGAAGTACTTGATCAGCGGCGGGTACGGGAAACGATCGAGCTTGAGCTGTTTGCGCAACAGCACATACAGCAGGATACCGCCGGACATGGCGATCAGGCTCATGATCATCGGCGCATTGAGCCCGTGCCAGATGGCCAGGCTGTACTCGGGTAACTCGCCGCCCACGACCGGCTGTGCAGCGGCGGCGAGCAGCGGGCCGACGGTTTGTGCCGGGAAAATCCCCACCATCAGGCAGGTGAACACCAGCAGCTCGACCGGGGCGCGCATCCAGCGTGGAGGCTCGTGCGGGGTGTGTGGCAGGTTGGTCGCAGGCGGGCCGAAGAACACATCCACGGTAAAGCGAAGGGCGTAGGCCACGCTGAACGTGCCGGCGATGGTCGCAATGACTGGCAGGGCTATTTCAACCCAGGCCGTGGAATTGATGAACACGGTTTCGGCAAAGAACATTTCTTTGGACAGGAACCCGTTCAGCAGCGGCACCCCGGCCATCGAGGCACTGGCCACCATGGCCAGGGTCGCGGTGTAGGGCATGAGCTTGAACAGGCCGCTGAGCTTGCGAATGTCCCGTGTGCCGCTCTCGTGGTCAATGATCCCGGCAGCCATGAACAGAGACGCTTTGAACGTTGCATGGTTGAGGATGTGAAACACCGCAGCCACGGCGGCCAGCGGGCTGTTGAGGCCCAGCAGCAGGGTAATCAGCCCCAGGTGGCTGATGGTCGAATAGGCCAGCAGGCCTTTAAGGTCATTTTGAAACATCGCGCAGTAAGCGCCCAGCACCAGGGTGCAGGCACCGGCGCCGCTGACAATCCAGAACCATTCTTCGCTGCCCGACAGGGAAGGCCAGAGACGAGCCAGGAGAAAGACCCCGGCCTTGACCATCGTTGCCGAGTGCAGATAAGCCGATACAGGGGTTGGCGCCGCCATCGCATGGGGCAGCCAGAAGTGAAACGGGAATTGCGCACTCTTGCTCAGGGCGCCGATCAGGATGAGGGGTAGCAGGATTGGATACAGGCTGTGGGCGCGGATCTTGTCGCCCGCCGCGAGCACGGCATCCAGATCATAGCTGCCGACGACATGGCCAAGCAGCATGACCCCCGCCAGCAGACACAACCCCCCGGCGCCCGTGACCATCAGCGCCATATAAGCGCCGCGTCGGGCATCCGAGCGGTGGTGCCAATAACCAATCAGCAAGAATGAAAAGAGGCTGGTGAGCTCCCAGAAAAACACGATCTGAATCAGATTGCCCGACAGTACCAGGCCGAGCATGGCCCCCATAAACGCCAGGAAAAACGCAAAGAAGCGCGGAACCGGGTCTTCGGGGGACATGTAATAACGGGCGTACAGCGACACCAGCGTGCCGATGCCAAGCACCAGAATCGAGAACAGCCAGGCGAATCCGTCCAGGCGCAGGACAAAATTCAAGCCGAGACTGGGCAGCCACATGAACTCTTCACGAATGACGCCACCATGGGCGATTTGTGGATAGAGCATGGCTACTTGAACAGTGCCGATCAAAGCAATAAGACCGGCCAGCAGTGATTCACTGTTACGTGCGTTGTGCGGCAAAACAGCCGCCAGACAGCTGCCGACGAAGGGCAGAAGCAGTAGAACTATCAGGGACATAGGCTTCTAATCTGCAGGAGTTTGTAAGCGATCATACGTGGCGAGTTGCAGATCACCAACAGTGAACCTGTGGCTGAATCCTACAAAGTCTGTCGATAACCGGTTGGGTTTCCTACAGTTCTCTCCTCGTGTAAGCGCTTCTAAGTAAAAAATCGTACTGCGTCTTAGGCTTGCAGTTTTAATCGCAGGCTTGGTCGCCTTGCTTTTGCTCAAGCTCTTCGAGCTTCTTACCCTTTGTTTTTAACTCACTCACGATCACCGCTGCAACAATCAATGCCGCGCCAAGCAGCGCAATGCCGGGCAAGCGCTCACCTGCAAGACGCCCCGCAATGCCAGCCCAGACCGGTTCACCTGCATAGATAAGAGTGGCGCGGGTAGGCGAAACGCTTTTCTGGGCCCAATTCATCGCGACCTGAATCGCCGCACTGGCAGCGCCCAAGCCAACCGCACTGGCTAACAATAGCCATGAAAAGTCAGGAATGGCTTCTTGTGTCGGCACAATCATCAAAAACGCCAGAATTGACGCCGTGCTGAGCTGAACGACGGTTACCCGGCGAACATCGACTTTGCCTGCGTAAGCACTGATCAGAATGATCTCGGCAGCGATGGCAATGGCGCTGATCAGTGTGGCGATCTCCCCGGGGCTGAAATCCAGGGACGCGCCGCTTGGGCCGGACAACAACATCAGCCCGGTAAAGGCCAGCATGATCCCCAGGCTCGGCATCAAACCGGGCCTGCGTCCCAGCACCAGCCACTGCAACAGCGGTACAAAGGGTACGTAAAGCGCGGTAATGAAGGCGGACTGGCTACTTGGGATGGTCTGCAGGCCAATGGTTTGCAAGCCGTAGCCGAGCATGATCGAGACACCGATAAACATGCCCGCCTTGAGCTCGAACAGCGTAATGCCGCGCAGGCTGCGAATGGAAAAAAGAGCGACAATGCCGGCCGCCGCGGCAAAGCGCAGCCCCACAAAAAACATAGGCCCGCTCGCTGTCAGTGCATGCTGCACCAACAGAAAGGTGATGCCCCACACCATCGTAATCAGAATCAGCACGCATTCCGCTTTACTGAAGCGAGAGGTCAAAGGCAGCAATCGGGTAAATTTCATTGGCGTCGCAACCTTGCGTGCTACAGGAATGGAGACGCACAATGCGTCAAAGCTGGGCAGTATACTGCGCAGTCCCACAAGGTGAGCAATATAGTGCCCAAAGAAAATTCACAACGTGCGTCGGTTTTGCAGCACGTCAGTCAGAACGTACGGCGCCTTAGATTGCTGGCGCACCTTAGCCAGAGCACCTTGGCCGAACTGTCCGGTGTGAGTCGGCGAATGCTGGTGGCTATAGAGGCTGGCGAAAAGAACGTCAGCCTGAGCACCCTTGACCGAGTTGCAGAGGCATTGAACGTAGCCTTCAGTGATTTGATCCAGGCCCCGGGCTCACCTGACCCGAGTCGCATCAACGAAGTGGCCTGGACGGGTGCGAAGGCGGGGAGCAAAGCCGTCCTGCTGTCCAAAGCCACCGCCACCCGCGAAGTCGAGTTGTGGGAATGGACCCTGGAGCCGGGAGAGGAATACCACTCCCAGGCAGATGCCGAAGGCTGGAGCGAGCAGCTCTACGTATTCGAAGGTTGTTTGACCCTGGTCATGGACGAACAGGTACTGCGATTTAGCGCGGGAGAGTTCTATATGTACGCCAGCAACCGACCCCATGCCTACCGTAACGAAGGCGAGGGGACATTGCGGTTTGTACGCAATGTCGTGATCTGAAAACCCGTGGCAGAAAAATAACTAAAAATTATTAGAATTCAGGGGGTTGCCAGCTTCAGCCTTCTAGTACATAATGCGCGCCATCAGCCCGGGGCAACTACCTGAAGTGCTGAAGAATCAAATGGTTGTAGCGACAAGTCGCAGTAACAAACTCTTGTTTTTGATGTTTCTCGCGAAGCTTCAAGCACAATTGGCCGAATAGCAAAATGGTTATGCAGCGGATTGCAAATCCGCCCACGCCGGTTCGATTCCGGCTTCGGCCTCCACATTCGAAAGCCCCGTAGATCAAGGTCTACGGGGTTTTTTATTGGGCGCAGGAAAGTGAAGTGTTCCATTACTTTGGGCATGGTGTTCCATAACTAATTCACTTTGTGGGCTTGGCGATGGCTCCGACACGCCTGTAAACCCGCTCCGTAATCCCTTCTTTTGAGTGCCCGAGAAGTGCGCTCGCCTCCGAAATATCTGCAATTTCCGACGCGGCTTTTGGCCGGATGTCTCGAAATTGAAATTGCATGATCCGCTTTGCGTCCTCTTCTGATCCCGATGCTCTTGCCCTGTCTGCGGCAAGCAAGCGAGTGGCGTCCCAGCGGTTGCGCATCATTTGCCAGGAAACCCGCGCACCGCTTTTGCTGAGAATGAAATAAGGCGAGGTGTGAGAAGCATTGCGCTGCATGATTTGGTCAAGCAACAGCCCGAGACTGCTGCGGCCGATACTGGTGTTCAAGTGAATGCGCAGGCGCTTGCCGGTCTTGCCTTGGCGTACCAGCAGAAAATCCCCCATCATATCGTCGCGGCGCATCGCCAAAACATCTGCCGGGCGTTGCCCTGTCAGATAGGCCAAGTCCATTGCGTCCTGAACTTCTTGTGGTGCGCAGCCATACACGGCTGCCCACACGTCGTCATTGGCGTAATAGTCCCTTGGCTTCTCTTTGTTCTTGCGAACACCAAGGCACGGATTCTCCTGTCGAGTTAATCCCCACTCCCTGGCAATGTTGAATACATGCGAGAGCAAAGCGAGTTCTCTATTGGCTCGAGTCTTCGCAGATCGGGCATCGCGGTATTGGGCGACCATAGACGGCGATATCGCATCAATAGGGGCATCATCAAATACCGCTCTCAGTTGGCGAAGTTCGGCGGCATTGTCTTTTTGCGTCCTTGGGGCCTTCTTTGGAATGATGTCTCTGGCGTATCGATCAAATATCCCTCTCATTACAAGCAGGCCTAAAGGTTTTTCTTTCGACTCCAGTTCGGCCCACTTCATACGGGCCTGGTTAATATCCTTACCCAGCGGAATGTCATGGCCCGTTGCATCGCGGTAATAGTAAGCCGTCCACACTTTCCCGTTTTTACGCAGGCGCGTGCGCTGATACATCCTTGGCGGCAGGTGTTGGTTTTCGGTTTTGCGAGGGCGCATTTCAACTTACTCGGGAAAAGTCAGGGGTCCAGGCAGGGGCTGGTGGTGGCTGGGTTGCCAGCGTTGGCGACATGACTCCGAGCTTCATGCGGGCGAACATCCGGCCAACTAGAGGGCGGCCACCGCGACTTTCGATAAAGACCCAGTTCCGAGACTTGAGCCATTGGCGCTGGTAGCCCCGGTGTTTGTAGCCTGTGAGGTCGGCCAGCTCTTCTTCTGAGAGGATTTCAGTTTCCATGGGGGTGTCTCCATGCCGCCGCGCTGGGCGGCAGAAGGTGAGTTATTAGAGTTTTTGTTTACTGATAAGCTCTGAGGCGGCCACGAGTGCGCTTCCAGCTTTCGCTGCTGATACTTCGCCACTGGTGAGCGCCTTGCTTAGGCAGTCGGTGACTAATTCCAGCGCCGATACCAGCTCTTCGGTATTTGAAGCTGAGCCCCGTCCCATGTCCCAAAACATCTGAGCCCAATGACCCTCCGGTGGCGGACATCGGTCTTGCGTCGCAGAGGTCGCGCTTGTAGGCATTGTCGCCGTCGATGCTCAGGCCGCGTCGGCGCAGGGCACTGACTACTTCGTTGTCATCGAGCCCCTGATCCTTGAGGATGATGTCTTCCTCGGGCTTGCCTGGGGTGTAGATCACCAGTGCTATCTTGGCGCCGGGCAGGCAGTGAGCGCTGATATTTACGAGTGCATCATTCGCTACCTGATGGAATCGCTGAAGGATTGCAGACATGGGAATACCTCGCCCGCCGATCGCTGGCAGGCTTATAGAATTTTGGTAGTGGAAACCTAAGAGCGACTAAATGGTTAGTTCGTGACCGAACGGAACGCGAAACCCTGAAGCGTTGCGGTGACCGCCGCCTCCGTACTGGCTGGCGATTTCCGAAACGTCCATTCCTTCGTCAGTGCTGCGCAGACTGAACACTCGCCCGGTCGGCGTATCCCAATAACAGGCTGCGAATGGTTCGCCCTGCGCCATCAAGTGACCGGCGTCGCTGGTCAATGTGTACGGCAGGGATGCAACCGGCACGTTGATGCCTCCGATCACCAATCGCCGCTTCGTCACACCCACCAGCTCTGCGACATCCTTGTAGTGCTTGCGCTCAATTGCGGCTCCATCGGATACCAGGGTGAGAACGTCAGCGGCCATCAACTGATCCCACACCTCAAAGTCGTAGGGGTAACTGAACAGGTTTGCTTGGATTTCTCGCGTGCCTTCAAGCTTGAACAGCCAAAGGTCACGGTCCTCGATGTGCCGAAGTAGCTGGGGAGGCTCTTGGTCGGGGAAGTAGTGGTCCCATGCGAGCATTGCCCACTTCGGTTCATATCGAAACAGCAGGCGATCGATGGACCGTTTTGGGAGTTTGCCATGGTGTGCGCTGTTCTCCAGCCGAGCAATGGAGTGCCGTCATCGCGACGAGTATCTTCTTCAATGCCTGCGTGGAATTGCTCAAAGCGCCCCAGGTCTTCTGCAGCGCTTTTGTGATGGTCGAGCACGATTATGCTCTTCGCCCTCCATGCCAGCTCCGCCAGTACGTCGTACTTGTAGCTGAAGTCGACGAGAACAACGTCTTTGCCAGCTACATCCGGCGGTTCTTGGCCGTAGACGCCAGGCACAAACTCGACATTGGCGCCAAGGGCTTTGCGTACAACCCAAGCAGCACCAAAACCATCAGCGCAGTTGCCGTGATAGATGCATAGGGTCTTCGATTTATTTTCAGGCATGACTTCGTCCTTGCCGCTCTAGCGGCTGACTTTGAATTGAAGGGAGGGCGAACTGGCAGGGCTAGTAATGTGAATGTATTTTGTTATGTTGGATGGCTACACATATAAGGAATGTATCACCATGAGTTACAGAATATTTTCGGTGCTCGGAGGCTTTTTTTTAATGTCGGTATTGACGGCATGTAACCAGCCTCAGCCTGTTGGCGGTGCAACTGAATCCCAAGCACTTAAAGCAGACTTGCCCCAAAAAAACGAGTCGAAAGAAACCAGTAAAAAGTTTGTCGCAAGAGGTAATGAGCCGTTCTGAACGATCAAAGCCAATGAAGAGACATTGACTTGGATAACGCCTGAAAACTTACAGGGTAGGCAGCTAAAAGTTGACAAGGTTATTTCTGCAGATAACGTTAAATACATCGGTGTAGACGGTAATAATGACTTTAGTTTGCTCATCATCCAAGCACCCTGCGTCGACACGATGTCGGGTGAAGTCTTCGACTTCGAATCTGTTTGGACTCATGGCTGGGAAAGGAATGTGGGCTGCGCTGCAAGTGGTAGTTGAGCGATAAACGTCGGCAAAACAGGCGTTTAAGCGCTTCTAGGAAGCGCAAGCTTGAGTAGTTTGATCGCCGGTAGTCATGCGCTCAAGCAGCGCAGTAGCTTTGCCGTGTTGCATGCTTTGCAGCCTGAATATTTTGAACTGTATGCTCATGGGTTATGAGCGGCAGGAAAAGTCCAGTAAGGAGTTTCTCCAGTTTCAGCGCTACATGCTCCTCAAGATCGGTAATTTTGCCTTTTGAGCTAAGTGATCGGTGGATTTTTCCGTTGGGGATTTCTAGTGCGACAAGAAATCCATCAATGAAACCGTCAATGTACCCGTCTAGTCGCTCACATTGAGTAAGACGTGCCAGCCCTCCTGGGGCTCCTTGATAGTCCCAGGAGACCTCAAACTGTCCGCCGATTTTTTTATCTTTATGCAGTTAAAAGGGTCTGAAAGGGAACTCATACTTTATTCTCCATAACAACGCATTGTAGTGGTCAACTCATCCCGGACACGGTTTTGAGTTTTTCTTCCGTTTTCGCTGGGGCCAATCCATCGTTAAATTGATGAGGTCGGATCCAGTTGTAGTGATGCATCAGGTACTGGCTAATATCTC
>NZ_JCBCUZ010000033.1:0-48988 GCF_059862735.1 Pseudomonas sp. MF06569 | reverse complement strand
GGGTGGGGCAGGGCGCATCGACCTGGCCTACGACGGCATGGTGCCTGAAGTGACCGGGCTGTTGCTGATCGACACCAGCCTGGCCCGGGACTGGGATGCGTTTGCCAGCGCCATGCGCCACATCCTGTTGCCTGCACTGATTCTGGGCCTCAACTCGGTGGCCTACATCAGCCGCATGACGCGCAGCTTCATGCTCGAACAGCTCTCCCAGGAATACATCATTACGGCGCGGGTCAAGGGTCTGTCCCGGCGCCAGGTGGTCTGGGGGCATGCCTTTCGCAACATCCTGGTGCAACTGCTGACGGTCGTGGCCCTGGCTTACGGCTCGCTGCTTGAAGGCGCGGTATTGATCGAGATGGTGTTTGCCTGGCCCGGTTTCGGCCAGTACCTGACCAGCAGCCTGATGCTCGGCGACATGAATGCCGTGATGGGATGTGTACTGGTGATCGGCTTGATCTTCGTCGCGCTCAACCTGATCAGTGATGCCTTGTACAAGGTGTTTGATCCGCGCACCCGCTAATCCGACGTCAGCCCCTTAATAACTATAAGAAGAAGGAATTTTGAATGAAGACTGCATTTTCGACAGTGCATATGAGTCTGCTGGCGGCTGTTTTGGCGTTGGGCGCGACGGGCGCGGTCAATGCCAAGACCCCGGCCGACCAGCTGATTGTGGGCATGAGCATGGTCAATCTGTTCTCCATCGATCCGGCCAATGCGCCCGGTCTTGACGCCTCGGGCGTCAATGCCAACCTCTACGACACCCTGATCAAGCGTGACCAGGGCAACCCCGAGCGTCACGTGCCGCAACTGGCCGAGCGCTGGGAGGTCAGTGAAGATGGCAAGCAGGTGACCTTTCATTTGCGTCAGGACGTGAAGTTCCACTCCGGCAATCCCCTGACCGCCGAAGACGTGGCCTGGTCGCTGTACCGGGTGATGAAACTCAACTTTGGCCTGGCCACGACCTGGAAGGCTTACGGCTACAACGTCGACAACATCCAGTCGCTGATCCGTGCCACGGATGCCCACACCCTGGTCATTGATCTGCCGCAGGTCATGGACCCGCAACTGCTGGTGGACTCCCTGGCGATCTCGCCCAGTGCCGTGGTGGTGGACCGCGTGACTGCCCTGGCCCATGAAAAGAACGGTGATCTGGGCGCAGGCTGGCTGGTGACCAACGAAGCGGGCAGCGGGCCTTTCGTGCTGACCAAGTGGAGCGCCAATGACTCCCTGTTGTTGACCCGTTTCGATGGCTACTGGGGTGGCGCGGCCAAGCTCAAGCGTGTGGTGGTGCGGCACATGACCGAGTCCCAGTCCTTGCGCCTGATGCTTGAGCGTGGGGATCTGGACCTGGCCTACGGCATGGCGGCGCCGGACATTCGCGCCATCGACGGTTCACCGAAGCTTCAGGTGCAATCGTTACCCCGGGGCACCATGTACTACGTGGCCATGAGCATGAAGCAGCCCGAGTTTGCCAAACCCAAGGTCCGCGAAGCGGTGCGCAACCTCATCGACTACAAGGGCCTGGATGAGCAGGTGATGCCTTACTACGGCAAGCTCAACCAGCAACCGATGCAACTGAGCCTGGAAGCACGCTTGCCGGATCCGGGGTATCACATGGACGTGGCGGCGGCGAAAAAACTGCTGGCCGAAGCCGGGTATCCCCAGGGGTTTACTACCACTATCCGCACCTTGTCCGAGCCACCCTTTATTGACATCGCTGCGCGCCTGCAATCAACCCTGGCCGAAGGCGGGATCAAGGCCAGCATCGTCACCGGCACGGGCAACCAGGTGTATGGCGCGATGCGTGCGCGCAACTTCGACATCATCGTCGCCCGTGGCGCCGAGCGTTACCCGCATCCGTACTTCAGCTTGCGCACCTTCGTCTACAACCCCGACAACAGCGATGACGCAGGCTTGCCGAATTTCCAGGGCTGGCGTGCTTCGTTTTTCAGCCCGCAGATCAATAACCTGATCGACAAGGCCGGGGTAGAGCGTGACGCCAGCCAGCGGGTGAGCCTGTACCACCAGGCGCAGAACCTCTACGACCAGGAAGTGGGCCCGATCATGATGATTTCGCAAATGACCGACACCGTCGTGAGCGCATCCGATATCAAGGGGTTTACGGGTGATGACGCCGAGGCCACCCGTTATCTGGGGGTCTACAAGGAACGCTGAGTGTTCACCCGCGAAGTGCTGCCGGACACGCCTGCGGGCGTATCCGGTGAACCTGATTTCAATCCGAGAACATGCCGATGATTCCCACCATGTCTTCTACCGATTCCAGCCTCAAACAGCCGTTGCACCGTGCTCCGGCCTCCAGCTTCGATGCCCTGTGCAAGAACGGTCTGCGGGTGCTGCGCCATCTGCTGCGCAACCCCATGACACTGGCCGGGCTGCTGGTCGCACTCTTGCTGATTGTGGTGGCGACGTTCGCACCCTGGATTGCCACCCATGACCCCGTCGCGCAGAACCTGGCCGACGCCCTGCAGCCGCCGGGTGCCGCCCACTGGTTCGGTACCGATGAATACGGCCGCGATGTGTTCAGCCGGCTGGTCTACGGCTCGCGCATCACCCTGTACATCATCACCCTGGTGACGGTGATCGTCGGGCCCATCGGGCTGTTTATCGGCACCGTCTCCGGTTATTTCGGCGGCATCGTCGACACAGTGTTCATGCGCCTGACCGATATATTCATCTCCTTTCCAAGCCTGGTACTGGCACTGGCCTTTATCGCGGCACTGGGCCCTGGCCTGGAGCACGCGGTGGTCGCTATTGCACTGACGTCCTGGCCGCCTATCGCACGGCTGGCGCGGGCTGAAACCCTGTCCTTGCGCAAGGCCGACTTTGTGGTCGCCGTCGAGCTGCAAGGCGCTTCGCCTGCGCGGATCATCCTGCGTCACATCGTGCCGATGTGCCTGTCGTCGGTGATCATCCGCCTGACCATGAACATGGCCGGGATCATTCTCACGGCCGCCGCCCTGGGCTTCCTTGGGCTTGGGGCCCAGGCGCCGTCGCCGGAGTGGGGCGCGATGATCTCCACGGGTCGGCGCTACATGCTCGAGTGCTGGTGGCTGGTCGCTGTTCCAGGGGCCGCGATCATGCTGGTCAGCCTGGCATTCAACCTGTTGGGCGATGGCCTGCGGGACATTCTCGATCCGCGTAGCGAGTAACTGGAGGCCCTATGTCTGCGAATACCGTGTCCACCCATAAACTGGTCGTCGAAGGGCTCAATGTGCGCTTCGTCAACGGCCAGAAAGAAACCCATGCCGTGCGCGATGTGTCCTTCACCCTGGGTCGGGAAAAGCTGGCCATTGTCGGCGAGTCCGGTTCGGGCAAGTCGACGGTCGGGCGCAGCCTGCTCAAGTTGCACCCGAGCAGCACCCGGATCACCGCCAACACCCTGCAATTTTGCGAAGTCGACCTGCTCAGTGCCAGTGAAAAGGCTATGCAGAAGATTCGCGGGCAGCGCATTTCCATGGTCATGCAAGACCCCAAGTACTCGTTGAACCCGGTGGTCAAAGTCGGCGACCAGATCGCCGAAGCCTACCTGGCCCATCACAAGGCCAGCCGCAGCGAGGCCCGGGAACGGGTCATGGAAATGCTCGAAAAAGTGCATATCCGCGATCCCAAAAGGGTCTACGGCCTGTACCCCCACGAAGTGTCCGGGGGCATGGGGCAACGCATCATGATCGCGATGATGGTCATCACGCGACCGGAAGTGATCATCGCCGACGAGCCGACTTCTGCCCTTGATGTTTCCGTTCGCCAGCAGGTACTCAGCGTGCTCGAGGAGTTGGTCGAGGAGCAGGAGATGGGGCTGATCTTTGTCAGCCACGACCTGAATCTGGTGCGCAACTACTGCGACCGTGTGCTGGTGATGTATGCCGGGCGGGTGGTGGAGTCTCTTGCTGCCTGCGACCTGCAAAATGCCCAGCACCCCTATACCCGTGGCCTGCTGGCTGCGCTGCCCAGCATGGATAATCGCCGTGTGCGCCTGCCGGTGCTGCAGCGTGACCCGCTTTGGCTGACCCACTGAGGAAACCCGTCATGTCCATGATTCAAGCCCGTTCGCTGAACCTGAGCTTTGGTGCAGGCGCGGCTCATAACCACGTGTTGCAGGATGTCAATCTGAGTGTCGCCGATGGCGAATCCTTTGGTCTGGTGGGGGAGTCCGGCTCGGGCAAGACCACGGTCCTGCGCTGCCTGGCCGGCCAGTACCGGCACTGGAGTGGCGAGCTGAGCATTGCTGGCGTGCCGTTGCAGCACAAACTGTCCAAGGAGCATTTTCGCAAGGTGCAGATGGTCTTCCAGGACCCCTACGGCTCCCTGCATCCGCGCCACACCATCGACACCGCCCTGCGCGAGCCGCTGATCATTCACGGGGTAGGGGACAAGGATGACCGGATCAATGAAATCCTGCTCAAGGTCGGTCTGAATGACAGTTTCCGTTATCGCTATCCCCATCAACTGTCCGGTGGTCAGCGTCAGCGGGTGGCCATTGCCCGGGCCCTGATTCTGGAACCACGGGTGCTGCTGCTGGATGAGCCGACCTCGGCCCTGGATGTTTCGGTGCAAGCCGAAATCCTCAACCTGCTCACGGACCTGCGTGAGCGGGAAAAACTCACGTACTTGATGGTGACCCACGACCTGGGGGTGGTGACGCACCTGTGTGATCGGGTGGCCGTGATGCAGCAGGGCAAGATCGTTGAACTGCTGGACAGCAAGGCCCTGAGTCAGGACTCGGCGGTCCACGCCTATACCCAAATGCTGGTGCAGGCCAGTCGCGATTTCAGTCAGGCATCGGTTTAAACGGCTCTGGCGTGACGATTCACAACAATAAGGAAGACAACATGTTGGATCAAAACACGACGACTGCTCTACCCAGGCGGGTGCTGACCCGGTCGGCGGTGGCCACCCTGGCGCTGGGGTTCAGCCTGCCGCTGTGGGCCGCATTGCAGGCGCCAGTGAAGGTGCAAGTGCCGACCCTGGCCTTTGATGATCAGGAGATCATTCTGGTCTGGGAAAAACCGGCAGACCATGCTGCGGTCAAGGATTACCGGGTTTACGCCAACGGCGTGCTGCTGGGCAGCAGCAACGCCAACAACGACCGGGTATCGCCCGCCAAGCCTTACATCAACCGCTTCTACGAGCAGGACAAGGCCAACTTTCACCACCGCATCGGCATTCACAGCTACACCGCACAGGGCCTCAAGCCGGACACCCCGTACCGTTTTACCGTGCGTTCGGTAGGGGCTGATGGCCAGGAATCGGTCGACAGCCCGGCCGTGGAGCAACGCACCACCCCTGTGCCTGCGGTCTTTGACGTCAAGCAGTACGGCGCCAGGGGTGACGGCAGCAGCCTCGATACGCAGGCCATCCAGAGCGCCATCGACGCCTGTACCGTCGGCTGCAAAGTGCTGCTGCCCAAGGGCATCTACAAAAGCGGGGCGCTTTACCTCAAGAGCAACATGACCCTGCAAATGGCTGAAGGTGCCACGTTGCTGGGCTCTGAGCGGGCCGAAGACTATCCGCTGGCGGGTTATATCCAGTATCCGTATTCCACCACTGTGCGGCCGGCGTCCTTGATCAACGCGTTGCCCAGAGATCCGAAGCAGCACCAGCGCTTCGAAAATATTCGCATCGTCGGCCCGGGCACCATCGACGGCAATGGCTGGAAGCGCCAGGCCGATGTGCTGGACGAGACGGGTCAGGCGCTGCCGTTCTACCTGCCCAGCGATAACACCCGCTACATGCTGGACGGCGTTTTGGCCAAGGCCCAGGTGGAGCAAGCCGTTGCTCGCGGCATGAACGTCAAGGATGCGTATGGGCAGATGCGTTCCTCATTGATCACTTTGCGTGACGTGAAGAATGTGTTTTATGGCGGCTTCACCGTGCTCAATCCGGCCTACCACGGGATCATGAACCTGGAGACCGAAAACGTGGTGCTGGCCAACACCACGCACAAGACCTACGACGCCAACAATGGTGATGGCATCGAGTTTGCGAACAGCAAGGGCGCCATGGTGTTCAACAACTTTTTCGACACCGGTGATGACTGCGTCAACTTCGCCGCGGGCACCGGGGCCGATGCGGTGCATCAGAAGCCCCAGGAAGATGCCTGGATCTTCAACAACTTCTTCCGCAAGGGCCACGGCATGGTCGTTGCGGGCAGCCATACCGGCGCCTGGATTCAAAACATCCTTGCAGAAGACAACGTCTCGGACGGCACCGATGCGGGGCTGCGCATGAAGAGCACCAACTTCATGGATGGCGGTGCGCGCAACGTCACCTTCCGCGATTCTGCGATTCGCAACACCGTCAAGCAGGCGTTTATTTTCACCCTCGACTACAACGACCCGAACGCCAAGCTCGACTACCGGCGCTCGACGGTGCCGGGGCAGTTCCGGGATATTCGCGTCACCGACGTGAGTGTCGAGAACGCCCGGGGAGCGGCTATCGAGGTCAAGGGCGACAGTAAAAACAACGCTTACCACCAAGGGTTGGTCTTCGAGCGAGTGCGTTTCAGCGGCCCGGCCAAAGCGCGGATTGACGGCTTGAAAGACTCGCAGTTTGCAGAGGTGGTGTTTACCGATACGGGCGGGACCAATCCCTGGCAAGTGAGCGACAGCCAGGGGTTGAGCTTCAAGGGTGTGGAGCCCGGGCCGTTGTAGCGTCGGGGGAGTGTGATCCTGGCAAGGGTTGTCGGCGGTGCTGGCACACGCGACAATCCTTGTTTGACTCAAACAAGAGACTCCCATGAGTAATCACGACCTGACGTTTGTTCCCGATCCTGATGCTGACTCCATCTCATCGGATGTTGCCGGTTTCGGCGGCATCCTGATGTCCACCCAGATCCCGACCCGTGCTGACGGCAGCCTTGAGCTGGGCGGGATTGTCGAGCAGAGCGAATGCACCCTGCAGGCGCTCAAGGTAGCGCTGGAGAAGGCGGGCAGTTCGATGGACCGGGTGTTGCACCTGACTATCTACCTGACCGACATGGCTGATCGTGCGGCGTTTAACGAAGTGTACAAACGGTTTTTTGCCAAGCCGTGGCCGGTGCGTGCGGCGGTGGGAGTGGCCTCGTTGGCGGTTGAAGGCATGCGGGTAGAAGTGACGGCGATGGCTGCGAAGCAGTCGTAAGGTCAGCGTTCACGGTTAATCAGGCTTACCGCGTTTACCGGTTTTGCGACCGCTTCGCGCTCGATCGCAGCCTCGTACTACTCGTCAGCGACTACATGGGTAGGTGGCGAACTGTAGTCGCTGACGAGCCGTGCGAGGCTGCGATCGGCTGCGAAGCAGTCGTAAGGTCAGCTTCCACGGTTGATCAGGCATACCGCGTGTACCGGTTTTGCGACCGCTTCGCGATCGATCGCAGCCTCGTTCTACTCGTCAGCGACTACAAGGGGTAGGTGGCGAACTGTAGTCGCTGACGAGCCGTGCGAGGCTGCGATCGGCTGCGAAGCAGTCGTAAGGTCAGCTTCCACGGTTAATTAGGCAGATCGCGTGTACCGGTTTTGCGACCGCTTCGCGATCGAACGTAGCCTCGTTCTACTCGTCAACTGCTACGCGCGGTACACCCGTGATGGGTGACGAATCCGTAGCAGCTGACGAGCCATGCGAGGCTGCGTCCGGCTGCGAAGCAGTCGTAAGATCAGCTTCCACGGTTAATTCCGGGTTTACAACCGCTGACGAGATCCTCCTGTTAACGACCCGACAACGGCGGTGTACGCGGCGGGATCACTCGCTTGGAGCCCGTTGCCTCAAACGCCGATGCAAAACGCAGTAACGCCGAATCGTCATACGCACGGCCCGCAAAGGTCAGCCCCACCGGCATGCCGATATCCGCCATCACGCCCATTGGCACCGTAACCGTAGGCACGCCCAAATGCCGAATCGCCAGGTTGCCGTTGGCCACCCACACGCCATTGCTCCAGGCGATGTCCGCCGAGGCCGGATTGACATCCGCATCCGCCGGACCCACGTCGGCCACAGTCGGGAACAGCACGGCATCGAGCCCCAACCGGTCCATCCAGTCTTCCAGGTCGATTCGACGCGTCTGCTCAAGACCGCGCAGGCCGTCCGGAACGGTGCTGATCTGGTCCCACGGGGTAATCCCGCGCTCGGCCATGCGCACGTATTCGTCCATGCCCGCCGCCAGTTCGTCTTCGCGGTTGGGCAGGGTGCCCGGGTCGTGAGGGAAAATCTGCGGGCCATCGACATCGGCCAGCCGGTTCAGTTTTGGATCGCCGTTGGCCCGCAGGAAGTCGTCAAACGCCCAGGCCGACAACTCCCATAACTCATCATGCAAAAACGCTTTGGACACCAGCCCGCGGGTAAACACCGTCGGGGCACCTGGGCGGTCGCCTTCGCAGTTGGATACCAGCGGGAAGTCGACTTCGATCACTTCCCCGCCCTGGGCTTCGATGGCCTTGCGCGCGGCTTGCCACAGGTCAATGACCGAGGCGCGGGTGATGATGCGCTGCCCCGTAGGGCCGCCGATACCCGGTGACTCGCTGGTGCCGGCCTCAGGGTCGGCATTGATGTACATGCGCGGCACACCAAAGCGTTTGCCCGCCAGTGCGGCGCCATTGGCATTGAGCTCGGCATAAGAAGCCGGACGCACCGAAGCGACACTCGGGATGGGCACCCAGGGTTGCAGGCGCCACAAATCGCCGCGGGTGTCCGGGTCTTCAGCCACCACCACATCGAGCACTTCCAGAAGATCACCCATGGTTCGGGCAAACGGCACCACCACGTCCATGGTCGGAGTCAGTGGCCAGTTGCCGCGCACCGAGATCACACCCCGTGACGGGGTGTAGGCACACAAACCATTGTTGGAAGCCGGGCCGCGTCCGCTCGACCAGGTTTCTTCCGCCAGGCCGAATGCCGAGAAGCTGGCCGCCGTGGCAGTGCCTGCGCCGTTGGACGAGCCGGAAGCGAAGGGGGCCGTGAGGTAGTCAGCGTTGTACGGGCTTTCGGCACGGCCATAAACACCGCGCTGCATCCCGCCGTTGGCCATGGGTGGCATGTTGGTCTTGCCCAGGCAGATGGCACCGGCGGCGCGCAGGCGTTCAATGGTGAACGCATCGCGGTACGCCACCAGGTCCTTGAAGGCCGGGCTGCCCGACGCCGCCGTCAGGCCCTTGACCAGGTAACTGTCCTTGGCGGTGTAGGGGATGCCATCCAGCGGGCCAAGGGTCTGGCCTTTGGCCCGGCGGGCGTCGGATGCTTGGGCCTCGGTCAGCACCTGCGGGTTGCGCACCACCACCGCATTGAGCGCGGTGGGAGTGTTCGGGGTGTCGTAGGCGTCGATCCGTGCGAGATAGGCCTGCACCAGCTCGACCGCCGTGGTTTGGCCGGATTCGAGCGCGGCGCGCAGTTGGGCTATGGAAACCTCGGTGACTTCAATCATGCGCTTACCGCTGGTTGCTGATGGGGGGTGGCAGAGCTTATCTAAAGTCCTGCCTGCTCAGCCAGCCCATGTCGCAATTGTTGTCGTAAATCGTCACCACAGCTTCCAGGTGTAATCGATATTGACCCGCAATTCGTTGTCATCCCGGTGGCTGGCCTGTGCCGTGAAATCATTGCGGTACCAGGCGTTGCGCAACCGCAGGGAGAGGTCCTTGAGCGGTCCGCTCTGCAGCACGTAAGAGACCTCGATATCCTTTTCACTCTCGCTCAGGTTCGAACCGCCAAACCGGGCCAGCTCGATATTGTCGCCACTCACGTAGCGCAGCATGCCGTTGAGGCCCGGCGCGCCCACCCCGGCAAAGTTGTAGTCATAGCGCACCTGCCAGCTGCGTTCCTTGGGGTTGAGGAACTCCGAACTCAGGGTGCCTTCGGTGATCACCAGCGGTTCGGTGCCAAACAGATACGGCATGCCGGTCTTGCCGGTCAGTTGCATGTAACCGGCGCCAAATTTATGGGCGCCCAGGCTGTAGGTCAGCATCAGTGCCGCATTGCGGTTGTCCACCGTCCCGGCTTTGGCTGCGCCGTCTTCGCCAGTGATAAACAAACGAAAATCACTTTTCAGGCTGCCGGGGCCCATCGGGCGATTGTCGACAAAGCCGTAAAAATCCTTGCGGTACAGCTGCGCCAGTTCAGCGTGGTAGTACTTGAGGGTCAGGTGCGGGGACCAGGCGTAGTCACCGCCGATAAACATGAAGCGGTTCGACTCGGCAGCACCATTGAAGCGGCCGTTGGGGGAGCCGACCGACATTTTCTGGTAGTCGGTTGAGTCGCGCAGGTTGATGCGGTCCAGCCAGCCGACGTGCAGCGTCAGTTGATCAATTTCCTGGGACTTCAGATACGCGCCGCGAAACGTTTGCGGCAACAGGCGGGTAGGGCTGGCGAATGCGATCGGCAAAAAGGTGCTGATGGTGCCCAGTTGCAGCTCGCTTTTCGAGAAGCGGGCCTTGGCTGTCAGCCCCAGCTCCGAGTACTCATCGGCAGGTTCGCGGGTGGTGGCGTTGTAGGGCAGCAGGCCTGTGCCGGTGCGTGCGCGTGAGGAGTCCAGGCGCACACCGAGCAAGCCCTGGGCGTCCAGGCCAAACCCGACCGGCCCTTCGGTGTAGCCCGAGCGCAGGTTGAGGATAAACCCCTGTGCCCATTCCCGGGCAGCCGCCTGGGGCGTTGCATTGACGTAGTTGCGATCGAAGTAATAGTTGCGCATCACCAGGTCCGCGTGGCTGTCATCGACAAAGCCGCTGGCCAACGCAGGTCCCATGGATAAAACGCAGGTGCAGGCGCTGAGCGCCCGAAGAACAGTCTTGAGCATGGCAGGTTCACTTTTATTGTTATGGGGGGTGGAGCACTGCGCGCCTTTCGGCACGCAGGTTGTCAGTCGGGTGCTGCTGTGTTGCGCCGCACCGACAGGTAAAACATGGCCACGGCCGCAATCACGATGCCTGGCGCCGATGCCAGCATCACCCCGGCGGTGCCGGTGCCCAGCGCGAGCATCTTGCCGGCCACCAAGGGGCCGCTCATGGCTCCGAGGCGACCGATGGCCACCGCGCTGCCTACGCCGGTGGCGCGTATCGAGGGGCGATAGAAATGCGGTGCCAGGGCGTAGAGCACGCATTGGCCTCCAGTGGCAAAAAAACCGGCAATAAAGCCCGCCGCCAGCATGGCCGGCAGATGGCTCGCCAACCCAAGGGCGGTCAGTGACACCAGGATGCCCACATAGATCAGTGCCGACAGGGCCCAGGCGGGCAGGCGGTCCATGACCCAGCCCAGAAACAGGGTGCCGACCGCTGCGCCAATTTGCAGGGCAAGCATCACCCAGCTGGCCTGGCGCCCGGTGAAACCTTGGCCGATCACCAGGCTGGGCAGCCAGTTGATCAGGATGTAGACCACCATCAGGGTAAAGAAATAGCTGATCCAGATCAGCGCAGTCGGCAGTGCCGCGCCCTCGCGAAACAAACCCTGAACCACACCGATGGGCGCCTCGCCCTGAACGTTGCGAAACTGCTGTGATTCGGGAAGGTAGAGCCCCAGCAGCGGCACGATCAACAGCGGCACCACGCCACCGACGTAGAACACCACTTGCCATCCACCGGCCAGGTCGGCGATGCCGATCAGGGCGGCCAGCGCGGCGCCCAACGGCACGCCGCAATACATCAGGCTTACCGCCGTACCGCGCAAGCGCGGACCAGCCACTTCGCTGGTGAGGGCGATCAGGTTGGGCAGGGCGGCACCAAGGCCAACGCCGGTGAGGCAGCGTGCGACCAGCAGGCTGTTAAAGTCCCAGGCCAGTGCGGTGGCAAGGGAGAACACCCCGAACAGCCCCACCGAGGCCATCAGCACGCGTTTGCGGCCAATGCGGTCAGCCAGCCATCCACCCGCGAACGCACCGGGCAACAGGCCGAAAATGCCGGCGCTGAACACCCAGCTCATGTGTAATTTATCCAGTTCGAACGCGGCAGCCATGCCTTGAGCAGCGATCCCTGCGGCCTGTAGATCGAGGCCTTCCATGAGGGCAACGAGAAAACACAGGCCGATGGTGCGGGCCATTTGCAGATTGAGTGAAGTCATGGGCTGTACCCGTTTTATTGTTGTTATGGATGAAGCAGCGTTAACCCCTGTTTCTGTGGGAGCGGGCTTGCTCGCGATCGGATCAATGCGGTTCGTCAGGTAAACCGCGTTGCCTGCATCGCGAGCAAGCCCGCCCCCACAAGGGGGTAAAGAAGGCCTTAGCGTTTGAGCAGGTCCAGCGCCACGTCGACGATCATGTCTTCCTGACCGCCCACCATCCGCCGCTTGCCCAGTTCGACCAGGATGTCCAGGGTCTTGAGGCCGTACTTGGCCGCAGCGATTTCGGCGTGGCGCAAGAAGCTCGAATACACCCCGGCATAACCCAGCGCCAAGGTCTCGCGGTCAACCCGCACCGGGCGATCCTGCAACGGTCGGACGATGTCGTCCGCGGCATCCATCAGCGTGTAAAGGTCGGTGCCGTGGTTCCAGCCCAGGCGCTCGGCGGCGGCGATAAACACTTCCAGCGGGGCATTGCCGGCCCCGGCCCCCATGCCCGCGAGGCTGGCATCGATCCGGTCGCAGCCTTCTTCCACCGCCGTAATCGAGTTGGCCACGCCCAGCGACAGGTTGTGGTGGGCATGCATGCCGGTTTCGGTTTCAGGCTTGAGCACGGCCTTGAACGCGCGGAAGCGATCGCGAATGTCCTGCATGTTCATCGCGCCGCCCGAGTCGGCCATGTACACGCACGTCGCGCCGTAGCTCTCCATCAGTTTGGCCTGGGCCGCCAGCTGCTCGGCCGGGATCATGTGGCTCATCATCAGGAAGCCCACGGTGTCCATGCCCAGTTCACGGGCGTATTCGATGTGCTGCTTCGATACGTCGGCTTCGGTGCAATGGGTGGCAATGCGCACCACCCGGGCCCCGGCGTTGTACGCGGCCTTGAGGTCGTGAACCGTGCCGATGCCGGGCAACAGCAGGGTGGTGATTTTTGCGTGGCTGATCACGTCCGCCGCCGCTTCGATCCATTCCAGATCGGTATGGGAGGCAAAACCGTAGTTGAAACTAGAACCTTGCAGACCGTCGCCGTGGGCCACTTCGATGGCGTCGACGCGGGCCTTGTCCAGGGCGCGGGCGATGTCTTGCACGTTCTGCAACGAGTACTGGTGGCGTACCGCGTGGCTGCCGTCGCGCAGGGTGACGTCGCTGATGTAGATCTTTTTACCGTTCATGGTTTTCCCCTCAGGCGTTGAGCATCGACAGCGCCATGCGCTCGGCGGTGGCCAAGGCTGCGGAGGTCATGATGTCGAGATTTCCGGCGTAGGCCGGCAGGTAGTGGGCGGCGCCTTCGACTTCAAGAAACACCGACGTCTTGAGGCCGGAAAACCTGCCCAGTCCGGGAATGTTGAGCGGTGCGTCTTCAGGGATCACATCGAATTGCACGCTCTGCTTGAGGCGATAGCCCGGCACATAGGCGTTTACAGCGGCGGCCATCTCGACGATGGAGGCTTCGACCAGCGCCTGGTCAGCCGCTTCGCTGAGCACAAATACGGTGTCGCGCATCATCAGCGGCGGCTCGGCCGGGTTCATCACGATGATCGCCTTGCCCTTGGTTGCACCGCCAATCACTTCGATGGCCTTGGAGGTGGTTTCGGTGAACTCGTCAATATTGGCGCGGGTGCCCGGCCCGGCAGATTTGCTGGCAATCGACGCGACGATTTCGGCGTAATGCACCTTGGCCACACGGGACACGGCGGCGACCATCGGAATGGTCGCCTGCCCGCCGCAGGTCACCATGTTGACGTTGAGCTGGTCGAGGTTCTGTTCCAGGTTGACCACCGGTACGCAGTACGGACCGATGGCGGCCGGGGTGAGGTCAATCAGGCGGATGCCGGGTTTGATGGCCCGCAGAAAGGCGTCGTTCTTGACATGGGCACCGGCGGAGGTGGCATCGAACACGAAGTCGATGTCCTTGAACACGTCCATGCGCGTCAGGCCTTCTACCCCTTCGTGGGTGATTGCAACACCCATGCGGGCAGCACGGGCCAGACCGTCGGAGGCCGGGTCGATGCCGACCATTGCGCCCATTTCCAGGTGCCGGGCATTGCGCAGGATTTTGATCATCAGGTCGGTGCCGATATTGCCGGAGCCGATGATGGCGACCTTGAGTTTCTTGTTCATTATTGTTGCCTCAGTTGCACGCAAGTCGCCGATTACTCGGCGCTGCTGTGTTGCGAGAAGTCCACACCGACACTGCCGATGCCTTCGATATGGGCGTCGAAACGATCACCGGCGGCCACGGCCACCATCGGCCCCAGTGCCCCGGTCAGGATGATGTCGCCCGCTTGCAGCGGATTGCCCAGGCGCGCCATGGTGCAAGCCAGCCACACGGCCGCATTGAGCGGGTGGCCCAGGCATTGCGCGCCGCTGCCACTGGAAACTTCTTCACCATTGCGGGTCATGCGCATGCCCGCATTGCGCAAGTCCAGCCCCTCGAGGCTGCGGGCCGGGCCGCCGAGCACGTAGCAGCCGCTGGAGGCGTTATCGGCCACCGTGTCGACAAAGCGGATGTTCCACTGCTGCACGCGGCTGCCGACGATTTCCAGGGCCGGGACCACCCAGCCGGTGGCGGCCATGACTTCGTCGAAGGTGGTGTCGGAGTGGGGCAGGTCATGTTTGAGGATCAAGGCGATTTCCGCCTCGATCTTGGGTTGCAACACGCGATCGATGGGTACGGTCTGGTTGTCGCCGTAGCACATGTCGGCGAACAGGGTGCCGAAGTCCGGTTGGTCCACGCCCAGCTGCGCCTGCACCTTGGGGTTGGTCAGGCCGATTTTTCGGCCCACCACCCGGCGGCCGTTGGCGACGCCGTGGGCGACATTGAGCTGCTGGATGGTATAGGCGGCTGTCGCGTTGTCTTCACCGATCAGCTCGCGCAGGGGGGCGATGGCACTGCCGTGGGTTTCGGCGTGGCGCAGGTCAGCGGCCAGTTGGGTCAGTGTTTCGGGAGTCGGGTTCATGGCGGTCTCGGTCATCAGTGGGTCAGGAAGTCCAGCACCATGCGGTTGAAGGTGTCGGCGTGTTCCCATTGCGCCCAGTGGCCGCAGCGGTTGAACACGTGCAACTGCGCCTTGGGCAGCCCTGCCAGCAGGCGCAAGCCGGTGTCCATCGGCACAAAGCGGTCTTCGCGCCCCCAGACCAGCAGGGTTTCGGCGCTGATTTCGTGCAGGCGATGGCTGAAGTCGGGGAACTGCTTGGGATTGAGGGTGCTGCTTTTGACGAAGTTTTCCAGGTGGTCGCGGCGCGCCAGGAGGTTATCCAGACGGGTCTGGAACAGTTCTTCGGTCAGGCTGCTGGTGTCGAAAACGAAGACGCTCATCATCTTCTTCAGGTTCTCGATGGTCGGCTCGCGGTACAGCGCACCGATCAGCTTGATGCCTTCGGTGGGCTGGGGCACAAACGCGCTCGGGCCGCCTGTGCCGCCGCCCATGAGGATCAGTTTGCCGATGCGCTCGGGGTTTTCCAGAGCGAAGGCCACAGTGCTGTGGGCACCCATCGAGTTGCCGATGATGTGCACCCGGTCAAGGTCCAGCACATCGAGCAGGCCCTTGAGCGCCGACGCATTGAGGTTGGAGCGTGAGCCTTCGCTCACCACCGGGTCGCTTTTGCTCCAGCCCGGGCAATCGAGCAGGATCACCCGGTAACCGGCAGTCACCAGCGGTTCGATGTTGCGGTTGAAGTTGGCCCAGCCGCTGGCGCCGGGCCCGGAGCCGTGGAGCATGACCACGGTCTCGGCACCCTGGCCGACGTCGTTGTAGTGCAATTGCAGGGCCAGGTCGCCTTCCTTGATGCGGGCAAAGCGGCTGGTCGAGGCTTCAGTGAATACGCTGGCAGTGGCAGTCATGGCAGAGTTCCTTGAATTCAAAGGGGGTGGGTCAGCGGCTGCGCGCCAAGGGCGCCGAAGCCTGCAATCCATTCGGGAATCGGGCGGTAGTAGCGGCCTTCGGTTTGGTAGGGGCCAAAGGCGGACAATGCGGCGAATGCAGCGACCCAGGTTTTCACCTCGTGGGTCGATTTACCGGCGAGCGCCGACAGCGCGTCATTGCCCAGTGCATCGAGGTCGCTCAAGCGGCCCTGCTCCAGCGTGTCGAGAAACTGTTGGTCCCAGACCGGATTGAGGGGATGCAGGGTGTTCTGGTCTTCGACGAAGTGCCGGGCGGCCTGGATGACCCGTTGCTGGCGTGCGGCGCGTTCATCGGCGGGCAAGTGGCGGCCGCTGCCCATCAAGCGGTCGGCCATGCGGGCATCGACCTTGGCCAGCTCTGGCACCGGGGGCTGATGGGACAGGCCTCCGGAGGCCAGGAACAGCACGCGCAGGTCCAGTGATCTGGCCCACTGGCCGATGGCCTCGCCCAGCAGTCGTGCCCGCTTGAAACCGGGCAGGGGCACGGCCACCGAATTGATGAAGACCGGAATCACCGGGCAGGTGCGCAACCCGCCCAGCAACAGTTCCAGCGGTTGGGCAAAGGCATGATCGACTTGCATTCGGTAGGACACGGCGGTGTCGATACCCGCCTCCATGACGGCTTGGGCGCAGGCTTCGGCCAGGGCTTTGGGTACGTCGAGAGGGCCGGCGGCGGTGTCGAAATCACCAATGGCATCGGCGGCCATGCCAATGCAAAAAGGCGGCATGACGTCGTAGAAAAAGCCGTTGTAGTGATCGGGCCCCAGGAGCACGATCAGCTGCGGGTCGAAGCGGGCGATGCGCTCGCGGGCATCGCGGATCATGCTGTCCACTTCGGCCAGCACTTCGGGGGCCGGGTCGACGTAGCCCACCAGCGGCGTGTGTGACAAACAGTGCAAATAGGCGCTCATCTCAAGCCACCTTGCTGACGGCTGGCGTCACCTGGATGTGTGGTTGCGCGTTGAGCGCCAGGGCCAGTTCATTGCAGGCCTTGCCGAGGGTTTGCGGTGTGGCCAGCCCGGCGAGGAAGCGATCAGGGCGCAGCAGGGCAATGGACGATGAGCCGCGGGCGAACCACTCGCGCAGGCGGCCAGTGCTGTCGCCGACCCGAATCACGTCGTTGCCGGCGTCGCTCGGGGCCCTGAGCTGGACATCCGGCAGCACTTGAATAAACCGCGTGCCCAGGGTTTTCCATTGCGCAATCTGCGCCGCCGTCAGGCCCCAGGTCGGGTCGCAGCCCCAGGCGATAATGGCGAAATTCTCGCCGATCACTTCATCGAGGAGCACGGTCGCACCGGCGTCGGTCAGTACCTTGGGCTGAATGAACATCTTGCCCACCGGCGAGCCTTTTTCGCTCGGCACGATCAGGGCGCCACGGGTGTATTGCGGCATGGGCTTGAAGCGCATCTCGACGAAGTAGCGCTTGACCGGCGGCACATAGTTGAGCAGCCACGACACGCCATCGCGCAGGGTGCCTTGCCAGCGCTTGGGGGGCGCCAGTACGTGGCCGGCCAGTACCGAGAGATCGATCATGGCCTTGGCGTGATCCCGGCGCTCCAGCTCATAGCTGTCGAGCAGGCGGTCACTGGCCAGGCCCTTGATCACCAATGACAGTTTCCAGGCCAGGTTGGAGGCATCGCGCATGCCGCTGTTGTAACCCTGGCCTTGCCAGACCGGCATGATATGCGCGGCATCCCCGGCCAGCAGTACCCGGCCCTGGCGGAAGCGGCCTGCGAGGCGGGCGTTGTGGGTATAGACGCGGCTGCGAATCAGCTCGATGCGGTCCGGGTCCGGCAGGACCTTGGCCAGCAGCTTGCGCATGTTTTCGGGCTTGCTCAGCTCGGCTTCGGTCTCGCCGGGCATCACCATAAACTCAAAGCGGCGCACGCCGTGGGGCAGGGCGGCGGACACGTACGGGCGCACCGGGTCGCAGCACAGGTACACATGGGGCGTGCTCAGGGGGTCGTTGGCGATATCCACCACGATCCACTGATTGGGCGCGGTCTTGCCCTCAAAACTGATGTCCAGGCTGCGGCGCACCAGGCTGTTGCCGCCATCGCAGCCAATCAGGTACTTGGCCTGCAGGCGTTCGCTGCGACCCTCGGCGTTTTTCAGTGTGAGTTGCACACCGCTGTCGCTTTGTTCGAAGCCTTCGAGTTCGCGGCCGAACAGCACCTTGACGTTGTCAAAGCGTTGCAGGCCTTCGAACAGCACGCGGTCAGCCAGCGGCTGAATAAAGGCGTTACGGCGGGACCAGCCAAATTCATCGGTCTTGGGCTGGATGTCTGCAAAGCAGCGACCTTTGGGCGTCATGAAGCGCATCGCATGCCAGGGCGTGGTGTGCGGCAGCACGTTATCGGCAAGGCCGACGGCCTGGAATGTGCGCAGGCTTTCGTCGTCCAGGCCAATGGCGCGCGGGTAGTCGATCAGGCTGTCGAGCTTTTCCACCAAGGTGACGTTTACACCACATTGGCCCAGGTAATTGGCGATCATCAGCCCGACAGGACCCGCCCCGACAATGGCGATATCGGTGTTCAGGTCCAAGGGGGAAGCAGTGGGTGCAGAACTCATGGGTATCTCCGTACAGCGCTTTTTTTGGATTTCTTGTTGGGCGCAGTATGGAAATCGCGAAGCTGGTGAACAACGACAACCCTTGCTAGGGTGCACTCAGTGCACATCGTTGATTTACCGATAAAAATAATGGAAAACACATGAGCGAAACCGAATACAAGGCCGTGCGGGGCCTGATGCGCGGGCTATTACTGATCAACGGTCTCAACCGTTTCGACGGGGGCGCCAGTACCGCTCAGTTGGCCGAACAGAGCGGTTTGCACCGCACGACCGTGCGTCGTTTGCTGGAGACGTTGCAGGCTGAAGGCTACGTGCGCCGCAGTGAATCGGATGACAGCTACCGGTTGACTCTGAAGGTGCGTGAGCTGAGCGAAGGCTTTCGCGATGAGCAGTGGATTTCTTCAATTGCGGCGCCCTTGCTTGGCCAGTTGCTCCAGCAAGTGGCCTGGCCCACCGACCTGTGCACCCTGGATGGCGATGCGATGGTGATTCGCGAAACCACTCACCGTTTCAGTCGCCTGTCGTTTCACCGTTCGATGGTGGGGCGCCGCTTGCCCTTGCTGATGACCGCGACCGGGCGGGCGTATTTTGCGTTTTGCCCGCCGGCCGAGCGGGAAGAATTGATCGAGTTGATGATCAGTCGGGACGACTCGCAGTCGGTGCTGGCGGCGGATCGCCGATTCGTCGAGCGACTGGTGGAGCACACGCGCAGCAAGGGTTATGGCGAAAACAACGCGCACTGGGGAGAAGAGCGCAAGATCGCGGCGATTGCGATCCCGGTGATGCACGAGGAGCGGGTGATGGGTTGCCTTAACCTGGTGTATATCGCCAAGGCCATGCCGGTCGAGGAAGCTGCACGGCGCTTTTTACCGGCGATGCAGGAGGTGGTGGGAAAGATTCAGGCGGGGCTGGTCGCAGACAAACTGTAGCCGCTGAGGAGCGCAGCGAGGCTGCGATGGGCAGCCCTCGTATTCTCAGGCAGACCGGGTGTGCAGGGTTTGCGAGCGCTGCGCGCCCGGACGCAGCCTCGCACTACTCGTCAGCGGCTTGTATGTTGGCGCTTAAACGTTTTGCGCAAGGTTCTGTGGCGTCTGCGAAGCATTTTTGCTTTTGCTTTTGCTTTTGCTGGAGCCACACGTATGTCCAGACGACGCGAATGCCCATCACAGAAGGCCGAACGCAGGTGCTGTTATGGGGGTGGCGCGGCAGGACGCCGCGCCAGCCGCGATGGACCATGGATGGCCCGTCGCGGCGTGCCCCCATGACAGTGCCGGAGTGAGGGAACCACCGAGCCTGGGCGAGGCGGCCGTATGGTAGGGCAAGCCTTTTTGGTTACTTTTTCGGCGTCTGGAAAAAGTGACCCGCCGTAAGGGCGGAACCCGTAGAAAGTCGTGACACATCGAATGGATATGTACTCGGCATCGCTGCGGGCGCATCGCAAAACAACTGGCACACTGGGTACATATCCGGCATCCGCAGTTAACTGAAATGATGGTTTCGCTCTTACAGCGAGTCACTTTGCAAAAGCGGCAAAGTAACCAAAGCGCTTTCGCCCCTGCGTACGGCCTTCGCTGCGCTCAGGTGTCCCTCGCTCCGGTCCCGCTCCGTGGGCCCGCCGTGACGGGCCATCCCTGGCCCAACACGGCTCTCCCGGCATCCATGCCGGTCGACCCACTACGCAGAACCTCCTCTCGGCCTCCCGAAGGGGCGGGCAGATCAAAAGCACTGCCCGCCGAGGCGGCCGACCGGCCGGCCTGGTTGGTGGGGTGCATTCACGATCCGTAGCAGCTGACGAGCCGTGCGAGGCTGCGTTCGGCTTGGTGCGCCACTGCGACGTAGCAGTCGTAAAGTCAGCTTCCTCGGTTAATCAGGCATACCGCGTGTACCTGTTTTGCGACCGCTGCGCGATCGAACGCAGCCTCGTTCTACTCGTCAACTGCTACGTAGAGGGATAGACGACGAATCCTGTAGACGCAGCCATCGTAAAACCCTGCACTGGGGTGTTTTTCTATGCAGGCTGCAATCGCCAACCCAACACATTCAACACGTCACAACCATCTCGCAGTAGCAGCGCAGCAGCCGTGGCCAGATGTTTGAGATCAACCGAATCTGCCTGCTGCAATTCGCGGCTGGAGAGTGTTTCCATAAGTTGGGTTGCCGCCAGCATGCGGGCCACGGCGTTGGCGTGAAGCACATCGAGGGGCGTATTGCGGTCGATAAATAAGGCGGGGATGGTGCAGTCGATGGCGGTTAACGGAATAAATGGATGTTGAGTCATAAGTGATGCTCCTGGAAGGGTATTTGAGCCAGCTTATTTCGTCGCCAAACGAAAACAGGTGGCCGCTGTACGCGGGTTGGCGAACCGGTGATCCAGGAAACCCGGCAGACCCGAAGATCTCCCACGTACAGCTGCCATAAAGCAGTGCGAGCAAAATACACGCTTAGCCATATTTAACAACCACACGTTAACTGGATACTGCCAGGTCGCCAAACCCGGTCGCCTTATCGGCGAGGGCTGACTATAGGCGTCGTGCCGATACCTCAGCAATTGGCAAGCCTGTGCGAAAAATCCTGAAAGTTCGTAGTGGGGCTGGTGTTGTGCGGGGCCGCGATTGGGGGGCTTTGGTGATAACTGGCAGGCCGGGTACATATCCGGCATGCATGTCTAACTGGAATATGGGTTTCGCTCTTACAGCGAGTCACTTTGCAAAAACGGCAAAGTAACCAAAGCGCTTTCGCCCCTGCGTGCGCCTGTCGCCGGTGCGCAGCGGTCCCGGGATCTTTACACGTTCTTTGTCTACAACCGCTGCCAGAGCGCATCGGCCTGGGGGTTACGGTTGTCCCGCCAGCGCACCAGAATCACTTCCAGATGGTCAGACTCCATATCCGGATACAAACGCACCAGTTCCCCACGCTCAATCAGCGGCGCAACCATGCTGTGGGGCATGCAGGCCACGCCCTGGCCACTGGCAACCATCGGTTTGAGGGCTTCGGACACGGTGGCCTCAAACACTTGCAGCAGGCGATGGGGCTGGGGATGGCGGTTGATCTGGATACGGGACAATTCATGCAGTTGGGCACTGCGCGAGTAACTGAGCAGCGGGATCGGCTCATCGGTCTGTGCGCAATGCGCCGCCAGTGCCGGGGTGGCCACCCAGTACAGCTCGTCATGGCCCAGGGACTTGACCTCGAATTCGCTCTGGCGCGAGTAGGGCGCCGTCTTGGTATCACGGTAGAACAGGATGAAATCGCAACGCCCGGACATCAGCGCCATGTAGTAATCGTCGGTGCTTCGATAGCCAGTGTCGATCCGGGTGAACAGCGGCGATTGCGCGCTGTTCAACTGGCTGATCCAGTCCGGGAAGAAGTTGCACGCCAGGGTGTGCAACGAGGCAAAGGTCAGCGGCCGATTAAGCACTTTTACGCTCTGTTCACAGTCGCGGGCCATGCGCACCAATTCCACGGCATTGGGCAGCAAGGCTTCACCGGCGGCCGTCAGGCGCACCGGGTTGCGTTCGCGGTCGATCAGGGTGGCTCCCAGGTGCGCTTCCAGCAATTGAATTCGCCGGCTCAGCGCCGATTGCGAAGAGCCGCGCATGCTGGCCGCCGCCGTGAACTTGCCGGTATCGGCCAGGGCGAGAAAGTCTTCATACCAGTCGATGTTCATAGTGTTATTCCAATATTCGATAGCGCGTCCAGATTAGTGGATCAATAGTCGCTATCCGGCCCATGCCTCTGTCTTTATTGTGCGTCTCAACCGCCACCTGCCGTTGGATTGTGGTTGTCAGGCATAACAAGAAGAATTTTGAAGGGGCAATGATATGCACAAATTGAATAGGGTGAAGCTTTTACTTGGGGCACCACTGCTGGCGCTGCTGGTGACCGGTGCTCAAGTTGCCCAGGCAGGTGTGCTGGACAAGGTCAAGGCC
The DNA here is from genome assembly GCF_059862735.1 of Pseudomonas sp. MF06569. NCBI lineage: Bacteria > Pseudomonadati > Pseudomonadota > Gammaproteobacteria > Pseudomonadales > Pseudomonadaceae > Pseudomonas > Pseudomonas sp. MF06569. Next base: position 26,554 of record NZ_JCBCUZ010000033.1, on the reverse strand, counting down.
CATGGCAGCGTGCGCTGCGGTGTGGCAGGCGACAAACCGGGGTTTTCCCTGATCGACGACAAAGGTCGCTGGACCGGCATGGACGTTGATCTGTGCCGTGCCGTTGCCGCCGCCGTGCTGGGCGATGCGGACAAGGTTGAATACCTGACCACCACCGCAAAAAACCGTTTTACCGCCCTGGCTTCCGGGGAAATCGACATTCTGTCCCGGGCCGCATCCTGGACCGCCGAGCGGGTGGCCAACCTGGGGGTGGACTTCACCACGGTCTGGTTTTACGACGGCCAGGGTTTCATGACCCACGCCGCGGATGGCATCAAAAAGCTGACGGATCTGGACGGTGCAACTTTCTGCCTGTCGCCGGGCACCACGTCTGAGCAGAACCTCGAAGACTATTTCGGTCGGCGCGGCCTGACGTACAAGACGGTCGTCATCGAGAAAAGCCCCGAGCTGTACGCCGCGTTTCAGCGCGGGCGCTGCAACGCCATCTCCAATGACTCCTCCGGCCTGGCTGCCCGATTGGCGCTGATGAACAACCCCCAGGACTACGTGCTGTTGCCGGAAGTGATTTCCAAGGAGCCCCTGGGCGCCTTCGTCGCCCAAGGTGACACCACCTGGCGCAATATCGTGACCTGGACCGCCTATGCCCTGATGACAGGCGAAGAGTTGGGAGTGACGTCTGAAAACGTCGACCAATTGCACAGTGACAAAACGGCGTCGACCGATATCGCCCGTTTGCTGGGCACTGAAGGCACGATCGGCAAGTCCTTTGGTCTGGACAGTGACTGGGCGTACCGCGCCCTCAAGCAAGTCGGCAACTACGCGCAGATCTATGACCGCAACCTCGGCCAGCAGACGGCACTGAACATCCCGCGCGGGCTGAACCGCAGCTGGAAAGACAATGGCTTGATGTACGCGCCGCCGATTCGTTAAGGGAATTACTGTCATGTCGACTTTTCGTTCGCACAACCTGCGCCTGTCGAGTGTGTTGCAGCAAGGGCTGGTCCTGGCTCTGGTTGCGGCGGTCTTTTATCTGCTTTCCAGCAACGCTGCGCTGAACCTGAAAAATCTGAATATTGCCTCGGGCTTCGGGTTTTTATCCCAGCGCGCTGGCTACGACATCAGTTTTTCGCTGATCGATTACACCCCGGACGCGAGCTATGCCCGGGCCTATCTGGTGGGGTTGCTCAACACCTTGCTGGTGTCGGTATTGAGCATTGTGCTGGCAACCCTGCTGGGGGGCGCACTGGGCATGGCCCGCGTGTCGGACAACTGGCTGATCAAGCGCCTGAGCGGGACGTGCATCGAGTTCCTGCGCAACGTGCCGCTGGTGGTGCATCTGGTCTGGTGGTACGGCCTGGTACTGGCGTTGCCAGGGGTCAAGCATTCGGCTTCGCTGTTTGGCGTGGTGTTTTTGAACAACAACGGCCTGAACCTGCCGTGGCTTGCCCAAGGCAGTCAGGTCGGTTGGGGCCTGGCCCTGATGCTGCTGGGCACGCTGCTGGCCTATGTGTTTTGTCGCGTCAGGGAAGCCCGAACGCCGTGGCGCGGTTTTGCCTCCAGGCGCTGGCCTCTGCTGTTGGCCGGTGCGGTGTTGCTGCCGTTGCTGGTGTACGTTCTGAGCGATGCCCATTTGCAATGGGAAGTGCCCGTGCAGCGCGGTTTCGGGTTCAAGGGCGGGATTACCCTGGTTCCGGAGATGCTTGCCCTGTGCCTGGCCTTGTCGTTCTACAGCGCAAGCTACATTGCAGAAATCGTCAGGGGCGCCATCGAGTCGGTGCATCGCGGCCAGTACGAAGCGGCCAAAGCGCTCGGCTTCAAATCCGGGTCAACCCTGCGCCAACTGATCGTGCCGCAAGCGATCTACCCGATGATCCCGCAGATCACCAACACGTACCTGAACATCGTCAAGAACTCCTCGCTGGGTGTGGTCATCGGCTTCATGGAGCTGGTGTCGTCTACCGGCGGCACCACCCTGAACCAGACGGGCCAGGCCATTGAGTGCATCGCGCTGGTCATGGGGACTTACTGTGCGATCAGTCTGGTGATCTCCCTGGGAATGAACATCTACAACCACCGCATTGGCCAGAGGGGGCACTGAACATGACCGCCATGAATCAATCACTGTCTATCCCACTGGCACCTCCAAGATTGCCCTGGGCACAGCGGGCGCTGGCCTGGAGCCGTAGTCAGCTGTTCCCCAGTGTGGGCCACAGCCTGCTGACGCTCAGCGTGATTGCACTGTTGTGCTGGTGCATTCCTGCGGCACTCAACTGGCTGGTGTTCGACGCCACGTTCGTGGGCGACAGCGCCAAGGACTGCAACCCCGGCGGGGCGTGCTGGCTGCCGATCACCCAGCGCTGGAACCTGTTTGTGTATGGCTTCTACCCGCAAGCCGAGCAGTGGCGGGTGACCCTGTCGCTGATACTGGCGGGCGCTGCGTTTGTCCTGCTGTTTTTCAAGCGTCTGGACCGGCGCCTGCTGCTGGCGTACCTGGCCTTGCTGCCGATCGTGATGTGGTGGCTGCTCAAGGGCGGGGCCGGTTTGCCCGAGGTGTCTTCGACCAAGTTTGCCGGGATGCTGGTGACGGTCTTTCTGGGCACGGCAGGGATGATTTTCGCCTTGCCTCTGGGGATCCTGCTGGCCTTGGGCCGACGTTCAAAGCTGCCGGTTGTCCGCATGCTGTGCGTGCTCTACATCGAGCTGGTGCGCTCGGTGCCGGTGATCTCGCTGCTGTTTATGGCGTCGCTGATGATCCAGCTGTTTCTGCCGCCGGACTCGGCATTCGACATCCTGTTGCGGGTGCAACTGGTGCTGATCCTGTTTACCGCCGCCTATATGGCCGAGACCCTGCGCGGCGGTCTGCAGAACCTGCCCAAGGGGCAGTACGAAGCGGCAATGGCCCTGGGTTTTGGCTACTGGAAAACCATGGGCCAGATCATCCTGCCGCAAGTGCTCAAGCAGTCCATTGCGCCGTTGCTCACGCAATTTATCGGCCTGTTCAAGGAAACCACGCTGGTGATGATCGTCGGCGTGCTGGACATCGTCGGCATCGCCATGAGCACCGCCGTCGCACCTGAATGGGTTGAGTACGGCCATGAAATTTACGTCTTCCTGGCGATCTATTTCTTTGTCATCTGTTTTGCACTGTCGCGCTATGCCCGACATCTTGAACTTCGTATGGAGCAAAGCCGCTCATGATCATGAAACCCAAGGCAGATGCCGCCGCGATGGTGCGTATCGAACAATTGAACAAGTGGTTCGGCAATGCCCACGTGCTGAAAAACATCTCGCTGAATGTGCACGCCGGAGAAAAGGTGGTGATCTGCGGGCCGTCGGGCTCCGGCAAATCGACCCTGATCCGCTGCATCAATCAACTTGAGCAACACCAGCAGGGCCTGGTCGAAGTGCTGGGCGAGGAACTCAATGGCAGCGTCAAGGGCCTGGAGCGTATTCGCCGGCAGGTGGGCATGTGTTTCCAGCACTTCAACCTGTTCCCGCACCTCACGGTACTGAAAAACTGCACCTTGCCCCAGACGTCTAATCTGGGTGTACCCGAGGCTGAAGCCATCGAGCGTGCGCTGGGCTTGCTGGACAAGGTCAAGATGCGCGACCACGCCAACAAGTTTCCTTCGCAGTTGTCCGGTGGCCAGCAACAACGTATCGCCATTGCCCGGGCATTGTGCATGCAACCCAAGGTTATGCTGTTCGATGAACCGACTTCGGCCCTGGACCCGGAAATGATCGCCGAAGTACTGGACGTGATGACCAGCCTCGCCCAGGAAGGCATGACCATGATTTGCGTGACCCATGAAATGGGGTTTGCCCGTAAGGTCGCAGACCGGATCGTATTCATGGACCAGGGCGAAATCGTCGAAGAAGCACCCCCCGAGCGGTTTTTCTCGGCCCCGGAATCACCGCGTACCCAACGCTTTTTGAGCCAGATAATTAATCACGGAGTGCATGCGCAATGACTCAATCCATAGCGATGGCCCTGCATGGCGGCGCCGGTGTCCTGATGCCCGGTGTATTGACCCAGGATGACGAACAGGCGATCCACGCCGCGCTGCTGCAGGCCCTCAGGGCTGGCGTTGATGTGCTGGAGCAGGGCGGCAGCAGCCTGGACGCGGTGCAGGCAAGCGTGGTCGAACTGGAAGAGTGTCCGTGGTTCAACGCGGGTAAAGGTGCGGTATTTACCCATGCCGGAGACCACGAACTGGACGCAGCGATCATGAACGGCGCTAACCTCGAAGCCGGGGCGGTGGCTGGGGTACATCACGTGCGCAACCCCATTTGCGGCGCCCGGGCAGTCCTGGAACACAGCGAACATGTGCTGCTGGCAGGCGCGGGGGCGGATCTGTTCCTGTCCGAGCAACCTGACCTGGAGCACGTCAGCAACGACTGGTACGACACCCCCTTGCGTCGTCGCCAGTGGGCTGCCCAGCAGCAACAACCGGAGACGGTGCTGCTGGAACCGGGAGGCGTGGAGAAAAAGTTTGGCACCGTGGGCGCTGTCGCCCTGGATAGCCACGGCCATGTCGCTGCGGCCACCTCCACGGGCGGCATTACCAACAAACGCTACGGACGCGTGGGTGACTCGCCGCTGATCGGCTCCGGCACCTGGGCGGATGACCGCAGTGCCGCGATCTCGGCGACCGGCCACGGCGAATTCTTCATGCGTACCGTCGTGGCACACAATATTGCGTCGCGTATCCGGCTGGTGGGCTCAACCCTTGCGGATGCCTGTGAGCAGGTTGTGCAGGGCGAACTCAAGACCTTGGGAGGCAACGGCGGCGTGGTGGCAGTGTCACCGTCCGGCGAGACCGTGTTGAGCTTCAATACGCCCGGCATGTACCGCGCCTGGCGCGATGCCGAAGGTGGTTTGCACACGGCGATCTATGCCGAGGATGATCGTCTGCATCCTCTTTGAGTCTGTTGACCCGTGGGGCGGCTGGAGACTAGTCTCGATCTCCTTTCGCCTCATGGAGTGAACACATGATCACGTGCTACCTGCGTTATGTCATTGACCCTTACAAGCTGGCCGAATTTGAAGCGTACGGGCGAATCTGGATTCCCCTGGTCGAGAAATTCGGCGGTCAGCACCACGGCTACTTCCTGCCCTCGGAAGGCGCCAACAACATTGCCCTGGCCATGTTTACCTTCCCCAGCCTTGCGGCCTATGAAGACTACCGCGAGCGCTCAAAAACCGATGCCGAATGCATTGCCGCCTTCAAGCTGGCTGAAGACAATCGCTGCATCCTGAGTTACGAGCGAAGCTTCTTTAAACCGGTTTTTGAGTGACCCGAGCGGGTCTCACAGGGGCTGTTGCTGTTGGCACACGTCGTTTCGGTTTGGTTCAACCCGCAAACCAAGTGCCGACGACAAATCACTGATTGATGGAGAATCCCCACATGGCAACCGCATCCGCAACTATCGATATTCCCGTTCCAGCCGATCAGGTTTGGCAATTGATCGGCGGCTTTGGCTCGCTGCCGGACTGGTTGTCGTTTGTTGTAAAAAGCGAACTGAGTGAAGGCGGGCGCTTGCGCACTCTGCGTACCGAGGACGGCACGGTGATTGTCGAACGGCTTGAAAGCTTCGACAACGGGAGCAAGACCTACAGCTACTCCATTACTCAGGCGCCGTTCCCGGTGACGGATTACCTGGCCACTCTGCGTGTGGAAGCCCACGGCGCAGGTGCCCGGGTGACCTGGTCGGGGCGGTTTACCCCGAACGGGGTAAGCGATGACGAGGCCCAAGAGCTGTTTTCAGGCATCTATCAGGGCGGGCTGACGGCGCTGCGAAGCAATTTTCCAGGTTGAGCACAGGGTTGCGAGATATGGGTAAAAAATACCCATAAATAGCGCGGTGATAGCAATTTGGAATAAGACTGGATCCAAAAAACAAATAAAAAATGTGGCTATTTAATGACTTAGGTCAGTATTGGTTTGAAATAAATTGTGCAGAATCACTTGTTACTGATTGTTACGATAGGGTAAGATCGCCCTGCGTTCACCTACCACGGTTTATGCATTTTTAAGCCCCAAGTTTCCATCAGCTACTTGGGCTTTTTTTTGCCTGAAATTTGATATTGGATCCAATTTGCAGGCATAAAAAAGGCGCCATATGCTGGCGCCTCCAGGCCCATACCGAGCCTTATTTGATCGCCTGGGAACTCCACTCGCCGTTCACCAGACGCTTCAAACCTAACGGGTTGCTGTTTTGCAACGCTTCGGGCAGTTGGGCGTCGGGATAGTTCTGGTAGCAGACCGGACGCAGGAAGCGGTCAATCGCCAATGAGCCAACCGACGTACCGCGTGAGTCGGAAGTCGCCGGGTATGGGCCGCCGTGAACCATCGCGTCGCACACTTCGACGCCGGTAGGGTAGCCATTGACCAGAATCCGCCCGACCTTTTGCTCAAGGATCGGCACCAGCCACTGATACTGCGCAAGGTCATCCAGTTCGCCGATCAGGGTGGCGGTCAATTGGCCGCGCAAGGCCAGCAGGGCCGCTTTTAACTGTGCATCGCTGTCGACTTCGATAAGGATGGTCGTGGGACCAAACACCTCCTCCTGCAACAACGGATCCTTGTCCAGCAGCAGGCTGACATCGGCCTTGAACAATTGTGGTTGCGCTTGCGATCCCGACTGGGTGTGGCCGGCCAGGTGGGTGATGCCCGGATGGCTGAGCAGATGTTCCACGCCCTTGGCGTAGTTGCGCAGCCCGCCTGCGTTGAGCAGGGTGTGCGGCGTCTGTTCGGCCATGTGCCGGGTCAGTTGCTCGACAAAGGCAGAGAACTGGGCGCTACGCAGGCCGATCACCAGGCCGGGATTGGTGCAGAACTGTCCGCCGCCCTGAGTGACCGATGCCGACAGGTCTTTTGCGACAGCCTCGCTGCGTGAGGCCAGGGCCTGAGGCAGCAGGATCACCGGGTTGATGCTCGACATCTCGGCGAATACCGGGATGGGTTGCTCGCGTTCGGCGGCCATTTTGCTCAGTGCGTTGCCGCCGTGCAGCGACCCGGTAAAGCCCACGGCCTGGATGGCGGGGTGCTTGACCAACTGTTCGCCGACCCCGGCGCCGAAGATCATGTTGAACACACCCTTGGGCATGCCGGTCTTTTCAGCCGCACGAATAATTGCGCAGCCCACCTGGTCGGCGGTTGCCATGTGCCCGCTGTGTGCCTTGAAAACCACCGGGCAGCCCGCTGCAAAGGCGGCCGCGGTGTCGCCACCGGCAGTGGAAAAGGCCAGTGGAAAGTTGCTGGCACCGAAGACGGCCACAGGCCCGACGCCGATCCGGTACTGACGCAGATCCACCCGTGGCAGCGGTTTGCGATCCGGCAGGGCCAGATCGATCCGCGCGCCTAAAAAGTCGCCACGGCGCAGCACGGTTGCGAACAGGCGCATTTGCCCGCTGGTACGGCCGCGCTCACCTTGAATGCGTCCTGCGGGCAGGGCGGTTTCCCTGCACACCAGGGCGACAAAGTCGTCGCCCAGCTGGTCTATTTCGTCAGCAATGGCGTCCAGGAATTCGGCGCGGCGTTCAGGAGACAGTTGGCGAAACGGTACAAAGGCCTCGGCGGCTGCGTTGGCGGCACGGTCCACTTCTTCTGGCGTGGCCTGATAAAAGAGCACAGGCAGTGCCTCTCCGGTGCTGGCATCCAGGCTTTGTACCGTGACGGTTCCGGCAGCGCTGCGGCTGCCGCCGATAAAGTTGTGGCCAGTTACGGTCGACATCGTTTCGATCCTCGCTAGAGTGCTAAGTGCGCTGTGGGGTGCTCAGCGCACAAGACAGGGTTTTTTGTTGTCGTATTTCCAGCCCGGAACAATGTACTGCATGGCGACGCTATCGTCCCGTGCGCCAAGGCCCATGCCTTTGTACAGTTCGTGGGCCTTGGCCACGGCGTCCATGTCGATGTCCACGCCCAGGCCGGGTCTGGCCGGAACCTTGATGTGACCGTCGACAATTTTCAGCGGCTCGCGGGTCAGGCGCTGGCCATCCTGCCAGATCCAGTGAGTATCAATGGCGGTGATTTCTCCCGGTGCGGCGGCCGCGACCTGGGTGAACATGGCCAGGGAAATATCAAAGTGGTTGTTGGAGTGCGAGCCCCAGGTCAGGCCCCACTCGTGGCACATTTGCGCGACGCGTACCGAACCCTGCATGGTCCAGAAGTGCGGGTCGGCCAGGGGAATATCCACGGCCTGGGATTGAATGGCGTGACCCATCTCGCGCCAGTCCGTGGCAATCATGTTGGTGGCGGTGGGCAACCCGGTAGCGCGACGGAACTCGGCCATCACCTCGCGTCCCGAGTAACCGTTTTCGGCACCGCAGGGGTCTTCGGCATAGGCCAGTACGCGGTGTTGATCGCGGCACAGGGCCACGGCCTCCTTGAGTGACCAGGCGCCATTGGGGTCCAGGGTGATGCGGGCGGTGGGGAAGCGTTCGGCCAGTGCGGTGACCGCTTCGATCTCTTCGGCACCGCGCAGTACGCCGCCTTTAAGCTTGAAGTCGTTAAAGCCATATTTGGCCTGAGCCGCTTCTGCCAGGCGGACGATGGCTTGCGGGGTCAGGGCTTTTTCATGGCGCAGACGGAACCAGTCATCGGCCTCGGCTTCATTGCGGTAGGCCAGATCGGTCTGTTGGCGATCGCCAATGTAAAACAGGTAGCCGAGCATCTTGACCGCATCCCGTTGCTGGCCTTCGCCGAGCAGGGCTGCCACTGGCACTTCCAGGAACTGACCGAGCAAGTCGAGCAGGGCTGCCTCCATTGCTGTGACGGCGTGGATGGTGATGCGCAGGTCAAAAGTCTGCAGGCCACGACCTGCCGAGTCACGGGCGGCGAAGGTGGTGCGCATGGCGTTGAGAATGCTCTTGTAGTTGCCGATGGGCTGGCCCACGACCAGGTTGCGTGCGTCTTCCAGGGTCTCGCGGATGCGTTCACCGCCAGGCACTTCGCCAACGCCGACATTGCCGCTGCTGTCCTTGAGGATAACGATATTGCGGGTAAAGAAAGGGCCGTGCGCGCCGCTGAGGTTGAGCAACATGCTGTCATGACCGGCCACCGGGATAACCTGCAGGCTGGTGACGATCGGGGCTTTTGTGGCGTGGTGTTGATGTTCGGTGTTCATTGTCTGTTCCTTGTCAGGCAGGTTGCAGGGCGGCGGGGGTCGCAGCAGCGGGGGTGGGTTTGGTCTTGGCAAAGAACACGATGATTGCCGCAATGATCGATGTACCGGCCAGGCCATAGAGCCCGCCCTGGATCGAACCGGTGGTTTGCTCCAGGAAACCGAAAGTGGTGGGCGCAACGAATCCGCCGAGGTTGCCGATGGAGTTGATCAGTGCGATCACGGCTGCCGCGATGCGTGCATCCAGATAACCCTGGGGGATGGGCCAGAACAGCGCCGATGCCGATTTGAAACCGATGGCGGCGAAGCAGATGGCAATAAACGCAAAGATCGGGCCGCCGGTGGTCGACAGGAACATGCCCAGGGCGGCAATCAGCAGGGCCGTCGCAATCCAGGCCTGCTGGTATTTGAAGCGGCTGGCCAGTGACGCAAACGCATACATGGCAATAATGGAAATCAGCCACGGGATCGAGTTGAAAAAGCCCACCTGCATGTCGCTCAGGTCACCCATTTTCTTGATGATGCTGGGCAGCCAGAAGGTCGCGGCGTAAATGGTCAGCTGGATGCAGAAATAGATCGCGCAGAACAGCATGATCTGGCGGTCCTTGAGCAGCTTGAGCATGCTCGGTTTGACGATGTTGACGGCATCCCGCTCGCGCTGCTCGCGGTCAATCTCGTTCACCAGGGCGTCTTGTTCCTCACGGCTGAGCCATTTGGCGTCATGGGGCTTTGAGTCCAGCCAGTACCAGACAAAGCCGCACAAAAACACCGAGGCCATGCCTTCGATGATGTACATCCACTGCCAGCCATGCAGGCCCATGCCGGTGATTTGCAATAGCAGGCCGGACAACGGGCCCGAGATCAGGGACGCCAGTGCCGAACCGCTTAGGAAGATGGCAATCGCCTTGCCACGCTCGGCGCCAGGCAGCCAGCGGGTGAAGTAGTAGATCACTCCTGGAAAGAACCCCGCTTCGGCCACGCCGAGCAGAAAGCGCAGGATATAAAAGTGGGTTTCGTTCTGGATAAAGGCCATCAGGGTTGCGGTGATGCCCCAGGTGAACATGATCCGGGTCAGCCAGATACGGGCGCCGACTTTTTGCAGCAGCATGTTGGATGGCACTTCAAACAGCGCGTAGCCGATGAAGAACAGACCGGCACCGAAGCCATAGGCGGCTGCGCCAATACCCAGGTCGTGCTCCATGTGGGTGCGCACAAAGCCGATGTTTACGCGGTCAATGTAGTTGACGATAAACATGATGACGAAGAGCGGCAGCACATGCCTCTTCACCTTTTGGATCGCGCGCGCCAGTACGGGGTCGTTGGCGTGCGCAGCAGACGGATTGCTGGAAGTGTTCACAAGTCGAAGCCCCACTGATTATTGTTATGCGGGTGATATGTGCCGGAGGATGCGCCTTCGGTTGACGGACATCATATGAGTTGACTTTTGTCATCGCAATGCCTCGTAACAAACCGATAAGTTATAAAAAACGGGTTTTAAATGCATTTAACAGGTTTTTTCCCTGTTTATAGCGCTTTGAGAGCTGTTTGCTGGAGGATTTTTGAGGCTGACCGAAGCAAACGCTAGGTTTTGTGGGGCGGTATTTACCGATCAAAAGATAGGTTGTCATACATGTTGGGGTGTGAGAGATGCTAATATCAGGCTGCCATCTCTGAAGGGGGTTTCCCATGCAAGACCCGCAAGGCGCATCGACCCGCAAGCGTTCCCCGGGCCTGGCTCACGACATCGTGGCCGAGCTCACTCAGCGAATCCTGCTGGGCCAACTGGCTCCCGGAGAGAAGCTGCCTTCCGAATCCACCATCGTGCGTGAGCATGGTGTCAGCCGCACCGTCGTGCGCGAGGCGATCTCGAAATTGCAGGCTTCGGGACTGGTTGAAACCCGGCACGGGATCGGCACCTTCGTGCTGGAGCGCGATCAGCGCCAGGGCATTCACCTCAAGCGCGATACTGCGCACAGCGTGCGCGGCATCATCGAGTTGCGCATGGGGCTGGAGACACAAGCCGCAGCGTTGGCGGCCAGGCGCCGAACAGAGGGCCAGCTGCTGCAAATGCGTCAGGCGCTGGACGACTACCAGAGTTCACTGGCCAATAACGACAGCAGCGTCGAACCCGATCAGCGATTTCACAACCTGATCGCCCAGGCCACGGGCAATACCTATTTCACCGACATCATTTCCCAGCTCGGGCGTTCCGTGATCCCCCGCACACGGATTGACGCCGAGGAGCGTGGCGACACCGATTTGATGAAACTGGGTCAAATGGCGGTGCTGGAGCATGAGGCGATCTTGCGTGCCATTCGCCGACAGGACCCCGACGCCGCCCGCGCCGCCATGCTGCTGCACTTGAGCAACAGCCTGGAGAGGATGGCGGGGAGGTGAATTATGCATACATGCTGTAGCCGTCCAGAGCCGCGATGGCCCATCGCGGCGTGGCCCCATGACAGTGCCGGAGTGAGGGCGGGACCCGTAGAAAGTCGTGACGTATTGAATGGATATGTACTCGGCATAGGTGCGGGCGCATCGCAAAACAACTGGCACACGGGGTACATATCCGGCATCCGCAGTTAACTGAAATGATGGTTTCGCTCTTACAGCGAGTCACTTTGCAAAAGCGGCAAAGTAACCAAAGCGCTTTCGCCCCTGCGTACGGCCTTCGCTGCGCTCAGGTGTCCCTCACTCCGGTCCCGCTCCGTGGGCCCGCCGTGACGGGCCATCCATGGCCCAACACGGCTCTCCCGGCATCCATGCCGGTCGACCCACTACGCAGAACCTCCTCTCGGCCTCCCGAAGGGGCGGGCAGATCAAAAGCACTGCCCGCCGAGGCGGCCGACCGGCCGACCGGCCGGCCGGCCTGGTTGGTGGGTTGCATTCACGATCTGTAGCAGCTGACGAGCTGTGCGAGGCTGCGATCGGCTTGGTGCGCCACTGGGACGTAGCAGTCGTGAAATCGGCTTGCACGGTTAATCAGGCACTGCGCGTGTATCGGTTTTGCGACCGCTGCGCGCTCGATCGTAGCCTCGTTCTACTCGTCAACGGCTACAACACGGAGTTGTTGGCGAGTCCTGTAGTCGCTGACGAGCCGTGCGAGGCTGCGTTCGGCTTGGTGCGCCACTGCGACGTAGCACTCGTGGAATCGGCTTGCACGGTTAATCAGGCACTACGCGTGTACCGGTTTTGCGACCGCTGCGCGATCGAACGTAGCCTCGTTCTACTCGTCAACTGCTACGTAGAGGGATAGACGACGAATCCTGTAGACGCAGCCGTCGTAAAACCCTGCACTGGGGTGTTTTTCTATGCAGGCTGCAATCGCCAACCCAACACATTCAACATGTCACAACCATCTTGTCTGTTGGCGCTAAAACTGGACCCGTCTCCAGCGGACGCCAAGAAGGATAGGCAGGTCAAAAAGCCAGTGCAAAAACAAGCTTAACTTCAGGCCGACCTCTTTAGCGAAGCACATTTCTCTGAACAGGTCGGCTGGCAACAGAGTATCTACAGGATGGGCGCACTGTAGCCGCTGAGGAGCATAGCCAGGTTTAACGCCTGAGTTTACGACGACTCATTTCAACGCCACGTCCTCAGGGTTGATCTTTTTCCATGCCTGCAGCACCGCCTGTGCCTTGGGCTCCTGGCCGCTGTCGAGGTAAAACTGGATCAACGCCAGCCGCGCATCGCGAAATGCCGGTTGGCGTTTGAGCAGTTCTTCCATGTGCTCACACGCCGGCCCGACCTGACCGTTCTGGTGCAACGCCACTGCCAGCACATAACGGTATTGGGCGTTGTCAGGTTCCAGTGTCACGGCCTGCTGTAAGGCTGACATGGCTTGCTTGGGCTGGCCCGCCCGAATCAACGCCAGCCCCTCGCTGTGTTGCAGCAGTGCTGTTTGCGGGTGCGCCTTGATTGTGTCGCTGAGCAAGGCCATCGCCTCGGCACTGCGGCCACTGGCTTCCAGCCACTGGGCCAGCGTGACCACCGCAGGGAAGAAGTCCGGGTCACGCAGCAGGGCGGCGCGCAGTTTGGGTTCAACCTCGGCATTGCGACCACTGGCCTGATACAGCATGGCCAGGTTGAGGTTGGACTCGGCCCGTTCGGCCAGGCTCAATTGCACCGTTTCGTATTCAGCAATGGCGCTGTCCCAGGCCCCTTGATATGCCCCCAAGCCGTTACGCGCCGCCCCTTGCACGTTACGGGCGGCGATGATGCGCACCGCCCGCACGCTGTCACTCAATAGCGGGCCGAGCAAGGTGACGCGTTCGGTTGCAGGCAAAAAGGCGCTGACCGCCCGCACTGCACTTTCACGCACTTGAGGAGCCGGGTTGTTCAAGTCCCTGGTGGCCAGTTTCAAGGCGGACTCACTGGGGTAGTTCGCCAGTTCTGCCAACAGGGTTGCCCGTTGAATGGCCGGCAGGTTGCCGCGCCGCAATTGCTCGTACAACGCTTGTGCCGCACCGGGTTTGCCGCCGCGAATCAATCCTAAACTTTCGTCGTAACGGGCGGCCTGTGGCCCTTCATGGGCTGTCCAGAGCTTGAATTGTTCAGTCACCGTGTCTTGCGCTTTGCCTTGATGGCAGGTCAGGCAGGCGTCCGGGGTGCCGAGGGTTTTGGCCCGTACCGGGTTGGGGATGCTGAAGCTGTGGTCATGCCTGAAATCGTTGCCCATGTAGAGCTTGCCGGGCATATGGCAATCCACGCACTGCGAGCCCGGTTGGCCTTCGGTATGGCGATGGTGTTCGGTCGAGTCGTAGCGCTTGGCTTGCAGCCCCTTGTCGTCAATCCCGGCAACCGCCGCCTTGCCTGCGCTGTTGTGACATTGCAGGCACACGCCATTGCCCGGCGCTTTCAATTGAGTGCTGTGAGGGTTGTGGCAATTGCTGCAACGCACACCCTTGTCGAACATTTTGCTTTGCGCGAAGGAGCCGTGTTCAAACACTTCATCCTTGATCTTGCCGTCCAGTGCATACAGTTCGCGGTTCAACACGCTGGGCAGATAGTCGTCCATCAGGCGTTTGCCCACGGTAAAACCATCTCCCAGCGGGGCACGTCGGGCGTGGCAGCGGGCGCAGGTTTCGATCTCGCTGGTGGCGTCCTTGTTTTTGAGGTCGACGTCAAACCCGCTGTGGGGCAGTCCGGTGTTGTCAGTCACTGCCAGCAGGTGATTGGAGGCCGGGCCGTGGCAGGCCTGGCAACCGACGCCGAGGCTGTTCCACTGGCTGTTGAAGCGGTTGGTCGCGGCGTCAAAATTGCGTTTGTAGCCGGTGGTGTGGCACTCCACGCACATAAAGTTGGCGTTCTGGCTGGGCTTGCTCCAGTGCAATGGATTCTTGAAGTCCACCCCCTGGCCCGGATAAAGGTGAAACCAGCGGTTTTTCTCGGTATCCCAGGCCACGCCCAGGGCTTGCAACCTGCCGTCGCCGACTTCGATCAGATATTGCTGCAACGGCGCAATGCCGAAGGTGTAGGCGACCTTGAAGTCGCCAGACTTGCCTTCAGGTCCCGGCGTATTGACCCAGAACTCATCGCCCTTGCGAAAGAACCGGGTGTTTTCGCCTTCGCCCTTGAACGTGGCATTGTTGAAATCGGCCAGCACGGTCTGCGGGTCGGCCTCCTGCATGACCAACTGGTGATGGGAACCTTGCCAGTCCTTGGCCTGGGCGCTGTGGCAGCCCTGGCACTGTTGTTCGTCGACCATCTGCGCAGGGGGCATGTGCCTGACTACGGGGGCCGTGGCCACCGCCTTGGGCTCAAGCACCGGCGTCACGACCGGGGCCGGGCGGTTGAGATAAAACCACAGCCCGCCCAGCACCAACAGCAACAGGACCGCGCTGACGGGTAACAGGTAACCGCTCATCAAGGTAGGGCGCGAATCAGGTTGGTTTGCAGCTTTTATAGTTTTAGTTTTGGGCATTGCGACTTCCGTATCCAAATGGCTTTAGCGTTCACCGACAAACCAGCGGTAATAGGGGTTGGCGCCATCACCGCGCATCACTTCGCGGATGTCCCTGGCCCATGCCTCGCGGTCGCCATCGTAGGCATGCAGGCTTGAGCGGTAAAACTGCATCAGACGTTGCTGATGGTCGTTCATGCGCGCAACAAACCCGGGCTCGGCGTTGAGCAAAAGTGCGGGGCGGCGCAGATCGAGCAACGCCGGGAGTACCCGGCTGATTTCCTTGGAGCGTACCCAGGGAGCGTACTCGATGCGTGGTTGATCGTCCGTGACGGCAGGCGCATCTGCAGCAAAACGTTCCAGCCCCTGACGATCTGTCACCCAGGTCGCCAGCAGGGCCGCCGCCGAAGCGACGCCCACATCCTGCAGGGCACTGCGCACCCCTAGCTGCTCGAAGCGGGCGTTGATGCGTGCGGCGTCCAGTTCAATCGGCTGCAGGGAGCCGACCAGCAGCATTTCGTGAAACTCGCTGCTCCAGAGCGTCGCGTACGGGAACACGTCAAGAAAACTGCGCACCAGCGAGCGCGAGTCCTCTATGTTCTGGGTCGGCAGCGGCAGCCATTGCGCGACAATCCCTTGAGGTTCCAGGCGTTGCGCTGCCAGTTGATAGAAGTCCCGGGAATACAGGTTGACCACCCCCGCAGCTGACGGTGGTGGCGGCTCCAGGGTGATCAGGTCGTAACGCTGGTTGCTGCGCAGGAGTTCCTGGCGCCCGTCGCGCAAACGCACCTGCAGGCCGGGGCTGGCAGCAGCACCGAAGTTGCCCTTGAACAACGTAGAGGCGTTGACCACCGAAGGCAGCAACTCGGCCACCACCCGGTGTTCCAGTGCCGGATAACTCAACAGGGCACCGGCGGTAATCCCTGTGCCGAAACCGATCACCAGCGCCGAGCGTGGCTCGCCGTTGTGGATCAGTAATGGCAGCAGGGCCTGGATGCGCATGTAGCGCAGGGACGGCATGGCATCGCCGGTGTTGGATACGCCCTGGATATACAGGCGGTGGAAGAGGCGCTCGCCTTTACCTTGAGTCACCACGGCGACGGTGCCGCCACGGCCTTCTTCATAAAACGCCAGTTCGCCGTTGCGTGCCCCCGGCAGCAGATCGGCGATGCGGTCGACCGGGGTCAGCCAGGCCACCAGCAGCGCTGCAATGCTTAGCGCAATGACCCCTTGGCGATGACCTTTTTTGACCCCGTGACCCTGGCGTACCGCGATAAACCCAACCGCTGCAGCGATGAGTGCCAGCAGGCCCAGCGTGCGCACCAGCCCCAGCAAAGGGATCAGCACAAAGCCGCAGAGTGCAACGCCGACAATCCCGCCCAGGGTATTGAAGGCGACGACCGCGCCGACATCTCGCCCGACCCGGTCCGGGCCCACACACAGGCGTAACGCCACCGGGAAGGCTGCGCCCAATAGCACTGTGGGGACAAACACGATGCTCAGCGCCGCCACCGCAAAACGGGCGCTCATGCCCACCAGCGCAGTGAAGCCCAACTCCAGCACCAGGGTTTCGACCCGGGTTTGCAGCAGGATCAGCCAGCGCCCGAGCAGGGCGACTTCCAGCAGGGCAACCAGCCCGGCCCCGGCGATCAGCAAGGCAAAAATGCCCCAGGGATCGCGCAGGCGATCGACCCGGCGCGCCATCAGGCAGCTGCCGACAAACAAGCCGGTCAGATAGGTCGCCAGCACCACGGCAAAGGCGTAGGTGCGAGTACTCATGAATTGCACGATCGATTGCGACCAGACCACTTCGTAGCCCAGCGCCACACCGCCTGCAATCGCGTACAGCACCATCGCCAACCGGGCCGGTGACGGTTGCGTCGACGGGGTGGTGGCAAGGGGAGCCGGATAACGACGCTGTACGATCAATGCGCCAATGGCGGCTATCACGTTCAGCAAGGCAGCGGCACAGGCACTGCCCCGCACGCCCAGGGTGGCAATCAGCACAAAGGCGGTAAGCAGCGTGCCGACAATTGCCCCGGCGGTATTGGCGGCGTACAGGCGGCCACCGGCCTGGCCCAGTTGCCGGGGCTCAGCCGCCAGTGCGCGGACCAGTACCGGCAGGGTGCCGCCCATCAGCAATGCAGGCAGGCCTACCAGCAACAGGGGCAGCAGCCAGGCCAGCAGGCCGACCTTTTGCTCAAGCCAGGCGAAGGGGGCTGCTGCAAGGCTTAGCCCCAGTGTGGTTGCAATCCCCAGTAGCGCCACGCCCACCTCAAGCCCTGCATAGAGCAGCAGAGGTTTGGCCAGCCGGTCGGCAAAGCGCCCGAACAGCAGCCCACCCAGGGCCAGGCCTGCGAAAAAGGCACTGATGCCGGTGGTGATCGCGTACACCTCGACACCGATCACCAGGGACAGTTGCTTGATCCACAGCACCTGGTAAATCAGGGCTGCAGTTCCAGAGATAAAGAGCAGCAAGGCAGGCATTAACGGCGTCGTGCGGCGGGTCTGGGAGGGTGACGGCATTGCGCGGGGGCCTTGTGCGGAAGTAGTTCGGGGATGAGTCGTGATCCCGTGTGGGAGCGGGCAAGCCCGCTCCCACAGAGGCAGGTTTACTGTGCTGGCTGATGTTTCATTTTTTCCGCAATCTTGGCGTCTACCGCTGCGCGTACCTGATCGATACTGAAGCTGGGCGGCTTCTGGCTAGGCGGGTAATCGACGAAGGTTTCGAGGAAGTTGGCAGCCTTCATGATTGCCAGTTCGTTCAAGTAGACGTTTTTGGTGCTCCAGTCGTAATACTGATCGGAGACCACGTCAGCCCGTTCGAACGGGTCCATGCGCAGGTTGAAGATTTTCGGCACCCGCAGGCACACGAAAGGCTCGCTCCAGACCTTGAAGCCGCCCGGTTCGCGCTGTTCGCAGAACACCACTTTCCAGTTGTCGAAACGCATCGAGACCAGCATGCCGTCATCGTTGAAGTAGTAGAACTCGTTGCGATTGCCCTTGGGTTGCTGGCCGGTCAGGTACGGCAGCTGGTTGAAACCGTCCAGGTGCACCTTGAAGTCGGTGCCGCCTGCCACCGGGGCCCAGCCCTTGAGCAACTTGTCTTTGACATCGGCATCGCCCGCCACTGCCAGCAGGGTCGGGAACCAGTCCAGTCCCGAGAACATTTCGTTACTCACTTCACCGGCCTTGATCTTGCCCGGCCAGCGCACGATCGCAGGGACGCGGAATGCACCTTCCCAGTTGGAGTTCTTCTCGTTACGGAACGGCGTGGTAGCCGCGTCCGGCCAGGAGAACTGGTTTGGCCCGTTGTCGGTGGTGTAGACCACGATGGTGGTGTCGGTGAGTTTGAGATCGTCGAGGGTTTTCAGCAGTTTGCCGACGTCGCCGTCATGCTCAAGCATGCCATCGGCGTACTCGTTGCCGGGCATACCACTCTGGCCCTTCATCGAGTCGCGCACGTGGGTAAACAAGTGCATGCGCGTGGTGTTCATCCACACAAAAAAAGGCTTGTCGGCCTTGGCCTGCTTTTCGATGAACGCTTGCGCCGCCGCGGTGGTTTCGTCGTCGATGGTTTCCATGCGCTTGGCGGTCAGGGCGCCGGTGTCTTCAATCTTGCCGTCGGCGAAACTGTGGATCACACCACGGGGCGAGGTGGCCTTGACGAAGGCAGGATCATCTTTGGGCCAGTATGGGCGCTCGGGTTCTTCCTCGGCATTGAGGTGGTACAGGTTGCCGAAAAACTCGTCAAAACCATGATTGGTCGGCAAGTATTCGTCGCGGTCGCCCAAGTGGTTTTTACCGAACTGTGCAGTGGCGTAGCCCTGGGACTTGAGTGCTTGGGCGATGGTGATATCGCGTTTTTGCAGGCCCACCGGCGCCCCCGGTATGCCGACCTTGGACAGGCCGGTTCGCAACGGAGTCTGGCCGGTGATAAATGATGATCGTCCGGCGGTGCAGCTGTTCTCCGCGTAATAGTCGGTGAACATCATGCCTTCTTTGGCAATCCGGTCGATGTTGGGGGTCTTGTAGCCGACCACACCCATGGAATAGGCACTGATATTGGACTGGCCAATGTCATCGCCAAAAATCACCAGAATGTTGGGCTTCTCAGCGCCAACAGCGGTGGCAGACAGCGCCATCACTGAAGCCGCTACCAAGGCTAGCGGAGGTAACCACTTGGCTATTCGAGTCATGCAACTTGCTCCTTGTTGACTGGGTTAGTGCACTGCAGACGGCTGTTTTTCTTATGGCTGTTGCTCGTTCGCGCCGGACTCGAATGGATAGATGTGCCGCCATTGCGACGCCATATCGACGATAGTCCAGTTCTGCTGTTTTGCCTGATCGAGCGCCTTGTCCAGGCGGCCGATTTTTGAGTCCCTGTCATAAGCCCATTCGCGCTTGGCGTCGGTGTGGTGCACCAGGCCCATAAAGCGCGGGCCCGTGCCTGCAGCGGTCCACTGGAGCATTTGCAGGTCGCCGTCGGAGTTGCCGAACGCCAGGATCGGCCGACGGCCAATCACGCTGTCGATGCTGACCGGCTTGCCGGGGCCGTCATCGTTGTGGGCGATTTTGGCGGTGCGCAAAATGGACGGTTTGCCGTCCTTGACCTGGTACTGCGTGACGAATGAGGAGCCGATCACCTGCTCAGGCGGGATGCCGTATACCTCTTCGGCGAACACCCGCATAAAACCGGTATCACCGCCGGACACGATGTAGGGTTTGAAGCCCTGGCTGCGCAGGTAAGCAAGTACTTCCAGCATCGGCTGGTAGACCATCTCGGTGTAGGGCTTGCCGCTGGTGGGGTGGCGGGCCGTGCTCAGCCAGCGCTGGACGTTGTCGCGAAACTCATCGGTGGTGAGCCCGGCGTGGGTGGCCATGAAAATTTCCACCAGGCCCTCCATGCCTGCTTCGGCCAAGGCCTTGTGGTCGTTTTCGATGACTGCCTTGAACGGTTGCCGGTCTTTCCACTCCGGGTGCTGGTCGGCCATGCGCCTGATTTCGTCGAAAGCGTACAGCGCTTCAAAATAGCCCGGCTGCTCGCTCCACAAGGTGCCATCGTTGTCGAATACGGCGATGCGCGCTTCGGGTGCTACAAACCCTTTGCTGTCGGGTGTGGTGACCGTCTGCACGAATTCCAGGATGCCTGTTTTGGTGGGGCCTTCGTTCCAGGACGGCAATGGATCGGCGGCCAGGGCGAACAGGGGCAGGGCAAACAACAGCGCCGCTACCGTCCGTGTAGCCACTGAGGAGGCAGGTGTGGATGTGTTCATTTCGGGAAGTCCTTTTCATGAACGGGGTTAAGGGGCCGCAAGCCCCAGGTTTTGCGCGGGGGGCGGGAGCGTAGCCAGTGTCGTGCCGTGGTGATGCCCTGTTGCATCCGGCGCCGGTTCAGATAGGCGAGGGCCGCCAGCAGCAGGACCGAACCCGCAGCCAGCACGGATCCGGGCAGGTACAGCCGGGTTGGTTGCCCTAGTTGCCTGAGGTCTTCAACGACGGAAAACACCGGGGTGTAGCTGCTGTTGGCGGTGGCCTTGAAGGTGATTGCCGGGACCTGGCTGGTGTGCACCGTGCGTTTGACGCTGTCCCACCATTTGACGCTGATAGCCGGCAGGCTGAAGTCGCCCTCGCGCTCAATCCGATAACTCACGGCATCGATGCGTTGTCCGCCGATGAAGCCGCCACGACCGTCATCCCGATTGCTCACCTGCGGGGTTTGCGGGTAGGCACTGAGCCCTGACACGCGGGTCAGGTTGGGGGCGGGCAGCGACAGGCCCTGGGTGTCGTCAGCCTGCAGCGTCAGGGTGCGGGTGAGGCTGTCACCCACCTTGAACGGACCGCTGTGGGCAGTGAAGGCCTGACTCAAGCGCAGGGCGCTGGCCACCAGTATCGGTTCGCCGGGGCTGAAGCCCGCGGGCAGGTTGGCGCGAAAAGTCAGTGCCGGGGTTTGCCCCGACAGCTCATGGCTGGCCTGGGCGGGAGTGGCGCGGACGGTCAGCGGCGCAACAGTGAAGTCCTGGGCCAGCGTCGGGGTGATCCGGTAGGTGTAGCGCAGGCCGCTGAACGGCTGCCCTTGAACGGTTTGCGAGAGGTGTTCGGCTTCGCCATCGGGCTGTGTGATATCGGCGCCGGGAAGGCTCAATTGCGCCAGCGTTGCACCGCCGGTGAACCAGGTGTTGGTCAGGACATCGACCTGTAACTGCAACGTTTCGCCGACCATGACGGTATCGCCCGGCACCAGGCGGGTTTGCACCAGCAGTTGAGGCTCATCGGCCAGCACCAGGCCGGTAAACAGCATGATCGTCAACGCATAGCGCTTCATGGCGCCACCTTCTGGTCTTGCAGGCTGAATTTTTGGCGCAAGAAATTGGCCGGGGAAGTGGTCAGGTTTTCCAGCCATTGCTCATCGCTGGCCGCCTGTCGGGTCTGCAGCGGCTTGCTCTGACCCTTGCCCGGTTGCTTGTCGAATTTGATGGCGTCGGCTTTGACCTCGGGGGTGTTCTGTTCGGCACTGTCAGTGTCTTTTTGCAGTGCAATTGCCAGGGCCAGGTTGGCGCTGGCTTCGGGGAACTGTGGTTGCAGGATTAACGCCTGGCGGTAGGCAGCAATTGCCTGATCGAACTTGAAGCGACGCACGTAAATATTGCCCAGATAGAAGTACGCCTGGGGGGTGTTCAGCTGCGCGAAGCTGGCCAGTGCCAGATCGAAGTCGGCAGCGTTATAGGCGGCGATGCCTTTCCAGTAGGGGTCGACGAAGAGGTCGGCGGCCGCCGGATAGTGCTGATGTTCAAAGGCCCAGCGTCCTTGCTGGTCTCGGGTGAAGAACGCATCGGTCAAGGCATTGGCTTGCGCCGGTGCCGGCTGCAGGGCCATGCCCACGCCGACCACCAGCACGGCGTTCCAGTTCAGGCTCCAGCCGCGACGCACGGAAAAAAACGCGATCAACAGCAGTGGCCCGCAGAGCCAGTAGCCCGCGTCTTTCCACTGCAGTTCGCGCTGCTCATCGCTGGCGGCCTGAAAGTGCTGACGGGCGTGGCCTTCGATCCAGTCCAGGTCATCATCGTTGAGGGTCAGGCTGCCCAGTGGTGCGTCGGTCGCTGCGGCCAATTGCTTGAGGGCGGCACCGTCGAAAGAGCCCAGTTGCGGGCGGCCATTGCTGTCCGTGCGCGGCTGGCCGTTGCCATCGCGGATTATTCCGCCATGGGTGCTGCCTGCCGCCAGTACCAGCACTTGCAAGGCGCTGCCCTGCAGCAGGGGTTTGAGGCTGTCCAGCTGTGCCGTGTCGGCACCGTCGGTGATCAACAACAGGGTGCCGGGGGCGTTTTCAGCCTGCAGCAGACGCCTGGCCTGTTCGATCACGGCTGCCACGTTCTTGCCGGGCCGTGCGATCAGGTCCGTGCCCAGGGCCTGGATAAAGCTGTCGAGCAGTTGCGGATCGTCGGTGGCGGGCAATACCAGATGGGCGCTGCCCGCATAGGCAATCAGGGCCGTGCGGGCACCGCTGCGTCGGGCGATCAGGTCATGGAGTTTGTGTTTGGCCGCTTGCAGCCGGGTGGGCTGCACATCGCTGGCATCCATCGACGGTGACAGGTCGAGGGCGATGATCAACGGGGCGCGGTTTTGCAGGAACGCCGGGCGGTCCTGCTCCCAGGTGGGGCCTGCCGCAGCCATGGCGCCGATGATCAGCAAGGCGCCGGTCAAGTGCAAAGGGCGCAGGCGGTGCGGGTCCCGGGGGGTGATCAACAAGTGCGGCAACAGGTGCGGGGCAATGATCGCCCGCAGGCGCCTTTGCTGGTCATGGCTGCGTCGCCACACGACCGGCAGCAGGGCGCCGAAAACCGCCAGCAGCAGCCAGACCGGGCGCAGAAAGTGGAAGTCGCCGAGGTTGATTTCCATCTCAAGCCTCCTGCCGTGCTGAGCGCTGGTTGAGCCGAGAGGCCAGTAGCGCAAACAGGTGATACAGCGCCAACAGGCTGATGGCGCCCGCCACCGGCAGCCAGAACAGATCACGCTTTGGCTGGTGGCTGAACGTTTTCACCTGATGGGGGGTGATGCTGTCGAGGGTGGCGTACACCTGATTCAGGCTGTCGCGATCTTCGGCGCGAAAGTACTGGCCACCGGTGCTTTTGGCGATGCCCTGCAGTGCCGTCAGGTTGACCTTGGCCTCGCCTTCGGCACTCGGGTCGCCAATCCCTATGGTGTGGATCACCACGCCTTTGGCCGCTGCCATCGAGGCTGCACGGCTCACGGGAATGGCGCTGCTGGTGTCGTTGCCATCGGTGAGCAGAATCAGCACTTTTTCCGGTTCATGGGCCTGGTCGAGCAATTTGAGGCTCAAGCCAATGGCGTCGCCTATGGCGGTGTTGGGCCCGGCCATGCCGATTGCGGTGTCGTCCAGCAGAAGCGACAGGCTGGCGTGGTCGAGGGTCAGCGGTGCTTGCGGGTAGGCACCGCTGCCAAACACGATCAGGCCGATGCGGTCGTCCTTGCGCCGCTGGATAAAGTCCTGGACCACCTGCTTGACTGCCGCCAGACGGTTGATTTTCTGCCCGCTGGCATCAGTGAAATCCGTGGTTTCCATGGACTGCGAGATGTCGATGGCGAGCATCAGGTCGCGCACCGGTTGCTGGCGTTCAATGGGTTTTTCGATCCAGACCGGCCTGGCCACGGCCACTACCAGTAATGCCCACACCAGCAGGTTGAGCAGCAATTGCCAGCGGTTGTTCTGCGCGGCTGACACCTGGGGTGTCTGGTCGACGGCGCGGCTCATGGCGTTGAAAAACGGTACGCGCACGGCACTGCGGGCTTCGCGATAGGCGGGCAACCAGCGGTAGCCGAACCACGGCAAGGGCAGCAACAGCAGCAGCCAGGGGTAATCAAACTGCCACATGGTGTTGCTCCACCCAGCGAGTGCAGGTCTCGACCAACTGCTGGCGTTGTGTGTCGGGCAGGGCGAGCAGTTGTTCATCCGGGGCGTAGGCCAGAAGCGCCAGTTGCTGACTGAAATCCTCGGGCACGGGCCGGGGGCTGTGGCTGCGCAAAAAATCCTGCCAGGCGTCACCCTGCAACGGGCCTGCGACCTGCGACCTGCGGGCCGGGCATGGACAGGGCCACCCGTTTAAGCAGCGTGGGCAGCTCGCGCAAGGTGCCCAACGGGTCGTTGGCCGCGCGCAGTTGCGCCAGGCGTTGCAAGGCCTCGCGCCGGTAGCGGTTGCGTCGCCACTGCCAGACGGCGCGTACGCCCCAGGCCGCCAGGCCGGTCAGCACAACCCCGAGCAAGGCCCACCAGCCCCAGGTCTGCGGCATATAGCTGACGGGCGCAGGCAGGGCCAGGGTTTGCAGTTGGTCAATGCTGGGGATAGGGGTGGTCATCGACGCCCCCCATCCAGCTTGCCCAGTTCGGTACGCAGCTGGCTGTGGGCATCCAGCGCGGTGTTGAACATCATCAGCGGCACCTGGCTGCGGCGCAGCAGGCT
Source organism: Pseudomonas sp. MF06569 (assembly GCF_059862735.1). NCBI lineage: Bacteria > Pseudomonadati > Pseudomonadota > Gammaproteobacteria > Pseudomonadales > Pseudomonadaceae > Pseudomonas > Pseudomonas sp. MF06569. The sequence continues at coordinate 2,047 of NZ_JCBCUZ010000033.1, read as the reverse complement.
GGCGATGTCCTTGAAGCGCCCGCTGAAGAAGTCGCCCAGGGGTTGGCGCACGTACGCGTGCTGTACCGCCAACTCGACTTGCAACTGCCCTTGGGTAACCAGCAGGCGCCCGGCTTTTGGCAGGTTGAGCGCCAGGGGGTCGTAGACCTGCATCGCGATGACATCGTTGTGGACAGCCAGTTGGCGCATCAACTGCAGGGTGTGCGCTCCGGCCCCGGCGAAATCGCTGATCAGGCAAATCAGGTGGTCGTGCCCGGCTACGGCGAGGCAGTGCTGCAGGACCTTGTCCAGCTGGGTGGCCTCTTCGCAGTCGGGTTGCGTGGCATTGAGTTCATGGTTTTGCCCCACGATCTTGCTGCACAGCGCTTCGACCCGCTTGCGGCTGCGCAGCGGGGCGATGCTGTCGATGCGCTGGTCGTTGAACACCAGGGCGCCGACCCGGTCGCCGGCGTTGAACACCATCCACGCTGCCAGTGCGCCCAGCTCGGCGGCGGTGGCGGATTTGAAACTGCGGCTTGAACCAAAAAACATCGACATGCGCTGATCGACCACGATTAATGCCGGGCGGTCGCGCTCTTCGGTAAATGTGCGCACCACCGGTTTGCCGGTGCGCAACGAGGCCCGCCAGTCGAGGTGGCGCAGGTCGTCACCGGGCTGATAGCGGCGCAACTCGTCAAAATTCAGGCCACGGCCGCGCAAGCGCGAAGCGTGGTTGCCCGAGAGGATGCTGCCCTGGGGCTGGCGCGCGACAAAACTCAACGCCCGCGCCTTGAACTCCAGCGCCATCAATTGCGCCAAGGACACGTACACCCGTCCATCGGTGGTCTGCTGTGGAGCATGCATCGGCCAGCTCCTCAGGCAGGGACAGCGACTTTATCGAGCAGTCTGTCGAGCACCTGATCGGCATTGATGCCATCGGCCACGGCGTCGTAGCTGAGTTGCAGGCGATGGCGCAGTACCGGATGGACCATGGCGCGCACATTATCGGGTGACACGAATGCCTGGCCGCGCAGCCAGGCATCGGCGCGGGCGCAACGGTCCAGGCCGATACCGCCCCGGGGGCTGGCGCCAATGGATATCCAGCGAGCCAGGTCGGGGTCGTAGTCGGCCGGATGCCGGGTGGCGTTGATCAGGTCGATCAGGTAGCGGTCAATGGCGGGGGCGACGGTGACCGCGCTGACTTCTGCGCGGGCCGCAAAAATCGCCTCCTGACCCAGGGCAAACCCCGGTGCGCTGTCGATCGCTGCGTGTTGCGTCTGTTCTTCGGCGCGCAGCATGCGCAGCACTTGAGACTCGTTTGCAGGGCTGGGGTAGTCGAGCAGCACTTTCATCAGGAAGCGGTCCATCTGCGCCTCGGGCAGCGGGTAGGTGCCTTCTTGTTCGATAGGGTTTTGGGTGGCCAGAACAATAAACAGCCCGGGCAATTGATGGCTGTTGCCGGCAACGGTGATCTGGCGTTCTTCCATGGCTTCGAGCAAGGCGGCCTGGACTTTGGCAGGCGCACGGTTGATCTCGTCGGCCAGGATCAGGTTGCCGAAGAGGGGGCCTGGCTGAAACATGATCTGATTTTGCCCATCGACCTGATGCAGCACTTCGGCGCCGGTGATGTCCGAGGGCAGCAGGTCAGGGGTGAACTGGATACGGCTCATCTTTGCATCCAGATGCCTGGCCAGCGCCTTGATGGTGCGGGTCTTGGCCAGCCCCGGCAGGCTTTCGAGCAGCAGGTGACCATTGGCCAACAGGCCGACGATGATTTGGCGGATAACCTCGTCCTGGCCCAGTACCGCTTCGGCGATGCTGGCTTGCAGAGCGTTCAGATCAGTGAGCGCTGTCATAAAGCATTCCTTGCTCAAGCATGATTACCAGGGGGCGGGAACCACCACAAACTGCACGTTGCCGCCTACGTAACGGGGTTGGTACTGGATTAGCCCCTACAAAACCGGACACCAACTCCCCGTTAAATTGATGCCACTGCCAAGCGCCTGAACTCCCTCGGTGAGCGATAGTTCAAAGCGCTGTGCGGATGCTGCTCGTTGTAATGCTCAAA
>NZ_JCBCUZ010000032.1:0-49151 GCF_059862735.1 Pseudomonas sp. MF06569 | reverse complement strand
TAAGCGCTTCGATTTCAAATGCCCGATCGAAGTCATGGGAGAGGTGATGCAGGAAGCCTTGGCTATGCGGCATGATGCTCCGGCTTCAATTCAATAACCGTGTTGCACTCAGCTCCTGCAACCGCCCAGTCTTTTGGAGTAACTCCCGTCTGGAAACAGCTTGGTGCTATTGAATATGTAAACCAAGTCATGAAATGGCCGTATTTCTTGAGTTAATAGAAACAGAAGCTGTAGGGGGGCAGTACTAGTGGCTGTGTGATTTAACCCTTGGCCATGAAGGAACAAGGGTTTCGCTGATGCTTATGGTTTACTTTTGCTGGCGTTTGTCTGGCTTTCGGTTTGCGTGGTAAAGCCAAACGTCAGAAGGGCGCTTTCAACGGTACTCAAGTGTTGCAAGCAAAGCTGCCACGGTGCCGACACTGCATCGGCCAGTTCACTGGCTGATACCGGGATCAGCACTGGTCGCTCATTATCATTGGCGATCGAAGCACAGCCTGAGGCGACATTTTCCAGTCGCTCGTGCAACGAGGCCGGCGCCGGGCCTTGCTCCTTGCGCAAGGCATCGGCAAAGGCCTCGGAGAACAGCAGGGAGCTTGCGTACAAACGTACGGCGTGGCGTTCGTAACGGCTGGCGATACCCTTGACCTCCCGTGACACAAAGCGCCCGCGCAAGGTCCAGCGTGCGGTGTTGCGGGCCATGCTGATTCCGTTCTCCAGGGCAATCAGGCTGTCGTGGGCCCGAGAGAAAATCTGTACGGCGCTTTGAGCTTTGTCGGCGTTATTTTCTTCGAGTGCCTGCAGGCTTTTGCTAAATCCCGAGGAGAGTTTTTCCAGTAAGTCCTTTGCCGAGCCATCAATGATGCCAATAGGGTTGGGGGTCAGTAGCACCTGGCTGAAGACCAGTCCTACGCCAGCGCCTACCAGTACATCAAGCATGCGTACCACCCCGGCACTCTCGGGGCCGACTGCGAGCATCAGCACGGCCGAAACCCCGGCCTGAATCGGAACCACGGGTCCCAGGCCATACAAGGCCGCAATGGCGATGGCAGAGAACGTGGCAAAGCCAATCCGCAGCAAAGGATAAGCATCTGGAAGCCACAAGGCCGCGTCACCCACGATAATCCCGGTGGCGACACCCACCATCAAACCAATCGCCTGTTTGCCATGACTGGGCAAACCGGGTGCCAGGCATACCACTGCACTGATGGCAGCAAAGACGGGGTGTACATGGCCGAACAAATATTTGGCGAGAACCCAGGCCAATGCCGCTGCGATTGCTGAAGCCAATGCATCTCGCCAGGCGGAGGACCAGCGAAAGCTTATCCGCTGAATCAGAGGGGTGGTGAAGCGATTGATGAACACCTTGGCGAGCATTGAAACTCCCGATCAGTCTTATGGCCTTGAGACTTACCATAGACCTTTTGCCCGGGGGATGGTTTGACCTGCACTCAATACCGGACCAAAAAAAACCGCGCCTGGGCGCGGTTTTTTGGACGTGTGCTGTATTACACGTTGAAGCGGAAGTGCAGGACGTCACCGTCTTTGACGATGTATTCCTTGCCTTCCAGACGCCATTTGCCGGCTTCTTTTGCACCGGCTTCGCCGTTGTACTTGATGAAATCGTCGTACGCGATAACTTCGGCGCGAATAAAGCCTTTTTCGAAGTCGGTGTGAATCACACCAGCTGCTTGCGGAGCGGTAGCACCCACCTTCACGGTCCAGGCGCGAACTTCCTGAACGCCTGCGGTGAAGTAGGTCTGAAGGTTAAGCATCTCGTAACCGGCACGGATTACGCGGTTCAGACCTGGCTCTTCAAGACCCAGGGCCTCAAGGAACATGTCTTTTTCTTCGCCATCGTCGAGTTCGGCAATTTCAGCTTCGATCTTGTTGCAGACCGGAACCACGATTGCGCCTTCTTCTTCGGCAATGGCCATGACCACGTCGAGCAACGGGTTGTTTTCGAAACCGTCTTCAGCCACGTTGGCGATGTACATCACAGGCTTGGTGGTCAGAAGGTGGAAGCCTTTGATGATTTGTTTCTCATCGGCATCCATGTTCTTGATCAGGCTACGCGCCGGCTTGGCCAAGGTGAAGTGTGCGATCAGTTGTTCCAGCAGTGCTTTTTGAGCTACCGCGTCCTTGTCGCCGCCCTTGGCGTTACGCGCAACTTTCTGCAGTTGCTTTTCGCAGCTGTCGAGGTCGGCGAAGATCAGCTCAAGATCGATGATCTCGATGTCACGCTTCGGGTCAACGCTGTTGGAAACGTGAATCACGTTTTCATCTTCAAAGCAGCGGACCACATGAGCGATAGCATCGGTCTCGCGGATGTTGGCCAAAAACTTGTTGCCCAGGCCTTCGCCTTTCGATGCGCCAGCCACGAGGCCCGCGATATCGACGAACTCCATGGTGGTTGGCAGGATGCGCTGGGGTTTAACGATGGCAGCCAGCGCGTCCAGACGTGGGTCGGGCATCGGCACGATACCGGTGTTCGGCTCGATCGTGCAGAAGGGGAAGTTCTCGGCCGCAATACCGGATTTGGTCAGGGCGTTGAACAGGGTGGATTTGCCGACGTTAGGCAAGCCGACGATGCCGCAGTTAAATCCCATGGTGTTTTCCCCGAGGAGTAGAGTCAGGCCTTCTGGCTGTGCAGGTTTTTCATCGCACGGTTCCATTCCCCGGCGAGGATATCCGGCAGCACGCCGAGGGCAAAATCGATGCTGGCGTCCAGTTTTTCCTGCTCGGCGCGAGGCGCACGACCCAGGACAAAGTTGGACACCATGCTGGCGACGCCTGGGTGGCCAATGCCGAGCCGCAGACGGTAAAAATTATTGTTGTTTCCCAGTTGCGCAATGATGTCGCGCAATCCGTTGTGACCTCCGTGGCCGCCGCCCAGCTTGAGCTTGGCAACGCCTGGTGGGAGGTCGAGTTCGTCGTGGGCCACCAATATGGATTCCGGCGCAATGCGGTAGAAACCGGCAAGCGCCGCAACGGCTTGGCCGCTTCGGTTCATATAGGTGGTGGGAATCAACAGACGAACATCCTGACCCTGGTGGCTGAAACGCCCGGTCAGGCCAAAATATTTGCGATCCGCAACGAGGTTTACCCCGTTTGCCGACGCGAGACGCTCAACAAAAAGGGCCCCTGCGTTATGCCGGGTCTGTTCGTATTCGGTGCCTGGATTTCCCAGGCCAACGATCAGTTTTATGGCGGTCACGACAAGGGCCCTTCTATGGAGTTGTGGATAACATCGCCGCTAACAGTTAGCGGCGAAAACGGACAAAAAAGCGGGTTTACATGAGTAAACTTCGCGATCTTGTCCGCTTTACTCGCTGCGTGTTAGCTCGCGATGTTTCTCAAGACTCCAACGACAGAGTAATGAATTACTCTGCTGCTTCTGGTGCAACACGTGGAGCGTGAACGTTGGCTACTGCCAGGTCGTTACCGTGTGCCAGAGCTACGAACTCAACGCCTTTAGGAGCGGTGATGTCCGACAGGTGAATGATCGAGCCGACTTCGGCGTTAGCCAGGTCAACTTCGATGAATTCAGGCAGGTCTTTTGGCAGGCAGGAAACTTCGATGTCTGCAACAACGTGCGAGATCTCGCCGCCTTTCTTGATCGGAGCAGCTTCACCAACAAAGTGAACTGGAACGATTGCAGTCAGCTTTTGACCAGCAACAACGCGAACGAAGTCAGCGTGCATCACGTGGCCTTTAGCCGGGTGACGTTGCAGAGCTTTGATGATCACGTTTTGCTTAACGCCGCCAACGGTCAGTTCGATAACGTGGCTGTAAGCAGCTTCGTTTTCGAGCAGTTTGGCAACTTCTTTAGCCAGCATGCTGATGGATTCAGGGGCTTTTTCGCCACCGTAAACTACAGCTGGAACCAGGCTTGCGAGACGACGCAGGCGGCGGCTCGCACCTTTCCCCAGGTCGGAACGCACTTCAGCATTCAGAGTAAAATCGTTCATGTTGTATCTCCAAAATAACCACATCCGGCCTAGCGTTTGCGACCAGCGCTATGGACGGTATGGGCAAAAAAGCCCCGCCCCAACAGGCTGCTGGGGCGGGGCGCTTTTCGTCAACGTGATGTCTGAGAAGGGCAGGGCCCTTATCGGAACATCGCGCTGATCGATTCTTCGTTGCTGATGCGGCGAACCGCTTCAGCCACAACCGGTGCGATATCCAACTGACGGATACGCGAACAGGCTTGTGCGGCTGCGGACAGCGGAATGGTGTTAGTCACCACCAGCTCATCCAGCATGGAATTTTCGATATTCTCGATTGCCCGACCTGACAGCACAGGGTGTGTGCAGTAGGCGAACACTTTGGAAGCGCCATGCTCTTTCAAGGCTTTAGCCGCGTGGCACAGAGTGCCGGCGGTATCGACCATGTCATCAACCAGAATACAGGTACGCCCTTCGACATCACCGATGATATGCATCACTTCCGAGTGATTGGCTTTCTCACGGCGTTTGTCGATGATACCCAGATCGACGCCCAAGGACTTGGCAACAGCTCGTGCACGCACGACGCCGCCGATATCCGGGGACACAATCATAAGGTTCTCAAAGCGCTGATCTTCGATGTCATCCACCAAAACTGGGGAGCCATAGATGTTATCTACAGGAATATCGAAGAAACCCTGGATTTGGTCAGCATGCAAATCAACCGTGAGAACACGATCGATGCCGACTACGGTAAGCATGTCAGCGACAACTTTTGCGCTGATAGCCACACGTGCGGAACGCGGACGGCGATCCTGACGGGCATAACCAAAGTAAGGAATAACAGCAGTAATACGAGTCGCTGAGGAGCGGCGGAAGGCATCAGCCATCACGACGAGTTCCATCAGGTTATCGTTGGTCGGAGCACAAGTCGGCTGAATGATGAAAACGTCTTTACCGCGGACATTTTCATTAATCTCAGCGGTAATTTCGCCGTCGGAAAACTTGCCGACAGAGATGTCACCGAGTGGGATATGCAGCTGACGTACGACACGCCGAGCCAGATCGGGGTTAGCGTTCCCCGTAAAGACCATCATCTTGGACACGCGCAGTACCTGAAGGCTGAGGGTAACCTGGATGAGTATAAGAAATGGCAGGGGCGGCTGGATTCGAACCAACGCATGGCAGGATCAAAACCTGCTGCCTTACCGCTTGGCGACGCCCCTGTATCTGTTGCTACGAGTACCGTGTACCCGTTTCCTTTGCCAGATCTTGTAGCTTACGATGCAACATCGAAACGTTGCTTCCTTTTGCTACAAACCCTGTAAGGGTGTCTGTCAGAAGGTGCAGCACTTTATCAGCATCTGCTTCGTTTGGGAAGGCCCCAAATATACAACTTCCAGTTCCAGTTAATTTTGCTTCGGTATATTTACCTAACAAATTCAAAGCGTTACGTACTTCTGGATAACGCTCCTTCACTACTGCTTCGCAGTCGTTTCGGCTGTTTCCCTTGGGAACGGGGCGCACTTTAATGGGCAAAGAGTCACGTGTCAACAAAGGATCTGAAAATATTTCTGCAGTACTAACAGAGACTTGCGGGACAAGGACCAGATACCACGGTTCTTCAGGGTCTGCAGGCGTAAGGATTTCGCCTACACCCTCAGCAAATGCGGCGTGTCCGCGCACGAAAACCGGGACGTCGGCCCCCAGGCTCAGGCCCAGCGCAGCCAGCCGGTCTTCATCCCAGGCCAATTGCCAAAGATGGTTGAGCGCCAGCAAGGTGGTCGCCGCATTTGAGCTGCCGCCACCGATGCCGCCACCCATGGGCAACACTTTTTTGATCTGGATGTCGATCCCTAGGGCGCAACCGGATTGCGCCTGAAGTTTTTTTGCCGCCTTCACGATCAGGTTTTCGTCGTGAGGGACACCGGGGAACTCGGTGTGCAGGCAAATAACGCCATCGTCACGTACGGCAAAGGTCATTTCATCGCCGTAATCGAGGAATTGAAACAGCGTTTGCAGTTCGTGATAGCCATCTTCGCGACGGCCGAGGATGTGCAGCATCAAGTTAAGCTTTGCCGGGGAGGGCAAAACCAGGCTTTCTTTCTCTAAATGGCCTTGCATCTCATTGACCCAACAGGCGAGGTTGCCAATCTTTAACCACTAACGTGACATCCAGGTCCGGGCCGTGCAGCTTGACCCGCTCCGGCAGCCAGAAGCCGTTTTGCTCGACGTAGCTTAAATATTCGATTTTCCAGCCGTCCTGCTCCAGGTTGGCAAGGCGGCTATCAGCGTTCAACGTCACGCGGCTTTTACTGCCAGGTGCAGGCAAGCCGCGCACCCACCAGACCAGATGTGACACCGGCAGGCTCCAGCCCAATTGCTCGCCCAGCAGTTCTTCAGGCGTTGGTGCTTCGTAGCGGCCCTGATTGGCGACTTCCAGAACGACACTGCCCGGGCGTCCGGTCAGGCGGGCAGCGCCTCGGCCCAGCGGACCGGAAAGACGAATATCGTAATAATCCTGGCGCTGGAGCCAGAACAGCGTGGCGCTGCCTGAGTCTTTGGGGGCGCGAATGCCGACTTTTCCGTTGATTTGCCAACCGTCGAGCTGGGTCAATTGCTGTTTATGGGCCGACCACAAGGCCGGGCTGCCGTGGCCTTCAACGGATTCGTGGGCACCAAAGCCCGCGCAACCAGCGAGCAGGGCGATAAGGCTAAAAACAACAAGGTGGCGCATATGACGAAAAAACATGAGTTAAAGAGTCTCTGATCCGGTCAGGCGCAAGATGGTTTTGCGCAGAGTAGGGCTGTCAGGATTTTCTTTAAGAAAAGTGCCCCAGATTTTTTTGGCTTCACGTTGCTTGCCGTTGGCCCACAACACTTCGCCCAGGTGAGCGGCGACTTCCTGGTCCGGGAAGCGTTCCAGCGCCTGGCGCAGCAAGCGTTCGGCTTCGTCGAGATTGCCAAGGCGGAAATTGACCCAGCCCAGGCTGTCGAGCACTGCCGGGTCATCCGGATTCAGGTCGTAGGCTTGCTGGATCAATGCTTTGGCCTCGGCGTAGCGAGTGGTGCGATCCGATAGCGTGTAGCCCAGCGCATTCAATGCCATCGCATTGTCAGGCTCGCGCTGGATGATGGCGCGTAAATCCCGCTCCATTTGTTCGAGATTGTTGCGCTTCTCGGCCAGCATGGCCCGTGAGTACAACAGGTTCATGTCGTCCGGGTACTGCTTGAGTGCCTGTTGCAGGACATTCCAGGCGCGATCGGTCTGGTTATTCGCCGACAGGGTTTCCGCTTCTATCAAATACAGCTGAATGGCGAAGTCGGGTTGAGCATCACGGGCCGCGGCCAGTTTTTTCGATGCCTCGGTGCCGCGGCCGTGGCTGATCAGAATATCGGCCTGGCGCAGTTGTGCGGGCAAATAGTCGTTGCCCGGGCCGACGAGTGCGTATTGGGTGAGTGCAGTCTCGGGGTCGTTGCGCTCTTCAGCGATACGGCCAAGGTTCAAGTGTGCCGAGTCGACATGGCTGTCGCGCTCGATCAGCTCTTCGAGATAGCCCTCGGCCTCATCCCAGGCCTTGCCTTCCAGGCACACCAGGGCCAGGGAGAACCGCAGCTCATCATCTTCGGGGTATTGCTCGACCAGACTGGCAAATTGCACTTTTGCCTCGCCCATGCGGTTCTGCTCGACCAGCGTGCGGGCATACGTCAGGCCCAGGCGCTTGTCGTCGGGGTATTGGCGAATGCTTTTTTGCAGCAGTGGCAAGGCTTCTTTGCCGCGATTGAGGCTTTGCAGCAAACGGGCGCGCAACAAGACAGGGGCGACCTCACCGTTTTGCGGCGGATTTTTTTCCAGCAGTTTCAGCGCGCCTTCAGCATCACCGTCCTGTTGCATCAACAAGGCCTTGCCGAAAATCAGCTGGCCATTGTCCGGATGCTTGACCAGCAGGCTGTCAAAACTTTTTTGCAGGCCCGCACGGGTGTCCGCATCTGTTTCTACCGCCGACAGGGCGAGGAAATCGAAGTGAGTATCGCCCTTGGCCTGCAGGACTTTTTCCATGTACACCATGGATTCGTCGTAACGACCGTTACGTGCCAGCTGAATGGCGGCAGCACGTTGTGCCTCAAGGTCGTCCGGGGCATTTCTGGCCCAGATCAGCGAGGTGTCGAGTGCGGCCTGATCGGCGCCCAGGTATTCGGCAATACGAAACGCCCGCTCGGAAATGCCGGGATCTTGTGTATTGATCGCCTGCGTCACGTAGTTATCGAGTGCGATATCCAGACGATTACGTTGGCCGGCCAGCTCGGCGCTCAACAGGCTGTACAGCGTTTCTTCGCTGAACGAGCTGTAGACCGTTGGTTTTTCCGGGACGGAGGTGACGTCTTCAGCCGCGGATGAGTCATCCGGGGACGTGGGAGCCAAAGCCTGGCAGCCACTGAGAAGAACGAGGGCGAGGAGCAACGCGGAGGATCTATTCATATAAGAGATGGGCGACTTACCTGCGGTCCGGGCATCATGACACATGCGATGTCGCAAACCCTAGCAGGTGCGACTATCGATATCCGGGGGGCTGATGATGTGTTCAACAGAGGTTAACTATAGAGACAATAGTCAGCAGTGGTTGTTCTCAATCTGGCGAAGTAGGACAATTGTCGGCTTCTCGTCATCATCAGCGATATTGAATGGCCTTCCTCGCACTCGGTATTAACCACAAGACTGCTTCAGTAGACGTCCGCGAGCGCGTGGCTTTTACTCCGGAGCAGTTGGTTGAGGCCCTGCAGCAGCTCTGCCGCCTAACCGACAGTCGCGAAGCTGCGATCCTCTCCACCTGCAATCGCAGTGAACTCTATATAGAGCAGGACCACCTTTCAGCTGACAGCGTACTGAAGTGGCTGGCCGACTATCACAACCTTAGCCTTGATGAACTGCGTGCCTGTGCGTATGTCCATGAAGAAGACGCTGCCGTTCGTCACATGATGCGTGTGGCCTCGGGCCTCGATTCGCTGGTGCTGGGCGAGCCGCAGATTCTCGGCCAGATGAAATCGGCCTACGCTGTAGCGCGTGAGGCGGGCACGGTAGGGCCTTTGTTGGGGCGCTTGTTTCAGGCGACCTTCAACTCGGCCAAGCAAGTGCGCACCGACACCGCCATCGGTGAAAACCCGGTTTCCGTCGCGTTTGCTGCGGTGAGCCTGGCCAAGCAGATTTTCAGCGACTTGCAGCGCAGTCAGGCCTTGCTGATCGGTGCGGGCGAGACCATTACCCTGGTCGCCCGTCACCTGCATGACCTGGGCGTAAAACGCATCGTGGTCGCCAACCGTACCCTGGAGCGCGCGAGCACTCTGGCTGAGCAGTTCGGTGCCCATGCAGTGCTGCTGTCGGATATTCCTCAAGAGCTGGTACATAGCGATATCGTGATCAGCTCCACGGCCAGTCAGTTGCCGATTTTGGGCAAAGGGGCAGTCGAAAGTGCCTTGAAGTTGCGCAAGCACAAACCTATTTTCATGGTCGATATTGCGGTTCCCCGCGATATCGAGCCTGAAGTCGGCGAGTTGGACGACGTTTACCTCTATACCGTCGATGACTTGCACGAAGTGGTCGCCGAGAATCTCAAGAGTCGTCAGGGTGCAGCCCAGGCGGCAGAAGAGCTGGTCAGCATCGGCGCCGAAGACTTTATGGTGCGTTTGCGTGAGCTGGCGGCTGTCGATGTGCTCAAAGCCTATCGCCAGCAGAGCGAGCGCCTGCGTGATGAAGAACTGCAAAAAGCCCAGCGGATGCTCGCCAACGGCAGCAACCCTGAAGATGTGCTGGTACAACTGGCACGCGGCCTGACCAATAAATTGCTGCACGCGCCCAGCGTGCAGCTGAAAAAGCTTTCCGCCGAAGGCCGCCTCGATGCGCTGGCCATGGCCCAAGAACTTTTTGCCCTCGGTGAGGGCTCATCGCATAGCTCTGCGGATAAAAAATAGTAATGAAAGCGTCACTGCTGAATAAGCTGGACATCCTCCAGGACCGTTTTGAAGAACTGACCGCATTGCTTGGCGATGGCGAAGTCATTTCTGATCAAACCAAATTTCGTGCTTATTCCAAGGAATACGCAGAAGTTGAACCCATTGTCGCGGCCTACGGGCAGTGGCTCAAAGTGCAGGCCGACCTTGAAGGTGCCCAGGCGCTGCTCAAGGACAACGACCCTGACATGCGTGAAATGGCGGTCGAAGAAGTTCGCGAAGCCAAAGAGCGCCTGAGCGAGCTTGAAAAAGACCTGCAACGGATGCTGTTGCCCAAGGACCCGAATGACGGACGCAACGTGTTCCTTGAAATTCGGGCCGGAACCGGTGGCGATGAAGCGGCCATCTTTGCCGGCGACCTGTTTCGCATGTATTCCCGTTACGCTGAACGTCGCGGCTGGAAGCTGGAAATCCTGTCAGAAAACAGCGGCGAACATGGTGGCTATAAAGAAGTCATTGCCCGCGTCGAGGGCGAGAATGTTTACGGCAAGCTGAAGTTCGAGTCGGGTGTTCACCGCGTGCAGCGTGTGCCCGCCACCGAATCCCAGGGCCGTATCCATACTTCCGCCTGTACTGTGGCGGTCTTGCCAGAGCCGGACGAGCAGGAAGCCATCGAGATCAACCCGGCCGACTTGCGCGTTGATACCTACCGTTCCTCGGGTGCGGGTGGTCAGCACGTTAACAAGACCGATTCGGCGATTCGTATCACCCACTTGCCCTCGGGCATTGTGGTGGAGTGTCAGGAAGAGCGTTCCCAGCATAAAAACCGGGCGCGGGCGATGTCCTGGCTGTCGGCCAAGTTGAATGACCAGCAAACCAGCGCGGCGGCAAATGCAATTGCCAGCGAGCGCAAGTCGCTGGTGGGCTCGGGGGATCGTTCCGAGCGCATCCGCACTTACAATTTCGCGCAGGGGCGAGTGACCGACCATCGCGTCAACCTGACCCTGTATTCCCTGGATGACGTACTGGCTGGCGGCGTTGATGCCGTTATCGAGCCATTATTGGCGGAGTTTCAGGCTGATCAACTGACAGCCCTGGGTGAATAAATGACTATTATTGCCAGTTTGTTACGTGCTGCTGAACTGCCTGACTCACCCACGGCCCGTCTGGATGCGGAGCTTTTATTGGCTGCTGCCCTGGGCAAGTCGCGCAGTTATCTGCATACATGGCCCGAAAAGATTGTCAGCAGCGAAGCGGCATTGACCTTCGCCGAATACCTGTTGCGTCGCCGTACCGGAGAGCCGGTGGCCTACATTCTGGGCCAACAGGGTTTCTGGAACCTTGATCTGGAAGTGGCGCCACATACCCTTATCCCGCGTCCCGATACCGAACTGCTGGTCGAAACCGCGCTGGCCCTGTTGCCGGAAAGCCCGGCCAAGGTGCTGGACCTCGGCACTGGTAGCGGTGCAATCGCCCTGGCATTGGCCAGTGAACGCGCCGCCTGGCACGTCACGGCAGTTGACCGCGTGCTGGAAGCCGTAGCGTTGGCCGAACGTAATCGCCAACGTTTGCAGCTTGAAAACGTCAACGTGTTTACCAGCCACTGGTTCAGCGCATTGGCCGACCAGCGTTTTGACCTGATTATCAGCAACCCGCCCTACATTGCCGCCGGTGACGTTCACCTGGCTGAAGGCGATGTGCGTTTCGAACCGGAAAGCGCCCTGGTTGCCGGTACCGATGGGCTGGACGATATTCGCGAGATTATCACCGGCTCTGCCAGCCACCTGAATGCGGGTGGCTGGTTGATGCTGGAGCACGGTTATGACCAGGCAGAGGCGGTTCGCCAATTGCTGCAAGACGCAGGTTTTGCACAGGTTGAAAGCCGCAAGGACCTGGGTGGCCACGAGCGCATCACGTTGGGCCGCCTGCCGTGCTGACCGATGAGGAGCTGTTGCGCTATAGCCGACAGATCCTGTTGCAACAGGTTGATATCGACGGTCAGTTGAAGCTGAAAAACAGTCGTGTACTGATTATCGGCCTCGGCGGTCTGGGTTCGCCCGTTGCGCTCTACCTTGCGGCCGCCGGTATCGGCGAACTGCATCTGGCCGACTTTGACAGCGTTGACCTGACCAATCTGCAGCGTCAGATCATCCATGACACCGCCAATGTGGGGGAGAGCAAGGTCGACTCGGCGTCCCGCCGACTGCGCCTGATCAATCCGCTCATCAAACTGGTTGCCCACCGTTCGGCACTGGATGCCGATTCGCTGGCCGAGGCTGTCAGTGCAGTGGATCTGGTGCTCGATTGCTGCGACAACTTTGCCACCCGTGAAGCGGTGAACAAAGCCTGTGTGGCGGCGCGCAAACCGTTGGTCAGTGGCGCGGCCATTCGCCTCGAAGGGCAGTTGTCGGTGTTTGATTCGCGTCAGCCTGCCAGTCCCTGCTACCACTGCCTGTACGGGCACGGCAGCGAAGCGGAACTGACCTGCAGCGAAGCCGGAGTGATGGGGCCGCTGGTGGGGCTGGTCGGCAGCCTGCAAGCCCTTGAGGCACTCAAGATTCTGGCCGGTTTTGGTGAGCCGCTGGTGGGGCGTCTATTGCTGGTCGATGCATTGAGCACGCGCTTTCGCGAGTTGCGGGTCAAGCGCGATCCTGCCTGCAGCGTGTGTGGTACTGGCCATGAGTGAGGCGCCGATTGGGGTTTTTGACTCCGGCGTTGGCGGTTTGTCGGTACTCAAGGAAATTCATGCACTGCTGCCCAACGAGTCGCTGCTCTATGTGGCGGACTGCGGGCATATTCCCTATGGCGAAAAAAGCCCTGAATTTATTCGCCAGCGCTGTGCCGTAATGGCTGATTTTTTCCAGCGTCAGGGGGCCAAGGCACTGGTGCTGGCCTGTAATACGGCGACGGTGGCGGGGGTGGCTGACCTGCGTCAGCGTTATCCCGACTGGCCCATGGTCGGCATGGAGCCTGCGGTCAAACCCGCTGCAGCGGCCACTCGCAGCGGCGTGGTGGGTGTGCTCGCGACGACGGGCACGTTGCAAAGTGCCAAATTTGCCGCCTTGCTTGATCGTTTTGCCAGCGATGTCCGGGTGATCACCCAGCCATGCCCGGGCCTGGTGGAGCTGATCGAGACCGGTGACTTGCACAGCGAAGCCTTGTGCACCCTGTTGCGGGGTTATGTCGAGCCGTTGCTGGCAGCGGGCTGTGACACGATCATTCTTGGCTGCACCCATTACCCTTTTCTCAAGCCTCTGCTTGCCCGGATGCTCCCACCCTCGATCACCCTGATCGATACCGGCGCTGCCGTGGCCCGTCAGCTTCAGCGTTTGTTGGCTGATCAAGGCTTGCTGGCAGCCGGCCCTCCCAGTGACACGCAGTTCTGGACCAGCGCCTCACCTGAACACATGGGAAATATCCTGCCTGTGTTGTGGAATAAATCTGGCGTTGTGCGAAGCTTCGGTCTGTAAAAAAACCTGAACTCCGCTTTAAAACGCCTGCCTGATGTAGCGCATAACAACTGACACGGGCATATGAAAATAGGATTTTCTTATGAAGCGACTGTTTTGTTTGGCTGCGGTTGCAGCCGTTGCACTGGGGCAAAGTTTTACGGCAAACGCTGCCGGGCTTGAATTTGGGGTAGGGCACACCAGCGAATCGACCATGACGTATCGGCTTGGCTTGAAGTCGGATTGGGACAAGAGCTGGCTGCAAAGTGATGTCGGTCGTCTGACCGGTTATTGGGATGGGGCTTACACCTACTGGGAAGGTGACAAGTCATCCGCGAGCAGCAGTCTGTCGTTCTCGCCCGTACTGGTGTACGAATTTGCGGGTGAAAGGGTAAAGCCCTATGTCGAGGCTGGTATTGGGGTCGCGTTGTTTTCTCACACCGAAGTTGAAGGGAACAAGCTGGGAACGGCCTTCCAGTTTGAGGACCGTCTTGGCTTCGGTGTGCGCTTTGCGGGGGGGCATGAAGTCGGGATTCGTGCGACCCACTATTCCAATGCCGGGATTTCCAGTACCAATGACGGCGTAGAAAGCTATGCGCTGCATTACACAATGGCGTTGTAGGTGCGGGGGGTTAACGATACGCCGTCGCAATGCCCTGACGTTCGTTGAGGCATTCAACATCGCCCATTTCGAACTCGCGACAAATCAGCGGGCGCAGCTCATAAATGGTGCACATCATGGTGTTGCGGTCCAGGGCCGCACACCAGCCATCATCCAGGCGCAGCATCACTTCACCGCCCCAGTCATCGTTATCGATGAAGCGCTCGGGCACGCCGGTATCAGTGATCAACATCACTTCCAGTTGGCAGCAGCACGCCGCGCACGTCGAACACGTGACGGCGGGTTCGGTAATTTCGGTCAGGGGGATGTTGGTCATAGGCGCGCAGTGTAAGGCAGAGCTGGCATCAGGTGTAAATGTGCTGATGAACGCCGGCTTTTGTAGTCGCTGCCGAAGGCTGCGAAGGTCCTGCGGCCCCTATCGCAGCCTTCGGCATCGACTACAGGTGATTAGCAATGCAAACAACCCGGCCCACAACAGGCTCAACCCGGCCAGCGTCGGCCACAGGCCCAGAGGGAATTGCACCGCGCCCAGACGTTGCCCGGCGTAATACGACAGCGGTCCACCGATGGCTCCCAGCAAAACAGCCCGCCACCAGGGCTTGGCAGTCCACGCCAGACAGTGGTTCAAGGTGATGGCCAGCAGGGCCCAAAGCAGTATCAGCCAGAATGGAATCAATAAACCGGGCTGCTTGAAGACGAAAACTCCGGCATTGAGCAGCAGGCTGTCTACGGCAGTGCCGAGCAAACACACGACCACGATTAAACGGACCTCTGCCATTGAGCGGCTTATCCACAGCAGATGTGCCATCAATGCACCACCTGCCAGCACGAGCCACGGGCTGTTGCCGCCCACTACACAGGCAAACCAGCCGAGCTGGAACAGCCCGGCATTGGCCAGATTCTTAAGCATTGAACCGACCGAGCAGTGGTTCGGGCATGGCTGCCGGCTTGGCCAGCAACAATTGCGCGGTACCGATGCTGCGTTCCAGAAAACCACCTTCGCAGTAACACAGGTAAAACTCCCACAGGCGCAGGAAGTATTCGTCGTAACCCAACTCAGTCAAACGCCCGTGGGCGCGGCGAAAGTTCTCATGCCACAGGCGCAGGGTTTTGGCGTAGTGCAAGCCGAAATCTTCCATGTGCATCAGGTTCATGTCAGTGTCCTTGCCCACGATTTCGAGCATTTTTTGCACACTGGGCAAGGCACCGCCGGGGAAAATGTAGCGCTGGATAAAGTCCACGCTGCTTTTGGCTTGCTCGTAACGCTGCTCGCGAATGGTGATGGCTTGCAGCAGCATCAATCCGTGGGGCTTGAGCAGGTGGGAGCACTGTTTGAAGTAGCTGGGTAAAAAACGATGCCCGACCGCCTCGATCATTTCGATCGATACAAGCTTGTCGTACTGCCCTGTCAGATCGCGGTAATCCTCCAGCAGTAACGTTACCTGGTCCTGTAAGCCCAAAGCGTCAACGCGGGTTTTGGTGTAGTCGAACTGCTCTTTGGACAGGGTCGTGGTCGTGACCTTGCACCCGTAATGCTGCGCCGCAAATAACGCCATGCTGCCCCAGCCGGTGCCAATTTCGAGCAAATGGTCCTCGGGCTTGAGATCGAGCTTCTGGCAGATGCGTTCCAGCTTGTTGAGCTGCGCTTGTTCCAGCGTGTCGTCAGGGCTTAAAAACTGGGCCGCTGAATACATCATGGTAGGGTCGAGAAACTGCTCGAACATTTCATTGCCCAGGTCGTAATGGGCGGCAATGTTTTTTTGCGAGCCCTTGCGGGTATTACGATTGATCCAGTGCAGGCCGCGTATCAACGGGCGGCCCAGGCGCGCCAGACCACCCTCCATTGCATCGAGCACATCCATATTGCTGACCAGCACCCGGATCACCTTGGTCAGGTCGGGTGAGCTCCAGTAGCCATGAATAAAGGCCTCGCCCGCGCCAATCGAGCCGCTGCTGGCTATCATGCCCCACAGGCTTGCATCGTGAATCTGTACTTCGCCGACCAGACCGGCGCCGCTGTCGCCGAACATCAGGCGTTCGCCGTTTTCGATCACCACCAGATGACCGTGTTTCAACTGGGCAAGCTGGCGCATGACTCCGCGTCGCAATAGCGCACTGGTCAGGTTATGGGTAGTCGACAGTGAGGATTTGCTCACCAGGCTAGAGCTCTTCATGGCGTTTATCCTTAGGTTGCAGGGCGGCAATACGAAAGGCGCCGTCGGCGGCCTGATGGGAAAAAATCGGTGTGCGTTTGAGAAACAGGCGCAAGGCTTGCCAGTAAATGGCCAGGCAGGTTTTGGCGGTCATCCACGGAAACTGCCGCAAGTAGCGGTGCAGCCCTGCGCGGTCCAGGGTCGTACGTTGCAGGTTGAGGGTGGCGTCGAACAGTTTCAGCTCGCCCTGCCAGTCGGCCATGTGCACGCCGAGTCGGGCCTGGGGTGGGCTGAAGCTCATGCGGTATTCCAGGTCCCGTGGCAGAAAGGGGGAAACGTGAAAGGCTTTGGCCACGGCGACATGCTGAAAACCATCGCCTTGTGCCGGGAGCACGTAGTGATAGCGTTCGCGCCAAGGCGTATTGGTGACTTCGCAAAAGATGGCAGCCAGTTTTCCGTCCGCCTCGTGGCAGTAAAAGAAGCTCACCGGGTTGAACGACAGCCCCCAGCTGCGGGCTTGGGTCAGCAAGCAGATCGAGCCCTGGGGCGTATGCCCTAAGGCGATGCCGACTTGCTGACGAACCGCGTCAATCAGGCGCATACCGGTTGCGGTGTAGGTTTTCAGGTAATCAGTTTCACGAAAGGAGAAAGGTGCAAATCGGCTTTTTCCTGCCAGCGCCGAAAGCCCCAGTACAGCGTCTTGCTCATCCAGATCCAGATACAACAAGCCGATCTGGTAGCGGAACGCATGGGTAGTCGGCGCAAAGCGTCGATGGGCGATCCAGCCGCTGTACAGGGCGCTGTTCATAGTTGTTGGCCAAAGGCCTGGGCCACGCGCAATGCGCTGACCACGCCGTCTTCATGAAAGCCGTTGGCCCAATAGGCGCCGCAAAAGTAGCTGTGCTGGGCGCCCAGTAGTTCTTGCCAGCGTGCTTGTGCAGCAATGGCGCCCAGGCTGTACTGAGGATGGGCATAGGTAAAACGGGCCAGTACTTTGAGCGGATCAATCGCGCTGGTTTGATTGAGGCTGACGCAGAATGTGGTCTCGCTCTCAATTCCTTGCAGGATGTTCATGTCGTAGGTCACGGCAGCACGCTTTTGGCCTGCAGAGCCCAAACGGTAATTCCAGCTCGCCCAGGCCAGTTTTCGGTCTGGCAGCAAGCGGGTATCGGTGTGCAGCACCACGTCATTATCGGCATAGGGCATCGCTGCCAGGATTTGCCGTTCTGCAGATGAGGGTGTGGCCAGCAGCTTGAGGGCTTGATCGCTGTGGCAGGCAAAGATCACCTTGTCGAAGTCTTCGATACCGCCGGCACTGTGTACCTGAACGCCCTGTTCATTGCGGGTTACCTGGATGACCGGGCAGTTGAGACGAATCCTGTCGGCAAAACCTGCACTCAAGGGTTGTATGTAGGCACTGGAGCCACCTTCAATCACACGCCATTGCGGGCGATTGCTGACGCTGAGCAAGCCGTGATTCTTGAAGAACCGCACAAAAAACTGCAGCGGAAAGCTCAGCATGTCTGCCAGGGACATGGACCAGATCGCAGCACCCATCGGTACGATGTAGTGCTCGATAAAACGCGTGCCATAACCCTGCTGCTGCAGGTAGTCACCCAGCCGGGTGTCGCTGGCAATGCGCTGCTCGTCCAGGTCGCGAATGGCTTGGCGATTGAAGCGCAGGATGTCGCGCAACATGCCCCAGAACCCGGGAGACAACAGATTGCTGCGCTGGGCAAACAGGCTATTGAGGGTGTTGCCGTTGTATTCGAGGTTGCTGTCGGTGTCGTGCACTGAAAAGCTCATTTCAGTGGCTTTTGAGCGAACCCCCAACTGGTCCATCAGCTTGATGAAGTTGGGGTAAGTCCAGTCGTTGAACACGATAAAGCCAGTGTCCACGGCGTAGGACTGGCCTTTGACACTCAGGTTGACGGTGTGGGTGTGGCCGCCGACCCAGTCACTGGTTTCGAATACGCTGATGTCGTGCTCTTTATGCAGCAGGTAGCCGCAGGTCAGCCCCGAAATACCACTGCCAATGATCGCGATTTTCATGAGGGTTTACCGTCAGAGTTGCGTGCCAGGCGTTTCCCGAGTGCGACTTGCAGGCGTTTTGGCAAGTTCGCCAACAGCCTCAGCGAGAGGATGAACAATGTGGGAAAGGCGATTTCCAACGGACGTTTTTTCAGGCGCTGGCATATATGCTGTGCCGCTTTTTGCGCTGACCAGCGCATCGGCATCGGGAAGTCATTGTTTTCGGTGAGCGGGGTGTCGACGAAGCCGGGGCTGACGAGGGTGACATTGATGCCTTCCTGAGCCAGATCGATACGCAGCGATTCGAGCAAGTAACGCAAGCCGGCTTTTGAAGCGCCATAAGCCTGTGCCCGTGGCAGCGCCCAATAGGTGACAGAGCTGACCACGCCCACCAGATACGGGCGCGAACCGGCGCGCAGCAGTGGCAGCGCACTCTCAATGCAATAACAGTTGGCCAGCAGGTTGGTGCGCACCACGCGCTCGATCAATGCGGAGTCGAACTCACGGACGTCGACATACTCACAGGTTCCGGCGTTGAGGATCACGGTGTCCAGTGCGCCCCAGGCCTGTGTGATGCGTTTGCTGATCTCGCGGACCTGCACAATGTCGGTCAGGTCGCCGGGTACCAGCAGGACTTGGCCGGGGAAGCGGTCAGACAAGGCTTTCAAGGGGGCGAGCGTACGGGCAGTCAACGCCAGCCGGGCGCCGCTTGTGAGCAATTCCTCAGCGATTTGCGCGCCAATCCCGCTGCTGGCGCCTGTCAGCCAGATCCGCCGCCCTTCAGCCATGGCTCACCTCCACTATTTGCCGCGACGGCAGGCTCTTGAAAGCGCTCAGGGCACGCTCACGGCTTTTGCTCAAATCGACGATGGGGGCCGGGTAATTGGCCACGCCAAATAACCCGCCGATCAAGGCGGGGTTGTGCACTTGTTTTTTATTCAGGTCCGCCAGCTCTGGCAGCCAGTGTTTGATGAATCGACCTTCGGGATCGAAGCGCTCTGACTGAGTCAGCGGGTTGAAAATTCGGAAGTACGGTACTGAGTCGGTGCCTGTGGATGAGCTCCACTGCCAGCCGCCGTTGTTGGCGGCCAAATCACCGTCGATCAAATGCTGCATAAAAAAACGCTCGCCTTCGCGCCAGTCGATCAGCAGGTTTTTGGTCAGGAACATGGCCACTACCATGCGCAGGCGGTTATGCATCCAGCCTGTTTCCAGCAGTTGGCGGATGGCTGCGTCGATAATCGGGAAGCCCGTGCGCCCCTGTTTCCAGGCGGCCAGCTCATCCGGCGCGTTACGCCACGGCAAGTATTCGGTCTCAAGGCGGAAGGCGCGATGACGGGAGACGCGTGGGTAACCGACCAGAATATGTTTGTAGAACTCGCGCCAGAGCAGTTCAGTGATCCAGGTGAACACCCCCGGGCTGCCGCTTTCAAACTCGCCGTTGTTACTGTGCAATGCCGCATGCAGGCATTGGCGGGGTGAGATTACGCCCGCGGCGAGGTAGGTCGAAAGCTGGCTGGTACCGGGTTTGGCCGGCAGGTCGCGTTCGTCCTGATAGAAGTGAATCTGTTCATCGGCAAACTGTGCCAGGCGCTGCTGAGCCTCTTTCTCGCCTGCTGGCCAGAGCGCTCGCAACGTTGGGCTGGGTGTAGCAAATCCGCTGACCGATTCTGGAATGCTATCGGGCTCGATGTTCAGCGGTGCCTGGCTGTCAGGCCTGGCCACGATCTGTGGCAAGGCCATGTGCAGGCGGTTGTAGCAGATCCTGCGGAACTGGCTGAAGACCTGAAAGTACGAGCCCGATTGCGTCAGGATGCTGCCCGGCTGGAACAGCAATTGGTCGAGGTAGCTGTGAAATTCGATGCCCTGGGCTTCAAGAGTCCGAGCCACCTCCTGGTCGCGACGGGTTTCGTTGATGCCGTATTCCTGATTGGCGTGGACGGCCTGAATCCCGAGCTGCTGGCACAGTTCAAGCAGCACTGCAGGCGCCTGATCCCATGCCGGAGCGGTGCGGATCAGCAGCGGGATGTTGAGCTGCTGCAGACTGTCACTCAAGGTGCGCAGGTTGCGCAGCCAGAAATCAACTTTGCACGGCGCATCATCGTGGGCCAGCCATTGCTCGGGGCTGATGAGGTACACGGCCACGGTCGGTCCGCGTTTGGCTGCGGCGCTCAGGGCGGTGTTGTCGTAGTGGCGCAAGTCGCTGCGCAGCCAGATCAGTTGCATGTCAATTCCTTGCTATAAAAGGCCAAGTTGGCTGAGGCGTTGATGGGCCTCTACCGGGTCGTGGGCCAGGTACAATCCTGCGATCTCGGTTGTAGTTACGGACAACAGATCGAAATGGATGCTTACCGTTGGTCCGGCAATCAGGATCGGGCATTCAATGCCGCTCAGTAGCCTGGGCAGTACTTGGGTGTTAAGGGTTTTGCTGGAATACAGCACCACTGCACGGGGTTTTAAATGTTCCACCGCCAGGCCCAGTTCACCGTTGGGTAAAGGCGCGTCGAATACCTCGACCGCACAGTGACTGCTGCTGACCAGCAAGGCGGTCAGCCACAGCTGTGGCTCGAACGGCAGGTCTGAATGGTTGATCAGCAAGACCGGTGCGCCCTTGAGCGAGCGGTTGTTGTGATAAATCCGGGCCCCCAGTTTGCTGCGTAACCAGGAGTGGAAAAACACACGCTCCAGTTGCGCGCCGAATTGCCCTTGCCAGCGCTGCTCAAGATCGTTGAGCAGCGGCACCAGCAGTTGTTCGCAGAGCGGGCGAGCAGGGTAGAGCGACATTGCCTGATTGAAGCAATCATCCAGGCGGCGCTCGGCCAGTTCACTGATGGACTCAATCATGGTTTGGCGCCACACCTGCCAGTCGCTGTCGGGCGTTACGGCGGGAGTCGAGGGGGTGTTGAGCAGCGGTTTGATCTGGCTGACCGACACGCCGCGATTGAGCCACAACAAAATGTGCTGAATACGCTGGATATGCTCGCTGGAAAACAGACGATGGCCCTTGGCCGTGCGGTGCGGCACGATCAGGCCATAGCGTCGTTCCCAGGCACGCAAGGTCACGGCATTCACACCGGTGATGCGCGAGACTTCACGAATGGGCAACCAGCCCTCAGCCAGTGCCTGGCTGTAGTCCGCGTCAGGGGTATTGGACATGATCAGGTCATCATTCATGGTCAGATGGCATTGCGCAGGCTGAGGTCTTCCGGATGCGGCTGCAGGTAAACCTGGCGCGAGATGTAAGGGTGCGGGTGCAGGCGAAAGTGATGCTTGAGCAGGGTCAGGGGCACCACCAGCGGCACGATGCCGTGCAGGTACTGGCCAATCAGCTGCTGAACTTCCTGCTTGTCTTCGGGGCTGATGGATTGTTTGAGGTAGCCGCTGATGTGTTGCAGCACGTTGGTGTGGGTGCGCCGGGTCGCGCATTTTTTCAGCGCTTTCATCAGCTCGCTGAAGTACTGCGGTGCAATGGCTCGCGGATCTTGCTTGCCAAGACTGCCGAGCAAATTGCCCAGGGTTTTGTACTGCACCGGGTGATGGGCCATCAGCTGGTATTTGTAGCGGGCGTGAAATTCGGTCAGTGAGCGGCGGGTGACGCCCTGTTTGAGCAGGGCCTGCCAGGCGCTGTAGGCATAAACCCGGGTCATGAAGTTCTCGCGCAGCACCGGATCATTCAATCGACCGTCTTCCTCCACAGGCAAGTCGGGATGGGCGTCACAAAACGCTTGAGCATAAATGCCACGGCCGCTCAACTCTGCGGGGCGGCCGCCGTCCTGATACACCTTGACCCGCTCCAGGCCGCATGAGGGCGACTTTTGCATGAAGATGTAGCCACAGATATCCGTGTGGGCTGCGGCCATTTCCACGCCGTAGTCGTGCAGTGGCTGAGTCACGTTCAAGGTGCTGTCGACGGTGCCGACGGCTTGGGGTTGAGCAGGATTGCCCACCAGGCGTACAGGCTGGCGAGGAATGCCAAGGCCGATGGCAACCTCGGGGCACAGCGGCACAAATTCGAAGTGCTGGCTCAACGTCTGGCTGCAAAGCCGCGACTCTTTGTGCCCGCCGTTGAAGCGAACTTCGGCCCCCAGCAAGCACGCGCTGATGGCAATTTTGGGTTTGTGCCGGGCTGATAAGGTGCTGGCCATCTGACGAACCTCTCAAGAATTACTTGTACATCTTTATGTTGATGTACAACTTGAGTTCATCATATGCCTGATGTTGTACAAGTCAAATCTCTTGTACAGGTTTTTTGATGGGAGGGGTCTGTAGTCGCTGCCGCAGGCTGCGAAAAGGGCCGCAGGACCTTCAGCTTTGCAGGCCTGCTACGCAAACCATCGCAGCCTGCGGCAGCGACTACGGGTTTTGCATCACTCCAGATGCTCTATCAGTCGACGGGCAGCTTCTTGACCGCTAAGCCATGCACCTTCGACGCGGCCCGACAGGCACCAGTCGCCGCAGGCATACAGGCCCAGATCGGAATCCGCGAGGGCACCCCACTCATGGGCAGCGGCAGGTCGCGCGTAGAGCCAGCGATGGGCAAGGCTGAAAGTCGGCGCGGGTGTAGGGAAGTGCATCAGCTCTGCAAAAGCACCATGAAGGTGTTCGATGACGGCCTCTTTGGGCAAGTCGAGATTCTGCTTGCTCCAGGCACTGGTCGCGTGCAAAACCCAGGTGTCAGGCTGGCTGGCACGTCCGGGCTTGCTACGGTTGCGGGCTAGCCAGTCCAGCGGGCCGCCTTGTACGAAGCAACCTTCCATAGGCGTGTCGAGGGGGGACTCAAAGGCCAGGGCGACGGCCCAGGCTGGTTCCATTTTGACCCCGGCTGCGGTACTCGCCAGCTTCGGGGCGCTGGCCAGCAGAGAGGTGGCCTGTGGCGCCGGGGTGGCAATGATGACGTGGCTGAACGGGCCGTGCTCTGCACCTTCGGCATCCAGCAAGTGCCAGTGTTTCTCGCCGCGTATCAGGTCGGTGATCTGGCACGAGAAACTGACCGGCAGACTGCCGAGCAGGCCGCGTGTGATGGCGCTCATGCGTGGCGTTCCCACCCAGCGGGTCTGTTCGTCAGGGGAGGGGCTTAACTGACCGTTTTTATAGTGGTACAGGTGTGGCTCCCATTCGGCAGCCCAGCCATTGGCTTGCCACTGCTGGACTTCATCGACAAAACGCCGGTCCCGTGCGGTGAAGTACTGAGCCCCCAGGTCCAGTACACCGACATCGCTGCGCTTGCTCGACATGCGTCCGCCGCTGCCACGGCTCTTGTCGAAAAGATGAATCGCGTGCCCTGCCTTGTGCAGAGTGTTTGCTGCTGCCAGTCCGGCTATGCCGGCGCCAATAATCGCGATAGGTACAGTCATTATGGCCTCGATCTCTGTTTGCACAGACTACGCCGTCGGCAATACCTGTACAATTCTATTTGTTAGTATAGGTTTTAGTGATTCTTCCAGATCCATGTGGCCTATTCTTAAGTCAGGTCGACGACCGATAAAAGGTCTTACAGTAAAAATAGACCAGTGCTCCCGATAAAACTCCTTGCGAGGATCAACTCATGCACATATTGCTGACCGGCGGTACAGGCTTGATAGGGCGTCAGCTCTGTCGTCACTGGCTGGCGCAAGGCCACCGCCTTAGTGTGTGGAGTCGGCGCCCTGAGCAAGTGGCCCGATTGTGCGGTGCTCAGGTCAAGGGTGTTGCCCTGCTTGAGGAGCTCGGGCAGGAACCGATTGATGCCGTGGTCAATCTGGCAGGTGCGCCCATCGCCGATCGTCCCTGGACGCGCGGGCGCAAGGCTCTGCTGTGGAGCAGTCGCATTACCCTGACCGAAACCCTGGTGGCCTGGCTTGAAAGCCGGGATCAAAGGCCGTCGGTGCTGGTGTCCGGTTCGGCCGTTGGCTGGTACGGCGACGGTGGCGAGCGTGAGCTGACCGAGGACTCACCGCCAGTCAGCGAAGATTTTGCCAGCCACTTGTGCATTGCCTGGGAAGAAACCGCGCAGCGGGCGCAGGCCTTGGGCATTCGAGTGGTGCTGGTGCGCACGGGACTGGTACTGGCAGCTGAAGGCGGCTTTTTGTCGCGCCTGTTGTTGCCTTTCAAGCTGGCGCTGGGCGGGCCGATAGGCAATGGTCGGCAGTGGATGCCGTGGATTCATGTCAAGGATCAAATTGCCCTGATTGATTTTCTTGTGCATGAGAATGCCGCCAGCGGTCCTTATAATGCCTGCGCGCCACACCCGGTACGCAATGCCGACTTCGCCAGGACCTTGGGCAGCGTGTTGCACCGTCCGGCATTTATGCCCATGCCCGCATTTGTACTGCGCGTGTTGCTGGGCGAGATGTCCGGTTTGTTACTGGGTGGCCAGCGGGCTATGCCTGCAAAGTTGCTGGCTGCCGGTTTTACTTTTCAGTTCACCGATTTGCGTGCGGCACTTGATGATGTCGCCGCCCGCCTCTGAAATAGGAAGTTGCATGACCGACCACGCGTTGTTGCTGGTTAACCTGGGTTCGCCGGCGTCTACTTCGGTAGCGGATGTACGCAGTTACTTGAACCAGTTTTTGATGGATCCGTATGTTATCGACTTGCCGTGGCCGGTACGGCGCTTGCTGGTGTCGTTGATCCTGGTCAAGCGTCCTGAGCAGTCGGCCCACGCGTATGCCTCGATCTGGTGGGACGAGGGTTCGCCACTGGTGGTACTCAGTCGTCGCCTGCAGCAGGCGATGACCAAAGAGTGGACCCAGGGCCCGGTCGAGTTGGCCATGCGTTACGGCGAGCCGTCGATTGAAACCGTGCTCACCCGTCTGGCGTCGCAGGGCATCAAGAAGGTCACGCTGGCACCGCTTTATCCGCAGTTCGCTGACAGCACCGTGACCACGGTGATTGAAGAAGCCAAGCGCGTGGTCAAGGCCAAAAAATTGCCGATACAGTTTTCGATTGTGCAGCCCTTCTATGACCAGCCCGAGTACCTCGATGCGCTGGTGGCTAGCGCCCGGCCGCATCTGGAGCAGGATTACGATCACCTGCTACTCAGCTTTCACGGTTTGCCCGAGCGGCATTTGCACAAGCTGGACCCGACCGGCAATCACTGCTTCAAGAATGAAGACTGCTGCCAGAATGCTTCGCCTGCAGTTTTGCAAACCTGTTATCGAGCGCAGTGTTTGCGTTCTGCCCATGCTTTTGCCGAGCGAATGGGGTTGCCTGAAGGCAAGTGGTCGGTGGCGTTCCAGTCCCGTTTGGGCCGGGCCAAGTGGATCGAACCCTACACGGAGGCGCGTCTTGATGCGTTGGCCAAGCAGGGGGTGAAGAAGATTCTGGTGATGTGCCCGGCGTTTGTGGCTGATTGCATTGAAACGCTGGAAGAGATCGGTGATCGCGGGCGCGAGCAGTTTATCGAGGCGGGGGGCGAAGAGTTGGTGCTGGTGCCGTGTCTCAATGACAACCCGCAATGGGCGCAGGCGTTGAAAACTTTGTGTGAAAGGGCGCCGCTGGCGCTTTAGAAAAACCCCTGTAGGAGCGGACTTGCTCGCGATTGCATCACCTCTATCCAACCGATAGACCGCGTTGACTGCATCGCGAGCAAGTCCGCTCCTACAGGGATTACAGGTCAGATGACGGGGCCGTCACCTTTCTTGTGTTTCCAGCTGTCGTTGCCCGGCAGGATCAGGTTCAGCGCAATCGCCACAATGGCGCACAACGCGATACCTTTGAGACCGAAGTCCTCAGGCCCCATCCCCGTACCGATCAGCACGCCGCCAATCCCGAAGACCAGAGTCACCGACACGATCACCAGGTTGCGTGCTTCGCTCAGGTCGACCTGATGGCGGATCAGGGTGTTCATGCCCACGGCTGCAATCGAACCGAACAGCAGGCACAGAATCCCGCCCATTACAGGGACCGGAATGCTTTGCAGCAGTGCGCCGAACTTACCGACAAATGCCAGGCTGATGGCGAAAATCGCTGCCCAGGTCATGATTTTCGGGTTGTAGTTCTTGGTCAGCATCACCGCGCCAGTCACTTCGGCGTAGGTGGTGTTGGGTGGTCCGCCCAGCATGCCGGCAGCGGTGGTGGCGATGCCGTCACCGAACAGCGTGCGGTGCAGGCCCGGCTTTTTCAGGTAGTCGCGACCGGTCACGCTGCCTACGGCAATCACGCCGCCGATATGTTCAATGGCCGGAGCAAGCGCTACGGGGACGATAAACAGAATCGCCTGCCAGTTGAACTCGGGGGCAGTGAAGTGCGGCATGGCGAACCACGGCGCTGCGGCGATCTTGGCGGTGTCGACGACGCCAAAGTAAAACGCCATGCCAAACCCGACCAGCACACCGGCGATGATGGGCACCAGACGGAAAATCCCTTTACCGAATACAGCCACGATCAAGGTCGTCAGCAGCGCTGGCATCGAGATCATCATGGCGGTTTGATAGTGAATCAGCTCGGTGCCATCTTCAGCGCGGCCCATGGCCATGTGCGCTGCAATGGGCGCCATCGCCAGGCCAATCGAGATAATCACCGGACCGATCACCACAGGTGGCAACAAGCGGTCGATGAACCCGGTGCCCTTGAGCTTCACCGCGAAACCCAGAAAGGTATACACAAAACCGGCTGCCATGACGCCGCCCATGGTCGCTGCAAGGCCGAACTGCCCTTTGGCGAGAATGATCGGGGTAATGAAAGCGAAACTCGAAGCCAGAAAGACCGGCACCTGGCGCCGGGTCACGATCTGGAACAGCAGAGTCCCGAGACCCGCCGTGAACAGCGCAACGTTGGGGTCGAGGCCGGTAATCAATGGCATCAACACCAACGCGCCAAACGCCACGAAGAGCATCTGCGCGCCAGAGATTATCTGGCGCCAGAGCGGGTCGTTGAACTCGTCCTGCATGTTAAATGTCCTTTTGCTTGGTGCCGAAGATCTTGTCGCCGGCATCGCCCAAGCCCGGGATGATGTAGCCGTGCTCGTTCAAACGCTCATCAATGGAGGCGGTGTAGATGGTCACGTCCGGGTGAGCGGCTTCAACAGCAGCAATCCCTTCTGGCGCAGCAACCAGCACCATGGCGCGGATTTCCTTGCAGCCGGCTTTTTTCAGCAGATCAATGGTGGCAACCATCGAAGAGCCGGTGGCCAGCATCGGGTCGATAATCATCGCCAGACGCTCGTTGATTTCCGGAACCAGTTTTTCCAGGTAGGTGTGGGCCTGGAGGGTTTCTTCGTTACGGGCAATACCGACAGCGCTGACTTTGGCGCCCGGGATCAGGCTCAGAACACCTTCCAGCATGCCGATACCGGCGCGCAGGATCGGTACGACGGTAATTTTCTTACCG
Organism: Pseudomonas sp. MF06569; assembly: GCF_059862735.1. Lineage (NCBI taxonomy): Bacteria > Pseudomonadati > Pseudomonadota > Gammaproteobacteria > Pseudomonadales > Pseudomonadaceae > Pseudomonas > Pseudomonas sp. MF06569. The sequence continues at coordinate 21,697 of NZ_JCBCUZ010000032.1, read as the reverse complement.
GCGATTTTTTCAACTTGAACAGTGCCGCACCAGCCTTCGATATCGTAGGTTTCGAGGGTCAGGTCACTGGTGGCTTCATAGGTCAGCAAAGCGCCGACTTCCTGAGCGAGCTCACGGAAATTCTTCGTGCTAATGTCAGCGCGACGCATGAGGCCGAGTTTATGACGGATTAGCGGATGGCGTATCTCGCGGATAGGCATAGGGAAAAACTCCGGGGGGCAGGCAAAAAAACCGGCCTAGATTAATCTAATCCGGGGTGATGTCCTACAGACATTACTGCACGTTAGTCCATAAATGCTTGATCTGAGCCATGCGGATGCGTACCTTTGCCCGCTTTTCTTGCACAACCCCCCCTGGAGAGCGTCATGTCTGCTGATCTCGAGCATATCCGTCAAATCATGCGAGAGGCTGACTGCCTGTACACCGAAGCCGAAGTCGAAGAGGCAATTGCCCGCGTTGGTGCGCAAATCACGGCAGAAATGGCCGAGACCAATCCAGTGGTTTTTTGTGTGATGAACGGCGGCCTGATTTTTTCCGGCAAGCTGCTCACCCATCTGAAATTCCCGCTTGAAGCGTCGTACCTGCACGCTACGCGCTATCGCAATGAAACCACTGGCGGCGACCTGTTCTGGAAAGCCAAGCCAGAAGTATCGTTCATCGACCGTCACGTGTTGATCATCGACGACATCCTCGACGAGGGGCACACCCTTAGCGCGATCGTAGAGTTCTGCAAGCACGCCGGTGCCCGTCAGGTGCACACCGCGGTATTGATCGACAAGGACCATGACCGCAAGGCGCGTCCGGACTTGAAGGCCAACTACGTCGGCTTGCCGTGCATTGACCGTTATATCTTCGGCTATGGTATGGACTACAAAGGCTACTGGCGTAATGCCGCCGGCATTTATGCCGTCAAAGGTATGTAACAAAGGACGTTGAGGCTTTCTTCAAGAAGGCCTCAACCCGGTTCTACCTCCATGAGTGTGCTGACATGCTGGCTATTTTCCTTCAGACGCTCACGATAACTGCCCCCGTATTTGCCATGCTGTTTCTGGGCGTGGTGCTCAAGCGCGTGGGCTGGATCAATGACAACTTTATCCACACAGCGTCGGCACTGGTGTTTAACGTCACCATGCCGGCGTTGTTGTTTCTGGGCATTTTGCATGCCGATCTCAGGGCGGCCCTGCAGCCCAAGGTGCTGGCTTATTTCGTGCTGGCAACCCTCGCAGGGTTTGCGTTTGCCTGGGGTTGGTCGATCTGGCGCTGCCCTCGTGAAGACCGTGGGGTCTACACCCAGGGCGCCTTTCGCGGCAATAACGGGGTCATTGGCCTGGCTCTCGCGGCCAGCATGTACGGCGACTACGGGATTTCATTGGGCGCGGTACTCGCAGGCCTCGTGATCCTGTTCTACAACACGCTGTCGACTATCGTGCTGGCGGTGTACAGCCCGGTGATCAAGTCCGATCCGTGGAGCATCTGCAAAAGTGTGGTCAAGAACCCGCTGATCATCAGCGTGCTGGCTGCGGTGCCGTTTGCGGTATTCAAGATCAGCCTGCCCGGTTGGTTGCAAGCGTCTGGCGAATACCTGGCCGCAATGACCTTGCCCCTGGCGCTGATTTGCATCGGTGGCACGCTGTCGCTGGCAAGCCTGCGTAAAAGTGGCGACAGGGCGCTGAGCGCAAGTCTGGTGAAAATGGTCAGTTTGCCGCTACTGACAACTCTGGGGGCTTGGTTGTGTGGCTTTCGCGGGCCGGAATTGGGGATTTTGTTCCTTTATTTCGCCAGCCCGACGGCCGCTGCCAGTTATGTCATGGTGCGTGCAGCCAACGGTAATCACGAATTGGCGGCCGCAATTATTGTGATCACCACCTTGATGGCGGCCATCACGACCAATATCGGGATATTTGTATTGCAGTGGGGCGGCTGGATCTAATGCTGACGGCGCCACGCGCGCAGGGTACTGAACAGCAGAAACACCAGCAGCGCCGGCAAGATGAAAAACAGCATCAGGTGTTCAAGCTTGCCGGCCAAGGGCATGCCGATGGTGAAGGACACTACATGCAGCCCATAGGCCAGGTATAAACCCAGAAACAGCAACCCTTCAGCACGGGTGACGCGGTACCCCGCGTAGAACACGGGCAGACACAGCGCCGCCACACCCAGCATCACCGGCAAGTCGAACGCCAGCGCGTTGGGCGATACCGACAAGGGCGCTGGAGCGACCAGAGCCGTCAGGCCAAGTACCCCCAGCAGGCTGAAAACATTGCTGCCAATCACATTGCCGACAGCAATTTCGCGCTGGCCGCGAAAGGCTGCGATCAGTGACGTGGCCAGTTCCGGCAGTGAAGTGCTGACTGCAATGATGGTCAGTCCGATAATCCGCTCTGATAGCCCAAGCTCAGTGGCAACCGTGACTGCTGCACCGAGCAGCAGGTGCCCGGCCGCCCCGAGCAGGATCAGGGCCAACAGCATTAACGCGATGTTGTGCAGCCATGGGGTGTGTGGCTGCGCGTGGCTGTTGTGATGGTGGCCGCTTTGACGCGATTGGCGCAGCAGCAGGGCCAGGTAGATCATCAGGCCGCACAACAGGACAACACCGTCCAGGCGATCGAGCTGTTTGTTGAGTGCCAGGGCAAACACCAGGGCGCTGGCGAGGATCATCAGGGGAATGTCCAGGCGCACCAGTTGACGGGATACGCGCAGGGGAATGATCAGCGCCGACAGCCCCAGGGTGACCAGGATGTTGAAAATATTGCTGCCGATCACACTGCCTACGGCAATGTCCGAGGTGTCATTGAGCGCGGCTTGCAGGCTGACAGTCATCTGTGGGGCACTGCTGCCCAATGCGACCACGGTCAAACCGATCAGCAGCGGGCGTACCTTCATGTTGGCAGCCATGCGTACGGCGCAGCGCACCAGCAATTCGGCCCCTGCGATCAGCATGACGAGGCCGCAGAGCAATTGCAGCAGGTTCCATGGTGACAGCGCGCTCAAGCCCAAAATGGCGGCAACTCCCTCAATTAATCACTCAAGCCCTGAACCCGGACTTTGGCTGTGCCGCTGCGCAGCATATCCAGTTGCTGGGCGGCCTTGCGCGAAACGTCTATCAGGCGTCCGCGGGTATGGGGGCCGCGATCATTGATGCGCAGCACCACAGATTTGTCGTTGCCCAGATTGGTGACCAGCACCCGCGTCCCGAAAGGCAGGGCAGGGTGGGCGGCGGTAAGGGCATTCTGGTCGAATGGTTCACCGCTGGCGGTTCGCTTGCCGTGATGTCGAGCACCGTAATAAGAGGCAATGCCTGTTTTGTCATAGCCACGGGGGTCTATGTCATGGCTGGCGCAGCCTGCGAGCAAGCTGAGCAGGGCGCAAGCGCCGAGTAGCCGCTTCATGGGGGGATCCTTATGTTGCTTGAAAAGCGATTCGCGTAGCTGCTGCCGAAGGCTGCGTTCGATTGCGAAGCGATCGTAAAGTCAGAAAATGCGGTTCAACTCTTGAACCGCAACCTCTGGTTTTACGACGGCTACGCCGCCGGACGCAGCCTGCGGCAGCTGCTACGAGTTTTGTGGCTTAGCCTTCGAGCTTGCTCTTGAGCAGTTCGTTGACCTGTTGCGGGTTGGCTTTGCCTTTGGAGGCTTTCATCGCCTGGCCCACGAAGAAGCCGAACATCTTGCCGCGCTTGGCTTCGTCTGCCGCACGGTATTGCTCGACCTGCTCTGCGTTGGCCGCCAGCATTTCATCCAGCACCTTTTCAATGGCGCCGCTGTCGGTCACTTGCTTGAGGCCGCGCTTTTCGATGACTTCGTCTGCGTTGCTCTCACCATTGGCCATCGCTTCCAGCACAACCTTGGCGATTTTGCCGGAGATGGTGTTGTCTTTGATGCGCTGCAGCATGCCGCCCAATTGTTCTGCGCTGACCGGCGACTGGTCGATGTCCAGGCCTTGTTTGTTGAGCAGGCTGCCCAACTCGACCATCACCCAGTTGGCCGCCAGCTTGGCATCGCCACTGATGCTCACGACTTTTTCGAAGTAGTCCGCTTGCTCGCGGCTCGAAGCCAATACGCTGGCGTCGTAGGCCGACAGGCCGAACTGCGACTGGAAGCGTTCGCGCTTTTGCGGCGGCAGTTCCGGCAGCGTGGCACGCACCTCTTCGATAAACGAATCTTCGATCACCACTGGCAGCAGGTCAGGATCGGGGAAGTAACGGTAGTCGTTGGCTTCCTCCTTGCTGCGCATGGCGCGGGTTTCGTCCTTGTTCGGGTCGTACAGGCGGGTTTGCTGAATGACCTTGCCGCCGTCTTCGATCAGCTCGATCTGGCGTTGTACTTCACTGTTGATCGCTTTCTCGATAAAGCGGAACGAGTTGACGTTCTTGATCTCGCAGCGAGTCCCGAACTCGGCCTGGCCGACCGGGCGGATCGATACGTTGCAGTCGCAGCGCAGGGAGCCTTCAGCCATGTTGCCGTCGCAAATGCCCAGGTAACGCACCAGAGCGTGCATTGCCTTGACGTAGGCCACGGCCTCTTTGGCGCTGCGCATGTCCGGCTCGGAAACGATTTCTAGCAATGGCGTGCCGGCACGGTTCAAGTCGATGCCGGTGGAACCGCTGAAGTCTTCGTGCAGGCTTTTGCCTGCGTCTTCTTCCAGGTGGGCACGGGTAATGCCGACACGTTTGACGGTGCCGTCTTCAAGGGTGATGTCCAGGTGGCCCTTGCCGACAATCGGCAGTTCCATCTGGCTGATCTGGTAGCCCTTGGGCAGGTCCGGGTAGAAGTAGTTCTTGCGGGCGAACACGTTGTGCTGAACGATCTCGGCGTCAACGGCTACGCCGAACATGACCGCCATGCGCACGGCTTCCTGGTTCAGCACCGGCAGTACGCCGGGCATGCCCAGGTCGACCAGGCTTGCCTGGGTGTTCGGTTCTGCGCCAAAGGTGGTGGCGCTACCGGAGAAAATCTTCGATTGGGTGGCGAGCTGGGAGTGAATTTCCAGCCCGATCACAACTTCCCATTGCATATGTTTCTCCTCAGAAGCCGGCAGGTGAGCGCGTGTGCCAGTCAGTGTTGAGCTGATACTGGTGAGCGACGTTGAGCAGGCGGCCTTCCTGGAAGTAAGGCGCAAGCAATTGCACGCCTACTGGCAAGCCATCGACAAAACCGGCTGGCATCGACAGGCCTGGCAGGCCGGCGAGGTTGGCGGTGATGGTGTAGACGTCTTCCAGATAGGCCGAAACCGGATCGCTGTTTTTAGCGCCGATTTTCCAGGCCGGGTTAGGCGTGGTCGGGCCGAGGATGATGTCGACTTCGTTGAACGCGGTCATGAAGTCGTTTTTGATCAGGCGACGAATTTTCTGCGCTTGCAGGTAGTAAGCGTCGTAGTAGCCCGCCGACAGGGCGTAGGCACCGACCAGAATCCGGCGCTGTACTTCCGGGCCAAAGCCTTCGGCGCGCGAGCGCTTGTACAGGTCGGTGAGGTCTTTCGGGTCTTCGCAGCGATGGCCGAAGCGCACGCCGTCAAAACGCGACAGGTTGGACGAAGCTTCTGCTGGCGCGATCACGTAGTACGCAGGAATGGCGTGCTGCATGTTCGGCAGACTGATGGGCTTGATCACGGCGCCGAGCTTTTCAAGCGCCTTGACGCTGTTGTGGACCAGTTCGGCAATGCGCGCGTCCAGGCCTTCGCTGAAGAACTCTTTAGGCACGCCGATGCGCAGGCCTTGCAGCGAACCATTGAGGCTGGCGCTGAAGTCCGGTACGGGTTCGTCGATGCTGGTGGAGTCTTGCGGGTCGAAACCGGCCATGCCTTGCAGCAGGATGGCGCAGTCTTCGGCGGTGCGAGCCAATGGGCCGCCCTGATCGAGACTGGAGGCGTAAGCGATCATGCCCCAGCGCGAAACACGACCGTATGTCGGTTTCAGGCCGGTGAGGTTGGTCAGGGCTGCCGGCTGTCGGATAGATCCGCCCGTGTCGGTGCCGGTCGCAGCAGGGAGCAGACGAGCGGCAACAGCGGCTGCCGAACCGCCCGAAGATCCGCCAGGTACGTGCTCGAGGTTCCACGGGTTTTTGACCGCGCCGTAGTAGCTCGACTCGTTGGCCGACCCCATGGCGAATTCGTCCATGTTGGTCTTGCCCAGGGTCACGGTGCCGGCAGCGGCAAGCTTGGCAACCACGGTGGCGTCGTACGGAGCCTTGAAGTTGTCGAGCATTTTGGAGGCGCAGCTGGTGCGTACGCCCTGGGTGCAGAACAGGTCCTTGTGACCGATCGGCGTGCCCAGCAGGGCACCGGTTTCACCGTTGGCGCGACGTGCGTCAGCGGCCTTGGCCTGCTCTAGGGCAAGGTCTTCGGTGAGTGTGATGAAACTGTTGAGCTGAGGATCGAGCTGGGCGATACGCGCCAGCAGGGTCTTGGTCAGCTCTTCGGAAGAAAACTTTTTATCGGCGAGTCCGCGGGCGATCTCGGCCAGAGTCAATTGATGCATGCAGGCTCTTTCCTTTACTCGATGACTTTCGGAACCAGATAGAGGCCGTTTTCGACCGCTGGAGCGATGGACTGATAAGCCTCGCGATGATTGCTTTCAGTCACGACGTCTGCACGCAAGCGCTGGTTGGCTTCCAGAGGGTGGGCCATAGGCTCGATACCTGTGGTGTCGACAGCCTGCATCTGATCAATCAGCCCCAAAATGCTGTTAAGGGCTTCGGTGGTGCGTGGAATATCGGCATCATTGAGACCAAGGCGGGCCAAATGAGCGATTTTTTCCACGTCGGAGCGGTCTAGCGCCATGGGATTCTCCAGTGGAAAACAGGACGGATGCTATCCGTGTGTTAGATTGTCGGAACACTACCGCATTTCTACGGTCATATGGCCGCGATTGTGGGAGCTGGTGCTCAGAAAAGCGCCCAATTTAACATATTGGCGCCTTGCCCAAAATCCCTGTCGTTGTTAGAGTTTGCCGCACTTTTTTACCCACGCGTTGCCTAGGGTCCCTTTCCCATGTTCAAGAAACTGCGTGGCATGTTTTCCAGCGATCTTTCCATCGACCTGGGCACTGCCAACACCCTTATTTACGTGCGTGAGCGCGGTATCGTCCTGAATGAGCCATCGGTTGTGGCTATTCGGACACACGGTAACCAGAAAAGTGTCGTTGCCGTCGGCACCGAGGCCAAGCGCATGCTTGGCCGTACACCGGGCAACATTGCTGCCATTCGTCCGATGAAGGACGGCGTTATTGCCGATTTCAGCGTTTGCGAAAAAATGCTGCAGTACTTCATCAACAAGGTGCATGAAAACAGCTTCCTGCAACCTAGCCCACGCGTACTGATTTGCGTCCCGTGCAAGTCGACTCAGGTAGAGCGTCGCGCCATTCGTGAATCGGCACTCGGCGCGGGCGCCCGTGAAGTGTTCCTGATCGAAGAACCAATGGCTGCTGCCATCGGTGCCGGCTTGCCGGTTGAAGAAGCACGCGGCTCGATGGTTGTCGATATCGGTGGTGGTACCACTGAAATCGCGCTGATCTCCCTCAACGGTGTGGTGTATGCCGAATCCGTACGGGTTGGCGGCGACCGCTTCGACGAAGCGATCATCACTTATGTGCGTCGTAACTACGGCAGCCTGATCGGTGAATCGACGGCCGAGCGCATCAAGACCGAAATCGGTACGGCTTTCCCGGGTGGCGAAGTACGTGAAGTCGACGTGCGCGGCCGTAACCTGGCAGAAGGTGTCCCACGTGCCTTCACCCTGAACTCCAATGAAGTGCTTGAGGCTCTGCAAGAGTCGCTGGCAACCATCGTTCAGGCTGTGAAAAGCGCGCTGGAGCAGTCTCCGCCAGAGCTGGCTTCGGACATCGCCGAGCGTGGCCTGGTACTGACCGGTGGTGGCGCCTTGCTGCGTGACCTCGACAAGTTGCTGGCTCAGGAAACCGGCCTGCCGGTTATCGTTGCCGAAGACCCGCTGACCTGCGTTGCGCGTGGCGGTGGCCGTGCGCTGGAAATGATGGATAAACACACAATGGACCTGCTCTCCAGCGAATAAGATCGCGTGGTGCAGTCCTATGGTTATCACCAGAAGGTAGCACTTTGCAGTGCTGCCTTTTGGCGTTTATCTTCTGTCAATCTTCATCCAGGCCGCTTGAAGCCGTATGAATAAATTGAACACTTGCCCGGGAGGAGCGGCCTATTAAACCGCTCTTTTCCAAAGGCCCATCATTGGGCGTGCGCTTTCTGGTGCTGGTCGTGCTATCCGTCACGCTGATGGTAGTGGACGCTCGCTTCACGTTGCTCAAGCCTGTGCGCAGTCAAATGTCGCTGGTGCTGATGCAGTCCTACTGGATTACCGATTTGCCGCAGCGATTGTGGCAGGGCGTGGCCAGTCAGTTCGGCAGCCGCACCGAGCTTGTGGCTGAAAACGAGAAACTCAAAACCGAAAACCTTCTGCTTCAAGGCCGCATGCAAAAGCTGGCCGCCTTGACCGAGCAGAACGTTCGCCTGCGCGAGCTGTTGAACTCCTCTGCGCTGGTCAACGAAAAGGTGGAAGTGGCCGAGTTGATCGGCATGGACCCTAACCCCTTTACCCATCGCATCATCATCAACAAGGGTGAGCGCGACGGCGTGGTGCTGGGTCAGCCAGTGCTCGACGCACGGGGCTTGATGGGGCAGGTGGTTGAGTTGATGCCCTACACCTCCCGTGTACTGTTGCTCACCGATACCACCCACAGCATTCCGGTGCAGGTAAACCGTAATGGCCTGCGTGCAATTGCCAGCGGTACGGGGAACCCCGAGCGCCTGGAACTGCGCCATGTGGCCGACACTGCGGATATCAAAGTGGGCGACCTGCTGGTCAGCTCGGGTCTGGGGCAGCGCTTCCCGGCCGGTTATCCGGTGGCAACGGTCAAGGAAGTCATCCACGACTCGGGTCAGCCTTTCGCCATTGTGCGTGCGGTTCCCACGGCGGCATTGAATCGCAGTCGCTACCTGCTGCTGGTGTTCAGCGATAGCCGAACTCCGGAAGAGCGGGCCAACGATGCGGCCAAGGCCCAGGAAGCCGAGCAAAACGGTGAAGCGCCGGCGATCGTTCCGACCACAGTGCCCAAGCCGTCAGTGCCTGCGCCAGCCGCTGCACCCGCTGCAGTGCCAGCTACACCTGCCGCGCCTGCGGCGGTGGCCACTGACCCCAAGGCCGTGAAAAAACCTGCGCCAGTTGCAACCCCCGCCGCAGCCAGAACGCCTGCCACTGCGCCGGGCACTACTCGGGAGAGGCAATAATGGCGAATACGCGTTCGAGTAATGGCTGGTTGATCTGGCTGACGTTTGCCATCGGCCTGTTGCTCAGCATTTCACCGATGCCCCAGTTCATGGAAATCCTGCGTCCACTGTGGCTGGCGCTGTTGCTGGCTTTTTGGGCCTTATACATGCCGCACAAAGTGGGTATGGTTACAGCGTTTTGCCTGGGACTGGCCGAAGATGTGCTGTACGGCACGTTGCTGGGGCAGAATGCCTTGACCCTGACCCTGATCACCTTCCTGGTACTGTCGCTTCAACAGCGCCTGAGGGTGTTCCCGATGTGGCAGCAATGCCTGGTGCTTCTGGTGATTTTCGGTCTGGCCCAGCTTGCCCAGTTGTGGCTCAGTGCCTTGACCGGCAACCGACAGCCGACCCTGGCGCTGGTCTTGCCCGCGTTGGTCAGCGCCCTGTTGTGGCCCTGGATCAGTTATGGACTTCGTGGGCTGTGCCGACGTTTTAAAATCAATTAATTGGATACGAGCCATTTCCTGGTTTGTGCACTTCGACAGGGAGATGTCTTGATGACTTCGCTTTATCTGGCCTCTGGCTCACCGCGCCGACGCGAGTTACTGACTCAGATCGGCGTGCCGTTCAAAACGGTCAGCGCGGCCATCGATGAAACTCCCTTTCAAAATGAACCCCCTGTGGCCTACGTCGAGCGCCTGGCGCGCGAAAAGGCCCAGGCTGGGCGCCAGCAACTCCTGACAACAGCGGCGGACAGCACTTTTTGCGTGCTGGGGGCCGACACCGCCGTGGTCCTGGATGGCTGCATTCTTGGCAAACCAATCGACGAGGCCGATGCCTTGGCTATGCTCATGGCGCTGTCTGGCCGGGAGCATGAGGTGTTGACCGCCATCGCAATCATTGATGCCGATCGCTGTGAAACCCGTGTGGTCAGCAGCCAGGTACGCTTTCGCAACATCAGCAAACAAGAAGCCAGCCTGTATTGGGCCAGCGGTGAGCCGCAGGATAAAGCCGGTGGCTACGCTATTCAGGGGTTGGCCGCAGTGTTTGTAGCGGGGCTCAATGGCAGTTATTCCGCCGTTGTGGGCTTGCCTGTGTGCGAAACCGCAGAACTGCTCGGGCATTTCGGCATACCCTGTTGGCAAAACCTTACCGTGCGCTGAATACCGCACCTACGAGACGTGGCACTACTGTGATGACGCCTGAACGAGACCCAGCCATGAGTGAAGAGATCCTGATCAACATCACGCCGATGGAATCGCGCGTGGCGGTGGTAGAGAACGGTGTTCTGCAAGAGGTTCATGTCGAACGTACCCAGCGCCGGGGTATTGTGGGCAATATCTACAAAGGCAAGATTGTCAGGGTTTTGCCCGGCATGCAGGCCGCATTTGTTGATATCGGTCTGGATCGCGCTGCGTTTATCCATGCCTCCGAAATTTCCCTGCGTGAAGGCCAGGCGGTTGAAAGCATCAGCACCCTGGTGCATGAAGGCCAGAGCCTGGTGGTGCAAGTCACCAAAGACCCGATTGCGTCCAAAGGTGCACGCCTGACAACCCAGCTGTCGATACCGTCACGCTATCTGGTGTACATGCCACGCACTGCCCATGTGGGCATTTCGTTGAAGATCGAAGACGAAGCCGAGCGTGAGCGCCTGAAGAAGGTGGTCAGCGATTGCGTGGCCCAGGAAGGCATCAAGGAAACCGGTGGTTTTATCCTGCGTACGGCGGCCGAGGGCGCCGGGGCAGATGAAATCCTGATGGACATTCGTTACCTGCGTCGTCTGTGGGACCAGATCGGTGCCCAGATCCAGACCGTTGGCGCGCCGACCGTGATCTATGAAGACCTGGGCCTGGCGTTGCGCACCTTGCGCGATCTGGTCAGCCCCAAGATCGAGAAAATTCGCATCGATTCACGGGAAACCTTCCAGAAGACCACGCAGTTTGTTGCCGAGCTGATGCCGGAAATTGCCGACCGCCTTGAGCATTATCCGGGTGAGCGGCCGATTTTCGATTTGTATGGCGTCGAAGACGAGATCCAGAAAGCCCTGGATCGTAAGGTACCGCTCAAGTCCGGCGGTTATCTGGTGGTCGATCCGGCGGAAGCCATGACCACCATCGACGTCAATACCGGCGCATTCGTGGGTCATCGCAACCTTGAAGAAACCATCTTCAAGACCAACCTCGAGGCGGCCACAGCCATCGCCCGGCAACTGCGCCTGCGCAATCTGGGCGGGATCATCATCATCGACTTCATCGACATGGAAGATGAAGAGCATCAGCGCCAGGTGTTACGTACCCTCGAAAAACAGCTTGAGCGTGATCACGCCAAAACCAACATCATCGGGATTACCGAGTTGGGCCTGGTGCAGATGACCCGCAAGCGTACCCGCGAAAGCCTGGAACAGGTCTTGTGCGAGCCGTGCGTGTGCTGTCAGGGCCGTGGCAAGTTGAAAACCCCTGAAACCATCTGCTACGAAATCTTCCGTGAAATCCTGCGCGAGGCCCGGGCTTATCAGGCAACGGGGTATCGGGTACTGGCCAACCAGAAAGTGGTCGATCGCTTGCTGGACGAAGAGTCGGGTAACGTTGCAGAGCTTGAAGGATTTATCGGGCGTACGATTCGCTTTCAAGTGGAAACCATGTATTCCCAGGAACAATACGACGTGGTGCTGCTCTGAAGTATCAGGCGTCATATAGCGTTTTAAAGGGGCTGAATCCGGCCCCTTCGATTACTACTGAAGGGGCCACATGACATGGAGCGTCTGACACGCTTTTTTGCCGCGCTGACCCGTTGGGGGTTGGGCCTGTGTGCTTTGGTTTTGGTGCTGACGGCGCTGTACGTCAGCCTGGGCCGCGAACTCACGCCCCTGATTGCCGAATACCGCGTAGAGGTCCAGAACAAGGCCCGCGAAGCCTTGGGCATGCCATTGACCATTGGCAGCCTCGAGGGCCGCTGGAGTGTGATGGCGCCGGTGTTGCTGGCACACGACGTGATGATCGGCGAGGGCAACAGTGCCCTGCGTCTGGATGAAGTGCAGGTGGTACCCGATGTGTGGGCCAGCCTGTTGAGCCGGGATATCCGCATCGCCCGCGTACAACTCAATGGCCTGCAACTGAGCTTGCGCCAGGATGAAAGCGGCCACTGGAGCCTTGAAGGGCTGCCGGTGCAGGATGATCAGCCACTGGACCCGGAGCAGTTGCTCAATCAGTTGCAACACGTGGCGCAGTTGTCGGTACTCGACAGCCAGGTGACGCTCGAACCCTTCAAGCAAGCTCCGCTGACCCTGACTTATGTAGGGCTGACGCTGGACGTTGGCCCCTCGGATCAGCGTCTCGATGCACGCCTGACCCTGCCCGATGGCCAGCCAGTAGCGCTGAGCCTCAAGACCCAGGTCCAGGCCAGTCGCTGGCGTGATGGCGCGGCCCAGGCCTACGTGAGCCTGCCGCAAAGTGATTGGGCCAAATGGCTGCCAGCCACACTGATTGCACCCTGGAAAGCCTCTGAGCTGAAGGCGGGCGGCGAACTCTGGTTCAACTGGGGTCAGGGCTCGGTACAGAGCGCGGTTGCGCGCTTGAATGCGCCAAAACTGAAAGGTGCCTACGCCGACCGCAAACCTGAAACCATCGAGAACCTGGCCCTGCATGCCTGGGCCGAACGAGGTAAGCAAGGTTTCAATGTGGTGCTCGATTCATTGGCCATGAATCTGGGCAAGACCCGCTGGGAAACCCGCCTGCAACTGCAGCAGTTTGCGGCCTCCGACAAGGAGCAGGAGCGCTGGCATTTACAGGCCGACCGCCTGGACCTGACCCCGATCACACCCTTGCTCGACTCCCTGGCACCCTGGCCGGACGGTGTGGCCAAGGTTGTTGACCAACTCAAGGTCACGGGTACGCTGCGCAATGTACTGGCCGATTACCGCCCCGAGGCCCGCGATGATCAAAAACTCAGCTTTGCGGCGAACCTGCAGCAGGTCGGCTTCAACGCCACCCACGGCGCCCCGGCTGCGCGCAATGTCAGCGGCCTGATCAGCGGTGACCTGGGCAAGGGCGAACTGCGGCTCGACAGCAAGGACTTCATGCTGCATCTGGAGCCGATCTTCGCCAAACCCTGGCAGTATCAGCAGGCCAACGCCTTGCTGACGTGGACGTTGAACAAGGACAGCTTCACCCTGGTTGCCCCGTACATCAAAGTGCTGGGCGAAGAAGGCAAGATTGCGGCGGACTTTTTGATCCGTATCCACCTCGACCATTCCCAGGAAGACTACATGGACCTGCGGGTCGGTCTTACGGATGGCGACGGCAGATTCACGCCTAAATATCTGCCAGAAGTGTTGAGCCCGGCGCTCACCGAATGGTTGAGCACCGCAATCATAAAGGGTGCGGTGGAAGAGGGCTTCTTCCAGTACCAGGGCTCTCTGAGCCACGACGCCGTTGCGGCAGCGCGCAATATCAGCCTGTTCTTTAAAGTGCATGGCGCCGAACTGGCGTTCCAGCCCGGCTGGCCCCATGTGCGCAACGTCTCGGGTGATGTGTTCATCGAAGACAGCGGTGTGCGCATCATGGCCAGCAAGGGCCAGTTGCTCGACACCCAGGTCCGCAATGTGGCCGTCAGTATTCCCCATGTGCCCACCGGCAAGGTCAGCCACCTGTTTTTGGACGGCGATTTTGAGGGTGGGCTGGGTGATGGCCTGAAAATACTTCAGGAGGCGCCGATTGGTACCGCTGAAACGTTCGCCGGCTGGCAGGGAGAGGGCTCGCTCAAAGGCCGTGTCGATCTGGATATCCCTCTGGAGAAAGGCGTTGAGCCTAAAATCCTGGTGGATTTCAACACCGACAAGGCCCGCTTGAAAATCAGCGACCCCGAGTTTGAACTGACTCAGCTCAAGGGCAGCTTTCGCTTTGACAGTACCAAGGGGCTGACTGGCAAGGGTATCAGCGCCCGGGCCTTTGATCGTCCGATCACGGCGCAGATTTTTGCCGATGGCAAGCCTGGTCGCCTCAGCACCCGGGTCGTGGCCAGCGGCCAGGTTGGGGTTAAAAAACTCACGGACTGGCTCAAGTTCAATCAGCCGATCCCGGTGACGGGTGACTTGCCTTATCAATTGCAACTGACCCTGGACGGTGCCGACAGCCAGCTACGGGTCAGTTCCAGCCTCAAGGGCGCAGTGGTTGATTTGCCAGCGCCCTTCGGTCTGGCGGCCAATGAAAGCCGCAACAGCGTGTTTCGCATGACCCTACAAGGTGCCGAGCGCCGTTACTGGTTTGACTACGGCGACCTGGCCAACCTGACCTTTGCCGCGCCCAACGGCAAGTTTGAAGACGGACGCGGTGAGTTGTTTCTGGGCGATGGCGATCCGATCTTGCCGACCACCAAAGGCCTGAGAATTCGTGGCGTGCTGTCGGAACTGGACGTTGCCCCGTGGCAGGCGCTGGTCGAACGCTATGCCGGCAAGGATCCGGGGGGCAGTGCCAAGCAACTGCTCAGCAGTGCAGATTTTAAAGTCGGCAAGTTGATTGCCTTCGGTACCCAACTGGACAAAGTTCGTCTGGTCATGAAGCGCAACGCGGCGGCCTGGGCGCTGCAAATCGACAGCAAACAGGCTATCGGTGCCGTGACCTTGCCGGATGCCAAAAACGCCCCGATTGTGGTCACGATGCAAAGCATCAGATTGCCTGCGCCCGATCCGAAGGCCGTAGCCGACGAAAATGCTCCGGACCCGCTGGCCGCGGTTGATCCGCGCAAAATTCCGGCGCTGGATATCATTATTCGTCAGCTCTACCAGGGGCCCGACCTGCTCGGTGCCTGGTCACTCAAGGTTCGCCCCACCAGTCGGGGCATCAACCTGAGCAACTTGAATCTTGGGCTCAAGGGCATGCTGCTCGAAGGCGCGGGCGGCTGGGAAGGCGTTGCGGGTAACAGCAAGAGCTGGTATCAGGGCCGACTGGGCGGTGGCAATCTGGCCGATGTACTCAAGAACTGGGGCTTTGCGCCGAGCGTGACCAGCGATAACTTTCACGTGGACATTGATGGCAACTGGCCCGGTTCACCTGCCTGGATCGGCCTCAAGCGCTTCTCCGGGACCCTGGACGCCTCGTTCAATAAAGGCCAGTTTGTGGAGGTCGATGGCAGCGCCCAGGTGCTGCGCATTTTTGGCTTGCTCAACTTCAACGCGATCGGCCGTCGCCTGCGTCTGGATTTCTCCGACCTGTTTGGCAAGGGCCTGAGTTACGATCGGGTCAAGGGCGTACTCAATGCCAGCAGTGGCGTATACAGCACCAGCAAACCGATTCTGATGACCGGGCCGTCCACCAATCTTGAACTTAACGGCACGCTGAACATGATCACCGATCAGGTCAATGCGAAGCTGCTGGTGACCTTGCCGGTGACCAACAACCTGCCGCTGGCCGCGCTGTTGGTGGGCGGGCCGGCCGTCGGTGGGGCGGTGTTCCTGCTCAACAAGCTGATCGGCGACCAGGTGTCGCGATTCGCCAGCGTGCAATACAGCATTCAAGGCCCGTGGAACGATCCCAAGATCACCTTCGACAAGCCTTTCGAGAAAAACTAGGAGCGCGCCATGTCACTCGCAGTGATTCAAATGGTCAGCCAGAGCGATGTTCTGGCGAACCTGGCTCAGGCTCGACGCCTGCTGCAAGAGGCTGCAAGCGGTGGTGCGCAACTGGCCGTGTTGCCCGAGAATTTCGCCGCCATGGGCCGTCGCGACATAGCCGATATCGGCCGCGCCGAGGCATTGGGTGAAGGCCCGATCCTGCCCTGGTTGAAACAGGCTGCCCGCGACCTCAACTTATGGGTAGTTGCAGGGACTTTGCCCCTGCCGCCGGAGGGCCAGCCTGATGCCAAGGTCAATGCCTGTTCACTGCTGATCAACGCCGACGGCGAGCAAGTGGCCCGTTACGACAAACTGCATTTATTCGACGTGGATGTGTCAGACAATCGTGGTCGCTACCGTGAGACCGATGACTATGCTCAGGGTGAGCGCGTGGTGGTGGCGGATACCCCGGTCGGCAAGGTGGGCCTGACCGTCTGTTATGACCTGCGCTTCCCGGAGCTGTACAGTGAGCTTCGAGCCGCTGGTGCTGAACTGATTACCGCACCGTCGGCCTTCACTGCCGTCACCGGGGCCGCGCATTGGGACATTCTGATTCGTGCCCGTGCCATCGAAACCCAGTGTTACGTGCTTGCAGCCGCCCAGGGTGGTGTTCATCCGGGCCCCCGCGAGACTTACGGGCATGCTGCCATTATTGACCCCTGGGGGCGGATACTGGCCGAGCAGGCGCAAGGCGAGGGTGTATTGCTGGCCCGGCGCGATGCTGGCGAACAAGCAGATATCAGGGCGCGCATGCCGGTGGTGAACCATCGGCGGTTCAACGCCCATTTAATTTAGGTGGGATCGGGTTTGCCCGCGATGCGATCGCGAGCAAGCCCGCTCCCACAGATTCAGGCAGGACTAATTTTCAGGCCCGTGTGTTCAGCACTCAAAGCTGCTGAAGCAGGGGCCAAGACGGAGTGAATATGAGCGAGTTGTTGACCTCAGTCAGCGAACACCTGTTGGCACCGGGCGGTGTCACCATCGAAAGCCTGCAAAGCGTTTTAGGCGACCTGGCCGGGCCAGGTATCGACGCGGCAGACCTGTATTTCCAGGGCCAGATTTCCGAGTCCTGGGCACTGGAAGACGGCATCGTCAAAGAAGGCAGCTTCAATCTCGATCAGGGCGTGGGCGTACGCGCTCAGTCGGGTGAGAAAACCGGTTTTGCATACAGCAATGCCATCACCCTTGAAGCGCTGGGCCTGGCTGCACGGGCTGCACGATCGATCTCCCGCGCCGGACAAAACGGCACGGTGCAGGCGTTCACCACCCAGGACGTGGCCCAGTTGTATGGCCCGGATAACCCCCTGGAAGTCATCAGCCGCGCGGAAAAAGTCGAACTGCTCAAGCGTGTCGATGCCGCCACCCGTGCCCTCGATCCACGTATCCAGCAAGTGACCGTGAGCATGGCCGGGGTCTGGGAACGGATTCTGGTGGCGTCCACTGACGGTGGCCTGGCAGCGGATATTCGTCCGCTGGTACGTTTCAATGTCAGTGTCATCGTCGAGCAGAATGGCCGTCGCGAGCGCGGCGGTCATGGCGGCGGCGGGCGCACCGACTACCGTTATTTCCTCACTGACGACCGTGCCATGGGCTATGCCCGCGAGGCGTTGCGTCAGGCACTGGTCAACCTTGAAGCCGTACCGGCACCGGCGGGCACTTTCCCGGTGGTCCTGGGCTCCGGTTGGTCGGGCGTACTGCTGCACGAAGCCGTGGGTCATGGCCTGGAAGGCGACTTCAACCGCAAGGGCAGTTCGGCCTACAGCGGGCGCATGGGTGAAATGGTGGCCTCCAAACTGTGCACCATCGTCGATGACGGCACCCTGGCAGGCCGCCGTGGCTCGCTCAGCGTGGATGACGAAGGCACCCCGACCGAGTGCACCACACTGATCGAAAACGGCGTGCTCAAGGGCTATATGCAAGACAAGCTCAATGCTCGCCTGATGGGTGTGGCCCGCACGGGTAACGGCCGTCGCGAGTCTTATGCGCACCTGCCGATGCCGCGCATGACCAACACCTACATGTTGGGCGGTGAAAGCGATCCGGCCGAAATTATCGCCTCGGTGAAAAAGGGCATTTACTGCGCCAATCTGGGCGGTGGTCAGGTCGACATCACCAGCGGAAAGTTTGTGTTCTCCACCAGCGAAGCCTATTTGATTGAAGACGGCAAAATCACTCGCCCAGTCAAAGGCGCGACCCTGATTGGCAACGGGCCGGAAGCGATGAGCAAGGTGTCGATGGTCGGTAACGATCTGTCGCTGGACAGCGGCGTGGGCACGTGTGGCAAGGACGGGCAGTCGGTGCCGGTAGGCGTTGGGCAGCCAACCTTGAAGATTGACGCGATTACCGTGGGCGGTACGGGCGGTTGATGGAAGTTGCCGGGAAGGCTGCAGGGCAGCCTTCCCGGTTACGAGGCTTAACGCAGACCGCGTTGAGTCTCGTCCAACCCACGGATGTACTTGAACAATTTGCGGCTTGAGGCCGGTGCCTTGTTATGAGCCAGCTCGTGTTTGGCCTGACGTATGACCGAACGCATTTGCTGGCGATCGGCTTCAGGGAACTCGGCGACAAACTTTTCCAGTACAGCGTCATCACCTTCGATCAGGCGATCACGCCAGCGCTCGAGGTTGTGGAAACGTTCGTTGTACTGGCGAGAAGAGGCATCGACTTGATCGATCAAAGCAAGAATTTCGTCAAGCGGTTGATCGCGCATCAGTTTGCCGATGAACATCATATGGCGCTTGCGCGCAATATTGGCCGTGTGTTTTGGAGCATCTGCCAAAGCCTTTCGCATAGCGTCAGTCAGGGGCATTTTGTTCAGCAAGTCAGGCTTGAGTGTCGTAAGACGCTCGCCCAGATCAACCAGAGCGTGAAGCTCGCGTTTGACCTGCGATTTGCTTTTTTCGCCGTCGAAGGCGTCGTCGTAAGAATCAACCATGGTGGCAGTCCGCAAAGAAACGCCGCCATGATAACCAGTCGGGGGCCGCTTGTCCGGCCCGGTCGCTCGGCGGCCCTGCCGAAAACAGAATTTGAGTGGAGAAAACCATGAGTGCAGTACAAAGCGTCGGCCCGCAGGCCTTGCCGGCACTGCAGGAGCAGGTCGAGCAAATCATCGCCGAAGCCAGGCGCCAGGGCGCCAGTGCCTGTGAAGTCGCCGTGTCCCTGGAGCAGGGGCTGTCGACTTCGGTGCGTCAGCGCGAAGTCGAAACCGTTGAGTTCAACCGCGACCAGGGTTTTGGCATCACCCTCTATGTCGGCCAGCGCAAAGGCTCGGCCAGCACCTCGGCCACCGGCCCCGATGCCATCCGCGAAACCGTCGCGGCAGCCTTGGCGATTGCCAAACACACCTCCGAAGACGAGAGCTCGGGTCTGGCGGATGCCAGCCTGATGGCCCGTGACCTGCAAGATTTTGATGTGTTTCACACCTGGGACATTACCCCCGAGCAAGCCATCGAAAAGGCGCTGGCCTGTGAAGCTGCGGCGTTCGAGGCTGACAGCCGGATCAAAAACGCCGATGGCACGACCCTGAGCACCCATCAGGGCTGCCGCGTGTACGGCAACAGCAACGGTTTTATTGGTGGCTCTGCTTCGACCCGTCACAGCCTGAGCTGCGTGATGATCGCCGAAGGCGACGGCCAGATGCAGCGCGACTATTGGTATGACGTGAACTGCCAGGGCGAGTTGTTGATGGACGCCGCCACCATCGGCCAGCGTGCTGCTGAGCGTGCTGCGCGCCGCTTGGGCTCGCGTCCGGTGCCAACGTGCGAAGTGCCGGTGCTGTTTTCGGCCGAGTTGGCTGGTGGTTTGTTTGGCAGCTTCCTGGGTGCGATCTCGGGGGGCAACCTGTATCGCAAGTCGTCTTTCCTGCTGGATGCAATGGGCCAGCAGATCTTCCCTGAATGGCTGACCCTGGATGAGCGTCCGCACCTGATGCGCGCGATGGGCAGCTCGTCATTCGATAATGATGGTCTGGCCACCTACGCCAAGCCGTTTATCAAGGACGGCGAACTGGTGTCCTACATCCTCAGCACCTACTCCGGTCGCAAGCTGGGTATGCCGAGCACGGCCAACGCAGGCGGCGTACACAACCTGTTTGTGACCCATGGCGATGAGGATCAGGCGGCATTGATCCGGCGCATGGGGCGCGGCCTGTTCGTCACTGAGTTGATGGGCAGTGGCCTGAACATGGTCACGGGCGACTATTCCCGTGGCGCGGCGGGTTTTTGGGTCGAAAATGGCGAGATTCAGTTCCCGGTTCAGGAAGTGACCATTGCCGGCAACATGCGCGACATGTTCAAACAGATCGTGGCGGTGGGTAATGACCTGGAACTGCGCAGCAACATCCGCACTGGCTCGGTGTTGATCGAACGCATGATGGTAGCGGGTAGCTAAAGCGCTGAACCTTATGTGGGAGCGGTGCAATGCCGCTTCCACAATATAAACAATGGGGGAATGAACCCCTTGTAGCAGTTGACGAGCTCCGCGAGGCTACGTCCGGCTGAGCAGCAGTCGTAAAATCAACTGTCAGGAAGCCTCTGGTGAACCGCGTGTTCCGGTCTTGCTGCAGTCAGAGGCTTAGTCATAATTCAGCGTATACGTGACCCCGGAATTTGCTGAACCGCCTTTAATCGGGCCGGGGAGCCTTACATAGTTCACTGATAGCGGGATTGAATAACTGCCTATGCCAGTCGATCCATCGTTCCACTGCCCAGGGTGACCCAAACCCTCCAGATCGGGCCCAAAGTTGACTGCGCCAAACCTGTTGTTGACTTCAAGTGCAATACCTTCAGCTGTTGAGTCAGGCGAGAGGCCAAGTTGGCTTGTCGCGTTTGCAGGGTTGTTTGCATCCGTCAGGGTGACATATACATCGGCCGAATTGGTGCCGCCAGTGCAGGTTAGATCAATGCTGAAACTCTTTGGTAAAGTTCTGCCAGAGGCATTGAAGTCGACCATGCTTACTTCTCTCAAGTCCACTGTGAAGTTGGGGGTATTGACTGCGCAGGTGGGTCTGAGCAGAGTAAATGTTATGGGTCTTGGCAATATGCTGTTCATGACCAGTACATTATCAAAGTCTGTAACATGAGCTTGGGCTAATAGTCCTGCGGGGATTTGACCTCCAGAGGGGATGTAGCCAGTTTTTTTAAAAGTCAGTTCATACACCAAATTAATAAAAATACTATCTGGGTTAATGGGAGAGGGATCAGTCTGCTGAAATGTTACTGGCATAAGGCCCGTGAATTCTGTATGTGACCGTATTGACATGCCAATGCCAGGAATTCCAGTGTCAAAAATAGTTGCGCTATGCTGTGGGTAAACAGAGGTCACCTCAACGAGCGGTCGGCCTTCAGCACAAGTTAATAAGATATCGGGTTGAAGAGCCAGGGTTGCAACAAATATCCTTCCCAAGGTTGCGCCAATAGGTAATGTAGAGTCAATTTGGATAAGGTCGGGGGATCTGTAGTTGTCAAGAATTCTATTGATGTCCCCCGTAACTGTGCAGGCAGCTAACGCCGCTTGATTAAAAAAGGCTGCGCATATTGCTATCGATATCAGGGTCAAGTATTTAAGAGCTTTTGTAAGTTCATTACACTTGCGCAATACTTGATAAGTGGTACTGCTCATTGTGTTACATGCTTTAAATATGGTCATAACTGATACCGAGATTGCCCACTTATTATCGACATACCAATTTCACCTGATCATAACCCTGGACATTGGCGCGTTCCGGCATGGATTAGCCCCTACAAAACCGGACACCAACTCCCCGTTAAATTGATGCCACTGCCAAGCGCCTGAACTCCCTCGGTGAGCGATAGTTCAAAGCGCTGTGCGGATGCTGCTCGTTGTAATGCTCAAA
>NZ_JCBCUZ010000031.1:0-59394 GCF_059862735.1 Pseudomonas sp. MF06569 | reverse complement strand
CGCTGTCGGGCGATGCCGAAGACATCTACAAAACCGACGCCAAGGTCAAGGAACTGATCGCTGACGACGCCCACCTGCACAACTGGCTGGACATGGCTCGCGAGCGCATCAGCTTCCAGGGTCTGCCTGCACGTATCTGCTGGGTTGGTCTGGGCCAGCGCGCCAAGCTGGGCCTGGCGTTCAACGAAATGGTGCGCAGCGGCGAGCTGAAAGCCCCGATCGTGATCGGCCGCGACCATCTGGACTCCGGTTCGGTATCGAGCCCTAACCGTGAAACCGAGTCGATGAAGGATGGATCGGACGCCGTGTCCGACTGGCCATTGCTCAACGCCCTGTTGAACACCGCGAGCGGCGCGACCTGGGTTTCGCTGCACCACGGCGGTGGCGTGGGCATGGGCTTCTCCCAGCACTCGGGGATGGTGATCGTGTGTGACGGTACCGACGAAGCGGCTGAGCGTATCGCCCGTGTCCTGCACAACGACCCGGCAACCGGCGTGATGCGTCACGCCGATGCGGGCTACGACATCGCCATCGACTGTGCAAACGAGCAGGGCCTGAACCTGCCGATGATCAACGGCTGACCCACGGGCACGAATCCTGTGGGAGCGGGCTTGCTCGCGATGCAGACGCCTCGGTGCTTCAGGCAGTACGAGGCGATTCAAATGCAGGCAGGCCCCCTCACAGGACGGGTTTGTTTGCGGATATCTAGAGGGTGTGAGCATGAGCAACAGTCCGTTTACCCAGCAACTGCAAGGCGTTCGTGTACTGGACATCAGTCGCGTACTGGCCGGGCCGCATTGCACCGCGATGCTTGCTGACCTGGGGGCCGATGTCATCAAGTTTGAAGTGCCCGAGGAGGGCGATGATGCCCGTCATCTGGGACCGTTCCTGGACGGTGAAAGTGTCTACTTCGGCTTGATAAACCGCGGCAAGCGAAGCGTTGAGATCGATTTTAAAAACCCTGCGGACCGTCAGCGCTTCTATGAGCTGGTAGCCGATGCCGATGTAGTGGTGGAGAACTTCCGCCCCGGTGTCACTCAGCGCCTGGGTATCGATTTCGATAGTCTCAAGCAGCACAACCCGCGCCTGATCTACGCCAGTATTTCCGGCTTTGGCCAGGAAGGCCCGCTGTCCAAACGTCCAGCCTACGACATCGTGGCGCAGGCCATGTCCGGCCTGATGAGTGTCACCGGCTTTGCCGCCACCGGCCCGACTCGCAGCGGTGAGGCCATCGGTGATCTGTGCGCTGGCGTCTATGCCGCCTGGGCAATCAGCTCGGCACTGTTTGCCCGCGAACGGCATGCGCCGGGGGCGCAGTACATCGATGTGGCCATGTTTGACGTGTTGTTCAGCCTGCAAATGACCGGCTTGTCCAACCTTTACGCCAACGGTGTGGCCCCGGGGCTGGTCGGTAATCGGCATCCGGTTTCGACGCCCTTTGACACCTACCGTGCAGCGGATGGCCTGGTGGTGATTGCAGTGGCGAGCAATCGTCTGTTTGAGCGTTTGTGCCAGAGCATGGGGCAGCCGGAACTGGCGACGGATGCGCGCTTCATCAATGACACCCAGCGCACCTTGAACGAGCCTGCGCTACGGGCCGCCATTGAAGCCTGGACCGCACAACACAGCGTCGAGCAGTTATGCGATGGCTTGCTCGATGCCGGTGTGCCGTCTTCCCCGGTATGGGATCTGGCCGAAGCAGCAGGCAGTGAGCACGCCCGTGTTCGCCAGTTGCAGTTCCAGCCGGAGGGCGCAGCGCTGCCGCTGGTGCCGCAACCGGTTTTCTTCAACGGCCACAAACCCCACGCGACCACTATTGCCCCGCGTTTGGGAGCAGACAACGCCCTATTTGGCTTGAACAAAGCAGGAGTACAACCATGAACTTCGAAATGACCGCAGAAGAGTTGGCCGTGGTCGGCAGTGCCGAGCAAGTGGCCCGTGAAGTGATTCAACCGTTGGCCCAGCACTACGACGAAATGGAGTCGTTCTGTCTGGCGAGCATCAGGGCCCTGGGGGACCTGGGCTGCATGGGGATCAACCTGCCAGAAGAATATGGCGGCCTGGGCATCGGCAGTCTGGCCATGAGTCGTGTGGTGGAAGCGGTGGCGGGTGCCTGTGCCTCCACCGCATCGGCCATGACCGCGCACTTTTTGGCCACTGACTCGATCCTGCTTGGCGGCACAGAAGAGCAAAAGCAGGAGTGGCTGCCACGGGCGGCCAGTGGCGAATTGCTCGGAGCCTTCGCCCTGACCGAGCCGGCGGCGGGCTCCAATCCGGCCGACATGCGCAGCCGCGCAGTGCGGGAAGAGGGCGGCTGGCGTGTGCGCGGCAGCAAGCACTACATCACCAACGCCAAGGAAGCGGACTTTATCGTGCTCTACGTCAAGACTGACGCAGACGCCGGTCACAAGGGCATAAGCGCATTTATGGTGCCCCGTGGAACAGCGGGTATCAGCTTCTCCAGCCCGGAAAAAACCATGGGCCTGCGTGGCAGTACCATCTATGAGCTGTCCTTCGATTGCTGGCTGCCGGAGTCGGCGCTGCTGGGTGTTGAGGGTCAGGGTTTCAACACGGCAATGGCGGTGCTGGATCGCGGGCGGGTGGAAGTCGCGGCCATGTCGCTCGGCATTGCCAATGCCGCACTGCAAGCCAGCCTGAGCTGGGTGCGTGAACGTCAGATCGGTCCCAAGCCGCTGGCGGCCTATCAAGGCACGCAATGGCGGCTGGCAGACATGTACGCTCAGCTTGAAAGTGCGCGCATGCTGACCATGAAAGCTGCCGCCCGGCGTGACAGCGGCGAGCGCTTCAGCCTGGACTCGGCCACCGCCAAGCTGGTAGCCGCCGAATGTGCGGGGTTTATCACCGATGCCGCGCTGCAATTGCACGGCGGCTATGGCTACAGCCGGGACTTGCCGCTGGAGCGCTATGTGCGTGACGCGCGAATCCTGCGGATTTTCGAAGGCACTTCCGAAGTGCAGAAAATCATCATCTCCCGCGCCTTGCTCGACGCCGCCAGATAGTCGGTCTGTGGCAGGTTCGGATTGGAGCCTGCCCGCTGTTGCAAGGATGCACTGAGGTTCGGTCAAGGATTGGAAAAGTCTTTCCCAAAACAACACGGCGCACCTTGGGTGCCAGCCTGAAGGAACTGCTTATGTCCACGCACAACCAGGATTCACCACGGGCCTCGCTGGTCGAACAGCGCTCTATTGATTACATCCCTGAATCGGAGCGTCACGGGCGCCTGTTCAGTCAATTCACCCTGTGGTTCGGGGCCAACCTGCAAGTGACCGCGATTGTCACCGGGGCCCTGGCCGTGGTGCTGGGCGGCGATGTGTTCTGGTCGTTGATCGGCCTTTTGATCGGGCAAGTGCTGGGCGGCACCATCATGGCGTTGCACGCTGCACAGGGCCCGAAACTGGGGTTGCCGCAGATGATTTCCAGCCGTGTGCAATTCGGCGTCTACGGCGCCGTGATCCCGATTGTGCTGGTGTGCCTGATGTATGTGGGCTTTTCAGCCAGCGGTTCGGTGCTGGCCGGGCAGGCCGTGGGGCAGTTGGTCGGGGTGAGCGATTCGTGGGGCATCTTGATTTTTGCTGCGCTGATCGTACTGCTGACCGTTCTGGGGTATCGCACCATTCACATGATCGGCCGTGTGGCGAGCGTGGTCGGGGTGCTGGCGTTTTTCTACCTGTTCTACACCTTGATTTCACAAAACGACATTGGCCTGCTGCTCAGCAATAAACACTTTTCGCTGAGCAGTTTTCTCCTGGCCATTTCGTTGTCCGCATCCTGGCAGATCGCCTTTGGGCAATATGTTGCGGACTACTCGCGTTACTTGCCGGCCAATACCTCTTCGTTGAAAACCTTTCTGGCGGTGGGGCTGGGCTCTGTGGTCGGCTCGCAAATCTCGATGGTTTTCGGTGTGTTCGTGGCAGCGCTGGCGGGAAGCCAATTTGCCGGGCATGAGGTGTCGTACATCGTCGGCATGGGGGCGAGCGGTGTGATGGCGGCGGTGCTGTATTTCTGCGTGGTGTTCGGCAAGGTGACCATCACCACGCTCAATGCCTACGGCAGTTTCATGTCGTTGGCGACCATTGTCAGCGGTTTTCGCGGTAATCACGACATATCCAAACCCCTGCGCCTGTTTTACATCCTGCTGATGGTGGGTTTTGCCACCGCACTGGCGCTGCTGGGGCAGCATTCGTTTCTCAAGGATTTCTCGGCATTTATCCTGTTTTTGCTGGCGTTCTTCACCCCGTGGAGCGCGATCAACCTGGTGGACTTCTACCTGATCAGCAAAGAGCGGTACGACGTGCCGGCCTTGTCTAACCCGAATGGCCGATACGGGCGCTGGAACCTGCGCGGTATTCTGGTCTACGCCTTTGGGGTGGTGGTTCAATTGCCGTTCATTGCGACCAGCTTCTACACCGGGCCTCTGGTGGAGCAACTGGGCGGGACTGATATCTCGTGGATCATCGGCCTGACGCTGCCAGCGCTGGTGTATTACTTCGTGGCGCGCAAGTCGGTGCAGTCGTTGCCGGATCAACTGATTTTGCCCGTCGAGCCCGCAACGGTTTAAGGGCTATCCAATCAACACAGGTGCGCAGTGCTGTTTGTTGTCGGCACTGCCCCTGTAGCCATAGAGGAAGAAACTATGAAGGTGCTGGCCTGTATCAAGCGCGTGGTCGATTACAACGTTAAAGTGCGCGTCAAAGCGGACAACTCCGGCGTTGACCTCGCCAACGTCAAGATGTCGATGAACCCCTTCTGCGAAATCGCTGTGGAAGAAGCCGTACGCCTTAAGGAACAAGGGATTGCGACTGAAATCGTCGTCGTCTCCATCGGCCCGACCACTGCTCAGGAACAGCTGCGTACCGCGCTGGCACTGGGTGCAGATCGCGCCATTCTCGTCGAGTCCGCCGAAGACCTGACCTCCCTGGCCGTCGCCAAGCTGCTCAAGGCCGTTGTCGACAAGGAACAGCCTCAGCTGGTGATCCTGGGCAAACAGGCCATCGACAGTGACAACAACCAGACCGGCCAGATGCTGGCTGCGCTGACCGGTTTCGGTCAGGGCACTTTCGCCTCCAAAGTCGAAGTGGCAGGTGACAAGGTTGCCGTGACCCGTGAAGTGGATGGCGGCGCGCAAACTGTTTCGCTGAGCTTGCCAGCGATCATCACCACTGACCTGCGTTTGAACGAGCCGCGTTATGCGTCCCTGCCAAACATCATGAAAGCCAAGAAGAAGCCGCTTGAAGTACTGACCCCGGACGCGCTGGGTGTTTCCACGGCCTCGACCAACAAAACCCTGAAAGTTGAAGCGCCTGCCGCACGCAGCGCTGGCATCAAAGTCAAGTCGGTGGCTGAACTGGTCGAGAAACTGAAAAACGAAGCGAAGGTGATCTGAGCATGACTGTCCTGATAATCGCAGAGCATGACGGTGCGGGCATTGCATCGGCAACCCTGAATACGGTGGCTGCTGCTGCCAAAATTGGCGGTGATTTGCACGTGTTGGTTGCAGGCCAGGGCATTGGCGCTGTAGCCGAAGCCGCCGCGAAAATCGCTGGCGTGGCTAAAGTGCTGGTCGCCGACAACGCGGCTTACGCCCATCAGTTGCCTGAAAACGTGGCGCCATTGGTTGCTGCTCTTGTTCAAGGGGCAGGGGGTGCTGGCTACAGCCACATCCTGGCGGCTGCCACGTCCAACGGCAAAAACATCCTGCCGCGCGTTGCTGCGCAGTTGGACGTGGATCAGATCTCCGAGATCGTTTCGGTCGTCAGCGCTGATACTTTCACGCGTCCGATCTATGCCGGTAACGCCATTGCCACCGTGCAGTCCACTGCGCCGGTAAAAGTGATCACCGTACGTGCGACCGGCTTCGACCCGGTTGCCGCAGAAGGGGGTTCGGCAGCGGTTGAAGCGATTACAGCGGTTCACGATGCAGGCACTTCGTCGTTCGTTGGCGAAGTACTGGCCAAGTCGGACCGCCCTGAACTGACCGCTGCCAAAATCGTCGTTTCCGGCGGTCGCGGCATGCAGAACGGCGACAACTTCAAGCATCTGTATTCACTGGCGGACAAGCTGGGTGCCGGTGTGGGGGCTTCCCGCGCAGCAGTGGACGCAGGTTTTGTGCCTAACGACATGCAGGTCGGCCAGACCGGCAAAATCGTTGCGCCACAGCTGTACATCGCGGTGGGCATTTCCGGCGCGATCCAGCATCTGGCCGGCATGAAAGACTCCAAGGTGATCGTTGCGATCAACAAGGACGAAGAAGCACCGATCTTCCAGGTGGCCGATTACGGCCTGGTAGCGGACTTGTTCGAAGCTGTGCCTGAACTGGAACAGGCAATCTGACCCCAGAGGTGAGAGATGCAAAAAAGCCCCCGGAGATTGTCCGGGGGCTTTTTGGTACAGCAGGGGTTATCAGCTGTAGCTGTTAACTTTGACCAGTGCAGGCTCTGTTTGAGCCTTTTCCCAGGTCAGGGTCAAGGTTTGCAGGATGCGCGCCATGTAGTCGCTATCGGCGGCAGCCTTCTTGCCCACGTAGCCTTGGCCACGGCGGTACATTTTGAGGTGGGCTCGCATCTGTGGACGGTCCTCCTCGAAACTGGTTTCTTCCTTGCACGAAGCCACTGCATCGATACGAACATCACCGGCGTCACTGATCCACAGAATGTGATCGTTCAGCGTGTCTTTCTGGGCGGCGAAGAGTCGAGCCAGCTCGTTAACAGTCGGTTGGTTATTCAGGTTCATAGCTAACTCCTTGACCACTCGTTGATCTGTCTAATTGATTCGCGCAACTGCACCTGCAGCGCTACGTAGTGTCCATCTAAAGCAGATCTGTCTTGAGTTCGTCATATGTAGTCGTAAAACACGGCACTACATAAAGAGCGTAAAGCGAGGGAGATCAGCGTGAACCAGGATGCCAGGGTGACATGACGCATCAGCCACAAGCTTCTTGAGGACGTTTCGCTAGCCTCTGTCGTCTTTGACGCGGACGATCAAGCCAGGTCAGCTTCATCAATTCTGCCTTGTGGGCAGTACCTATCCCGGAACAGCCCGACAGCTCGTCGGACATGCTTGCAACAACCCTTTCCAGCGCTTCCGGTGGGGAAGACGTCTGCATAATGCTGGGGGAAAATCGTGTCGTCAATACATATGTAGTGATTATTTTTATGCACTACATATGTGACTGATGGGTCGTTTTTCAGCATGCCGGTCATCCCGTCAGGCACGGGCACACGCAGCCCGCGCCGCGAGGTTTCGCTGGGCGACGGGCTGCCTGGGGTCAGATCAGTGGGGTGAGCCGGCGCGTTGAAGCGCCTGCAAAATCAAGCTAGAGGCTGCGTACCCGCCCCGGATAATTCATCACAAACTGCACATGGGCCTTCACGCCCGTGGCCAGGGTTTGGTCATCGGCGGTGAAGTAGGGGCTATGGTTATTCGCCACTTTGCTCATGTCCTGGTCTTCAGGCGTGGCCCCCAGGAAGACGAACAGCCCCGGCACTTTCTCGGCGTAGTACGAGAAGTCTTCGCTGGGCGACAGGGATGCCTCCAGCCGTTGCACCTTGCCGGGCGCTGCGAGTTCAAGCGCCGGGACCATGGCCGCCGTCAGTTGCGGGTCGTTGGTGGTGACCGGCGCATGGTTGACCAGCAACAGGTTGGCTTCGGTCTCATAGGCGCTGGCAATGCCTTGCACCAGCGGCGGCATTTTTTTCAGCAGGGTGTCGCGCACCGCCGCGCTGTTGCTGCGGATGGTGCCGGTCATTTCCACGGTCTCTGGAATGATGTTGGCTGCCGAACCTGCATTGACGGTGCCGACGCTGATCACCCCCATCCCCAGGGTCAGGTCGGCACGCCGGCTGACCAGGGTCTGCAGGCCGTTGATGATGCCTGCACTGGCCACCACGGGGTCAACTCCGCTCCAGGGCGCCGAGCCGTGGGTCTGCTTGCCCTTGACGATGATGCGAAAGCCGTCGCTGCTGTTGAGTACGGTACCGGCCTTGTAATACAGGTGGCCGGTGGGATAACCCGCCATCACGTGCACGCCGAAGATGGCTTCGACCTTGGGCGAGTCCAGTGCACCGTCGCGGATCATGGCCTGGGCGCCAATCAAGGCATCGGACTCGAACTCGTCCACGTCCGCCGCGCCTTCTTCTGCGGGCTGGAACAGAAATACGACCGTGCCCGCGACCTGATCACGGTGTTCGGCCAGTACTCGGGCTGCGCCCACCAGCATGGCGGTATGGGTGTCATGGCCGCAGGCGTGCATGACCGGAACGGTTTTGCCCAGGCGGGTACCGGTGGCCGTGCTGGCGTACGGCAGGCCGGTCATCTCCTTGACAGGCAGTGCGTCCATGTCGGCGCGCAGGGCCATCACCGGGCCGGGGAGTCCGCCCTTAAGCACGGCCACCACCCCCGTCTTGCCCACTTGGGTGCGCACCTGCAAACCCAGGCTCTTGAGCTGTTCGGCGACCAATGCAGCGGTCTTGAACTCCTGATTGCCCATTTCGGGGTTCTGGTGAAGGGTATGGCGCAGCGAGATGACCTGGGCGTTGACCGAATCGACGGCGGGATCGACCCAGCTCAGGTCCGCGGCCTGGCTGGCGGTGGCAGTCAGTGCGCTCAATAGCGCGAGGTACAAAGGGGCAGGGCGTAGACGGGCAAGCATTGAGCTTCTCTTGTTTGTTGTTTTTGGGCCGCACAGGTTATGTCGTCACCCATCGGAGTGGTTCGACCGGCTGGCTAAAACCGTTCGATTATCGAACATTGGCCAAGGGTCCAATTGATCTGCACCCATGAGCGGGCCTAATCTGGCGTACGTGACACCCATAAAAATGACAACACCGAGTACCTTGCCGATGGATAGCCGCCTGCTGAGTGAACGCAGTAGCGTGTTCCGACACGCGGACCCCCATGCCGTATCCGATTACGTGAACCTGCATGTGGGTCAGCACTGTATTGGCCTTTCCAGAACCACACGCCCCCTGGCGAGCCTCAATCACCGAAAATTCGCCGAACTTGACCTGTGCCGCATCAGTTACGGCGGCAGTGTCCGCGTGACGTCGCCTGCGCTGGAGACCATCTTTCACCTGCAGGTCCTGTTGAGCGGCAATTGTCTGTGGCGTGGCCCGACCCGTGAGCACCATCTGGTGCCGGGCGAGCTGTTGCTGATCAATCCCGACGACCCGGTCGACCTGACGTACTCCCAGGATTGCGAAAAATTCATCCTTAAGATACCGGCCAGCTTGCTTGAATCGGTGTGTGACGATCAGCGCTGGCGGCGACCTGCGGGTGGTGTGCGCTTTATGCGCAATCACTATCGGCTCGATGAGCTGGAAGGCTTTCTCGGCTTGCTGGGCATGGTATGCCAGGAGTCCGAGGCCAGCGACCCGCTGCTGCGGGTGCAGGAGCACTACACGCAGATTATCGGCAGCAAGTTGCTGACGCTGATGCAGACCAACATCAGCCGTGAAAACCTGGCCTCTGCCAGTGCCAGTATCGAGCGCATCCTCGACTACATCGAACGCAACCTGAAGCAGGACCTGAGCGGTGAAGACCTGGCCGCACAGGCGCACATGAGTCCGCGCTCGCTCTACACCCTGTTTGAACGCCAGTTGGGCGTTACCCCCCTGCAATACATCCGCCAGCGCAAGCTCGAGCGTATCCACGCCTGCCTGAACGACCCGAGCTGCACGGTACGCAGCCTCACGGAACTGGCGCTCGATTACGGCTTTATGCACTTGGGCCGTTTTTCCGAAAGCTACCGTTTGCAGTTTGGCGAGCTGCCTTCGAGCACCTTCAAGCGCCGGCATTGCGTCGCCCTGTAGATACTCTGTTGCCAGCCGGCCTGCTCAGAGAAATGTGCTTCGCTAAAAAGGTCGGCCTGTAGGCCGCCTCGGCGGGCAGTTGATCTTGTTTTTGCACTGGTTTTTGATCTGCCTGCCCTTCGGGAGGCCGAGAGGAGGTTCTGCGTAGTGGGTCGACCGGCATGGATGCCGGGAGAGCCGTGTTGGGTCATGGATGGCCCGTCACGGCTGGCGCGGCGTCCTGCCGCGCCACCCCCATAACAGCACCTGCGTTCGGCCTTCTGTGATGGGCATTCGCGTCGTCTGGACATACGTGTGGCTCCAGTAAAAGCAAAATGCATCGCAGACGCCACAGAGCCTTGCACAAAACGTTTTAGCGCCAACAAACAAGTCGCTGACGAGGAACGAAGTCTGCGATCGGCATGATCGCGGTGCATCAGAAGCATTGGATTGAATGGTTTTGCGGTCGCTGTGCGCCCGATCGCAGCCTCGCGGAGCTCGTCAGCGGCTACGTAGTGACAGAGCTCTGCGCACTAATCGGATAACGATCCGCAGTAAACGGATATTGCTTCTCGAATCGACTCCCTAACCTGACCGGGCCTGAACAATAACAACGGAGGCCCTGGCCATGTCCCTGGGAATCGATTACTTGAATGCCATGCTTGAAGAAGACAAGGACAAGGGCGTCTACCGCTGCAAGCGCGAGATGTTTACCGACCCTGATCTCTTCGAACTTGAAATGACCCACATCTTCGAGGGCAACTGGATCTACCTCGCCCACGAGAGCCAGATCCCCAACGTTAACGACTTTCTGACCACCACCATTGGGCGCCAGCCGATTTTTATCGCGCGCAACAAGGCCGGTGAGCTCAACGCTTTCCTCAATGCCTGCAGCCATCGCGGCGCCATGCTGTGCCGGCACAAGACCGGCAATCGTGCCAGCTACACCTGCCCGTTCCACGGCTGGACTTTCAACAACAGCGGCAAGCTGCTCAAGGTCAAGGACCCGAGCGCGGCCGGCTACCCCGAAGGTTTCAACTGCGAAGGCTCCCACGACCTGACCAAAGTTGCCCGTTTCGAGTCCTATCGCGGCTTTCTGTTTGGCAGTCTCAACCCTGACGTCAAATCCCTGGCCGAACACCTGGGTGAGTCGGCCAAGATCATCGACATGATCGTCGACCAGTCCGCCGATGGCCTGGAAGTACTGCGCGGCGCCAGTTCCTATATCTACGAAGGCAACTGGAAACTCGCCGCTGAAAACGGCGCCGATGGCTACCACGTCAGCTCCGTGCACTGGAACTACGCCGCCACGCAAAACCAGCGCACCCTGCGTGAAGCCGGTGAAGAAATCAAAACCATGAGCGCCGGTAGCTGGGCCAAGAGCGGTGGCGGTTTCTACTCGTTCGACCACGGCCATTTGCTGCTCTGGACCCGCTGGGCCAACCCCCAGGATCGCCCGGCCTACGAGCGCCGCGACGAGCTGTCACGGGACTTCGGCCAGGCCCGCGCCGACTGGATGATCGATAACTCGCGCAACCTGTGCCTGTATCCCAACGTCTACCTGATGGATCAGTTCAGCTCGCAAATCCGCATCGCCAGGCCCATCTCGGTCGACAAGACCGAGATCACCATTTACTGCATCGCCCCCAAGGGCGAGAGCAGTGAAGCGCGCACCAAGCGTATTCGCCAGTACGAAGACTTCTTCAACGTCAGCGGCATGGCCACCCCGGATGACCTGGAAGAGTTCCGCTCCTGCCAGACCGGTTACGGCGCAGGTCGCGGCTGGAACGATATGTCTCGCGGTGCCGAGCACTGGGTCGAAGGTGCCGATGCCGGTGCCCTGGAAATCGACCTCAAGCCCTTGCTGTCCGGCGTTCGTACCGAAGATGAAGGCCTGTTTGTGCTGCAACACAAGTACTGGCAGGAAACCATGCTCAAGGCCACGGCGTGCGAGCCTGGGCTGATCCCCGTGGAGGCCGTGCAATGAACAGCCTCTATGGAATGGTGTGCGAATTTCTGTATCGCGAAGCGCGTTACCTGGACGACGGCCAGTGGGATCAATGGCTGGAGCTGTACGCCGCCGATGCGAGTTTCTGGATGCCGTGCTGGGACGACAACGACACCCTGACCGAAGACCCGCAAAGCGAAATTTCGCTGATCTGGTACGGCAGCCGTGGCGGCCTGGAAGACCGGGTGTTCCGGATCAAGACCGAGCGCTCCAGTGCGACCATGCCCGACACCCGCACCTCCCACAACCTGAGCAATATCGAGATCGTCGACGAGGCCGACGGGCTGTGCCAAGTGCGCTTCAACTGGCACACCCTGAGCTTTCGCTACAAGACCACCGACAGCTACTTCGGCACCAGCTTTTACACCCTCGACCTGCGCGGCCCCCAGCCGCTGATCAAGGCCAAGAAAGTAGTGCTCAAGAACGACTACGTGCGTCAGGTCATCGACATCTACCACATCTGATCAACGCTGTGATGCGTGCCTGAAGGTGCCTGCGGGCACCTGCGGCCCGGCATCGCCTGCGAGGTACATTATGAGCTTTCAAATTGCGCTCAATTTCGAAGACGGCGTTACCCGTTTTATCGAAGCCAACAGCCAGGAAACCGTCGCCGATGCGGCTTACCGCCAGGGCATCAATATCCCGCTGGACTGCCGCGACGGTGCCTGCGGTACCTGCAAGTGCTTTGCCGAAGCCGGGCGCTACGAGCTGGGCGACGATTACATCGAAGACGCGCTGAGTGAAGATGAAGTCGAGCAGGGCTACGTGCTGACCTGCCAGATGCGTGCCGCCAGCGACTGCGTATTGCGTGTGCCCGCGTCTTCGACAGTGTGCAAGACACAGCAGGCCAGTTTTGAGGCGAGCATCAGCGATGTGCGCCAGCTGTCCGAGAGCACCATTGCGCTGTCGATCAAGGGCGAGTCCCTGAGCAGCCTGGCCTTCTTGCCGGGTCAATACGTCAACTTGAATGTACCGGGCAGCGACCAGTCGCGGGCTTACTCCTTCAGCACGCTGCAAAAGGATGGCGAGGTCAGTTTCCTGATTCGCAATGTGCCGGGCGGATTGATGAGCAGCTTCTTGACCGGGATTGCCAAGGCGGGCGACAGCATGACCCTGGCCGGGCCGCTGGGCAGCTTCTATTTGCGCCAGATCCAGCGCCCGCTGTTGCTGCTGGCCGGAGGCACGGGGCTGGCACCGTTTACCGCAATGCTGGAAAAAATCGCCGAGCAGGGCAGCCCGCACCCGGTGCATCTGATCTATGGCGTGAGCAACGACTTTGATCTGGTTGAAATGGACCGCCTGCAGGCCCTGAGCGCCCGCATTGCCAACTTCAGCTTCAGTGCCTGCGTGGCCAACCCGCAGAGTCAGCATCCGCTCAAGGGCTACGTCACCCAGCATATCGAGCCATGCCATCTGAACCAGGGCGATGTCGACGTGTACCTGTGCGGCCCGCCGCCGATGGTGGAGGCAGTCAACCTCTACATCCGTGAGCAAGGCATTACACCGGCCAATTTCTACTACGAAAAATTCGCCGCTGCCGCTTGATTCCTTTTTAACCGAGGTTGCCATGAACAACAGATTCGACAACAAGGTCGTGCTGGTTACCGGCGCAGCCCAAGGCATCGGACGCCGTGTGTGTGAACGCTTGCTGGCCGAAGGCGCGCAGGTCATTGCGGTGGATCGTTCTGAACTGGTTTTCGAGCTGCAGGGCGAGGGCGTGCTCACCCTGACGGCCGACCTTGAGCAGTACACCGACTGCGCTCGGGTGATGGCTGAGGCGGTAAAAACCTTTGGCCGTCTCGATGTGCTGATCAATAACGTGGGCGGCACCATCTGGGCCAAGCCGTTCGAGCACTATCAGGTCGAAGAAATCGAGGCTGAAGTACGCCGCTCGTTGTTCCCCACCCTGTGGTGCTGCCATGCGGCGCTGCCCTACATGCTGGAACAGGGCCGTGGCGCAATCGTCAATGTGTCTTCAATCGCCACCCGCAGTGTCAACCGCGTGCCTTACGGCGCGGCCAAGGGTGGAGTGAATGCACTGACTGCCTGCCTGGCGTTCGAGAACGCCGGGCGCGGCATTCGGGTCAATGCCACCGCACCGGGGGGGACCGAGGCACCGCCGCGACGTATTGCGCGCAATGACGCCGAGCAAACCCCGGACGAGAAAGTCTGGTACCAGCAAATCGTCGACCAGACCCTGGACAGCAGTTTGATGAAACGCTACGCCAGCCTCGATGAGCAGGTCGGCGCGATCCTGTTTCTGGCCAGCGACGAAGCCTCCTATATCACCGGCGTAACCCTGCCGGTCGGCGGCGGCGACCTCGGCTGAAGGGCCGGTATCAAGTACCTGACGGGAAGACTGAAATGAACCAAGTCCTGATTGAAAGCCTGACGACCCTGATCGTCGACCTGCCCACCATCCGCCCGCACACGCTGGCGATGCACACCATGCGCAAGCAGACCCTGGTGATCCTGCGCCTGCGTTGCAGCGACGGCATCGAAGGTATCGGCGAAGCCACCACCATCGGCGGCCTGACCTACGGGTACGAGAGCCCGGAAAGCATCAAGGCCAACATTGATGCGCACCTCGCGCCAATGCTGGTGGGCAAGCCTGCGGACAATATCAATGCCGCCATGCAGACCCTGGACAAGATTGCCAAAGGCAATACGTTTGCCAAGTCCGGGATCGAAAGCGCGTTGCTGGACGCTCAGGGCAAGCGCCTGGGGCTGCCGGTCAGCGAGCTGCTGGGCGGTCGGGTACGTGACAGCCTGGAAGTGGCCTGGACCCTGGCCAGTGGCGACACCGCCCGGGATATCGC
Organism: Pseudomonas sp. MF06569; assembly: GCF_059862735.1. Lineage (NCBI taxonomy): Bacteria > Pseudomonadati > Pseudomonadota > Gammaproteobacteria > Pseudomonadales > Pseudomonadaceae > Pseudomonas > Pseudomonas sp. MF06569. The sequence goes on along the minus strand of NZ_JCBCUZ010000031.1, from coordinate 44,761 downwards.
CGAAGCCGAGCAGATGCTGGATGTGCGCCGTCACCGGATCTTCAAGCTCAAGATTGGGGCCAACCCGCTGGAGCAGGACCTCAAGCATGTGCTCGCCATTAAAAAGGCCCTGGGCGACCGGGCCAGCGTGCGCGTCGACGTCAACCAGTACTGGGACGAATCCCAGGCCATCCGGGGCTGCCAGGTGCTGGGTGACAACGGTATCGACCTGATTGAACAGCCGATTTCACGGGTCAACCGCTCGGGCCAGGTGCGCCTGAACCAGCGCAGTCCGGCGCCGATCATGGCCGACGAGTCCATCGAAAGTGTCGAAGACGCCTTTAGCCTCGCAGCAGACGGCGCGGCCAGCGTATTCGCCCTCAAGATCGCCAAAAACGGCGGCCCTCGCGCCGTGCTGCGTACTGCGCACATTGCCGAAGCTGCGGGTATCGCCCTGTACGGCGGCACCATGCTTGAAGGCTCGGTGGGCACGCTGGCATCGGCCCATGCGTTCCTCACCCTCAAGCAACTGACCTGGGGCACAGAACTGTTCGGGCCGTTGCTTTTGACCGAAGACATCGTGACCGAGGCGCCCCGGTACCGGGATTTTGAGCTGCACATTCCGCGTACCCCGGGTCTGGGCCTGATGCTGGACGAAGAGCGCCTGGCGCGCTTTAGCCGCTGACACTCTGAATAACCCCTGTGGGAGCGGGCTTGCTCGCGATGCAGACGACTCGGTGCATCAGGCCAACCGCGCTGATGCTATCGCGAGCAAGCCCGCTCCCACAGCCACTTCCCCTATTTCTTCAAGGAGAGCCCCATGCTTTTCCACGTAAAAATGACCGTGAACCTGCCACTCGACATGGACCCGGCCAAGGCCGCGACGCTCAAGGCCGACGAAAAGGAACTGGCCCAGCGCCTGCAACAGGAAGGCAAGTGGCGCCACCTGTGGCGCATTGCCGGGCACTACGCCAACTACAGCGTATTTGACGTGGCCAGCGTCGAGGCCTTGCACGACACGCTGCTGCAATTGCCGCTCTTCCCCTACATGGATATCGAGATCGAAGGGCTGTGCCGCCACCCGTCCTCGATCCATGACGACGACCGCTAACCCTTTCATTCCCTCGCACAAGAACAAGATAAGGTGAGCCCCATGACCGTGAAAATATCCCACACTGACGGTATACAGAGCTTCTTCAAAGAAGCCGCCGGCTTTGGCAGCGACAATGGCAGTCCGCGTCTCAAAAGCATCATCCTGCGAGTGCTGCAGGACAGCGCAAAAATCATCGAAGACCTTGAAATCACCGAGGACGAATTCTGGAAGTCCGTGGACTACCTCAACCGTCTGGGCGGCCGCTCGGAAGCCGGTCTGTTGGTAGCAGGCCTGGGCATCGAGCACTTTATCGACCTGTTGCAGGACGCCAAGGATGAGCAGGCCAGTCAGGTCGGCGGCACGCCTCGCACCATCGAAGGCCCGCTGTACGTGGCCGGTGCGCCGCTGTCCGAAGGGCACGCGCGGATGGACGACGGCAGTGAAGAGGGTGTCGCCACTGTGATGTTCCTCGAAGGCCAGGTGTTCGACACCCAGGGCAAGCCGCTGGCTGGCGCCACGGTCGACCTGTGGCACGCCAACACCAAGGGCACCTATTCGTTTTTTGACCAGAGCCAATCTGAGTACAACCTGCGTCGGCGCATCATCACGGATGCCGAAGGTCGCTATCGCGCCCGCAGTATCGTGCCATCGGGCTACGGCTGCGATCCACAGGGGCCGACCCAGGAATGCCTGGATCTGCTGGGGCGTCACGGCCAGCGTCCGGCCCATGTGCACTTCTTTATCTCGGCCCCCGGCCATCGGCACCTGACGACCCAGATCAACCTGTCGGGCGACAAGTACCTGTGGGACGACTTTGCCTATGCCACCCGTGAAGGTCTGGTGGGCGAAGTGCAGTTTCGCGACGATGGCGCCCGTGATGTGACGGGGCGTTATGCCGAACTTGCCTTCGACTTCCAGCTGCAGCAGGCCGCCGCCCCCGCAGCCGAGTTGCGCAGCCATCGCCCGCGGGCGTTGCAGTAAAGCTGTTCGTCCAGCAACAGTTGAGCAACACCCAGGCGTGAATCCGGGCACTCCGGGGGGGGGGTAATCCCCCCCCGGACAAGCCCTGAATCCGGGCCCGCAAGGTGAATCGATACAGCGGCATGGTCTGTGCAATGTTCCTGAAAAAACACTTCAGGAACCACACCCATGCCTGCAACCGCTTCGAACAAACCGTTCATTCGTCGTAGCCGACTCTGGCAAGCCCTGACCCTGGCCGTCGTCAGTACAGGGCTTGCGACACTGGCCAGCGCCGATGACAGCGATGTCCCTTCGCTGGCCGGCAAACGCATCGCCATCAGCATGACGGGCACCAGTCATTATTTCGATGTGAAAGCCTTTGAAGCGCAGGTCGAGGAGGTCAAGCGCCTTGGCGGCACGCCGATCACCCTGGATGCCGGGCGTAATGATAAAAATCTGGTGACGCAACTGCAGACGGTGGTGACGCAAAAGCCGGATGCCGTGATCCAGACCCTGGGCACCCTGAGTGTGATTGACCCGTGGCTCAAGCGCATCAGCAAAGCCGGTATACCGCTGTTCACCATCGACGCACCCTCGCAATACAGCCTCAACAACACCACTTCGGACAATGTCGCCACGGGTAAAAACCTGGCCGGGCAACTGGTGGCAGACAGCGGTGGCAAGGGCAACATTCTGGTGTTCAACGGTTTCTATGGCGTGCCGGTGTGCGCGATCCGTTATGACCAGCTCAAGCTGGCCCTCAAGGATCATCCTGAGCTCAACATCATCGACCCCGAACTGCGGGATGTGATCCCTAACACCGTGCAGGATGCCTACAGCCAGGTCAGCGCGCTGCTCAACAAATACCCCAAGGGCAGCGTCACCGCGATCTGGTCCGCCTGGGATATTCCCCAACTGGGCGCCAGCAAGGCGCTGGTGGACGCCGGGCGCACGGAGATCAAAACCTATGGTGTCGACGGCACGCCTGAAGTGCTTGAGCTGCTTAAGCGCGAGGACTCACCGGTGGGCGCAGTGGTGGCCCAGCAACCGGCACTGATCGGTAAAACCGCCGTGCAGAATGTGGCGCGCTACCTGGCCGGGCAGCATGACTTGCCCAAGGAAACCCAGGGGCCGACGTTGCTCACTACCGCGGCCAACCTTGAGCAGGTGCAACGTCTGCGAGGCGACCAGTGATTCCCCCCGCGCTGCATCTGCAGGGTATCGCCAAGCGCTTCGGGCCTACCCAGGCCCTGGACGGCGTAGACCTGTGGGTCGAGCGCGGCTCGATTCACGGCCTTGTGGGTGAGAACGGCGCCGGGAAATCGACCCTGATCAAGGTACTGGCTGGCATCCACCGGGCCGACAGCGGCACGCTGGCGATCGACGGGCAGCCCTTTACTGCGTTGAGTCCGCGTCAGGTCGAAGCCTTGGGCGTACATTTCATTCATCAGGAGCGTCTGTTGCCCGGCCGTTTTACCGTGGGTGAAGCGCTGTTTTTTGGTCATGAACTCAGGCGCGGCCCTTTTGTCCGGCGCCGCGCCCAGGACCGTGAGGCAGCACGGCTGTTACGTGAGTACTTTGATCTGGAGTTCCCGGCGGGCGCACTCGTCAGCGAGCTGGACAGTGCGCAGCGTCAGATTCTGCAAATTACCCGGGCCTTGCTGGCCAAGCCCAAAATACTGGTGTTCGACGAACCCAGCGTGTCCCTGGTCAAGCGCGAAGTCGATCAGCTGCTGGCAATCATTCGTCGTTTGCGCGATCAAGGCCTGACGATTGTGTATATCTCTCACTACCTGCAGGAAATCGAAAGCCTGTGTGATCAGGTTACGGTGCTGCGCAATGGTCGGGCCGTGGCGGTGGTCGATCCGCGTACCACCTCGACCACCCAGATTGCCCGGCTGATGGTCAATCGCGACGTCGGCGAGATGTACCCCAAAGACGTGGTCAAGCCGGGTGAGGTGGTGCTTGAACTCAAGGGTTTGGGCTTGGGTACTGCGTATCACGACATCAATGTGAGCCTGCGCCGGGGCGAGGTGCTGGGGCTGACCGGACTGGTGGGTTCCGGTGCCAAGGAACTGCTTAAAAGCCTGTTCGGCCTGGTGCAGCCCGACCGTGGCAGTGTGCACTTGCAGGGGCGCCTTGTGCGCCTCAAGTCCCCCCGCGACGCCGTTCGCAAAGGCATTGCGCTGGTCCCTGAAGAGCGCCGCAGCCACGGGGTAGCGCCGCTGCTGTCAGTGCTTGAAAACCTGACCCTGGCCGGGCTTTCGCGGTTCAGCCGCTGGGGCCTGATGAACCCTGCGGCCGAGGCCCGGGAAAGCGAACGACTGATCGCTGAACTGGGTATCAAGACTGCGGGCCGCGAAGCCCCGGTCCGGCAACTGAGTGGCGGCAATCAGCAAAAAGTCGCACTGGGTAAATGGTTGGGTCGCGGCTGCGCGGTGTACCTGCTTGACGAGCCCAGTGTGGGGGTCGACATCGGGGCCAAGGTCGAGATCTATCGCCTGATCGGCCGCCTTGCCCAGCAAGGCGCGGCAGTGCTGGTGCTGTCCTCGGACTTGCCGGAGCTGATGGGTATTACCGACCGGATTCTGGTGATGCACCGTGGGGCCCTGGCCGGTGAGTTCGATGCACGCCAGGTCGACAGCGACCGTTTGCTGGCCTGCGCCACAGGGGCCCGTGAGTTGTCCGCCCCGTGCCTTTCTACCGAGCGGGAGCCTGAACATGCCGTCGTCTGAAATCCTCGCCCGGCCTTTAGTGCGCAGGCTCGGCCTGCTGGTGCTGCGCCGGGGTTCACTGCTGGCGTTCCTGCTGATTCTGGCGGTGTTCGCGGTCAGCGCACCCAACTTTCTCAGCCCGGGCAACATTGCCAACGTGTTTGCCCAGTCGGCGATCCTGGGCATCCTCGCCTTTGGCCTCACCTGCGTGGTGATCGGCGGTGGTTCCAACGTTGTTTCGGGCGGTCTCGATCTGTCCCTGGCGGCCAATCTGGGCCTGTGTGCGGCGGTCTACAGCAGCCTGAACAACGCGGGACTGCAGGCCGGGGAGGCGATTGGCCTGACCTTGCTCTGCGGGCTGGCCGTCGGTGCCCTGAACGGTTTTACCGTGGTGGTGCTGCGCCTGCCGCCACTGCTCGCAACCCTGGCGAGCATGAACCTGATTGCCGGGCTGGAGCTGGTACTGACCCAGAACAGCGTGTTGCCCACCGATTCGGCGTTGCTGGACACCCTGGCCAATGGCGAGTGGCTGCAGGTGCCTGCGCTGGCCTGGGTGCTGCTGGGTGTGGCGTTGTTGCTGGGCCTGCTGATTCAGCACACTCCTTATGGATTGCGTTTGTACGCGGTAGGCGAATACCCCGAGGCGGCAAGGGCCGCCGGGTTGGGGGTGGGCCGCTAAGTGTTTTCCAGTTACCTGGTCGCGGGGCTGTGCGCCGCCATTGCCGCCTTTTGTTCGGCCGCGTATTTCAGCGGCAGCACCACGGGTTCCGGGGAAATGCTGCTCTCGGTCGTGGCCATCGCTTTTCTGGGGGTGGTGTTTTCAAGGCGGCTGGTGGCGAACATCCCCGGCACGTTGTTGGCGACGCTGTTGCTGGGTTTTTTGATTAACGGTTTCCAACTGCTGAACATCGCCAGCTTCTGGGTCAATGGTGTGCAGGGGGTCCTTATTTTAGTGGTGGTGGCCATGTCCAGCGCCTTGCGCACAGAGGAGGGCGGACAATGAACACGCTCGCTGCAACGCCCGTGTCTAGGCTGTTTTTATCCCGTACATTGCGGGGGATCCTGCCGCTATTGATCGTCGTGATCGTTGGGTTTTTCGCGGCGACAGCGCCGGGGTTCTTGACCCTCGGCAACCTGAGCAGCCTGCTGCTGAACAATTTTGTGCTGCTGGCGATAATTGCCATCGGCATGACCTGGGCGGTGGCGGCAGGGGGGATCGACTTGTCGGTGGGCACGGCGCTGGACTTCGCCAGCCTGGCCTTTGTGGTGGTGCTCAATGGCGGTCATGGCCTGGCCATTGCGATACCCGCAGCCTTGCTCGCCGGGGTGCTGGTGGGCGGCTTCAATGCGGGGCTGATCGCAGGTCTTGGCATTACGCCGTTTCTGGCAACCCTGGGTACGTTGTTTATCGGCATCAGCGTTCAGCAATTACTGTCTGAAGGGGGGCAGCCGATCTACATCGCGCAGAGTGTTTTGCCGGGGCTCACTGGTATGACGTGGCTGGGGGTGCCGCTGCCGTTGTGGCTGTTACTGGGCGTGGCGGTGGGGTACGGGGTGATACTGGCCCGAGGGCGACTGGGGCGAGAAATCCTGGCGGTTGGCACCCAGGTGCAATTGGCGCGCTACTCGGGGCTGTCGATCCGCGTGATCAGCCTCAAGGTGTTTATCGCCAGTGCGCTGGCCTGTGCCGTGGCCGGGATTGTGCTCAGTTCCACGGTCAACGCCTACGTGCCGATGTCGGGCAATGCGTTCTTGATCAATGCCATTGGAGCGGTGTTCATGGGCACCACCCTGAGCCGAACCGGGCGCGCCAACATCCCCGGCACGTTGCTGGGGGTGTTGTTCATCAATGTGATTGCCAATGGTCTGTTGCTGATTGGCTGGAACTTCTATTGGCAGCAGGTGGCGACCGGCGCGCTGATTTTGCTGGTGCTGGCGTTCAGTTTCGCCAGTCGCCGCCTGCAGTTGGGGCACTCGTCGTGATCTATCCGGCTTTGAGGCTATTGCCGATCTGCCACACATACAGCGGCTCAGTCCCGTTAACGGCCCAGTCACCGACAATCCGTGCCTTGTATATCCACGGGTTGTGGGAGGCTGCCGTGCGGGCATTGCGCCAATGGCGATCCAGCGCCTTGCTCACACTGACCCCTGAAGCCCCCAGGGCGTTGAACAGATCGCTGGTCGCCCGCAGGATCAACTCCGACACCACGACCTGAGCTTTTGACGTCTCGATCTCGGCATCGATGTTGGCCTGGCGCTCGGCGTCTGCGTCCTGGGCCAGTCGCGCTACATAGGCCCGTTGCAGAGGTTCCGCCGAGCGCAGGGTAGCCGCTTCGGCCGCATACACCTGGGCCGATATCTGCCCGACCACCTGCAGGATCTGGGCGTCGCCACTGGCGGTGTCGGCATTGCCGTGGCTGAACACCCGTTTGCGCTCGCGAACCTCTTGGGCAATATCCCGTTCCACGGCACGGCCAATGCCCGCCAGTACGGCCAGCAGCACCAATTGATAAAAGGCCGTCTGGTATTTAAACCGCGTCTCGAAGGGAATCACGTGTTCGGCGCTCAGGGGGACATCCACATACTGCGAGGTGCCGCTGCCGGTGGTGCGCTGCCCGAAGCCGTCCCAATCATCGCTCTGGGTCACGCCGGGATGACTTGCATGCACCAGCGCAATCACGTCGGCGCCGTTGTCGGAGCGTTGGGCGTACACATCGATCCAGTCGGCAAAGATACTGCCGGTGCTGTAGTACTTGGCCCCGTTGAGCAGGTAGTTCTCACCGTGGGGGGTGATTTTGGTGAGGATTTCCCCCAGTTTGACCGCGCCGACCTCGGTCCAGCCATTGCCCACCAGTTCCCCTGCCACAAAGCGTGCGAACCAGGCCCCGCGTGACGGGCTCGGAGGTGCATTGAGGCGGTCTTCGACAAACGCAAAATGGCCGCGCAGTGATTGTGGAATGTTGGAGTCGGCTTCGGCCAGCTCGATCAGCAACTGGAACAATTGACCGATGGACGCACCGGCACCGCCATACTCGACGGGCACTCTGATTGCGCCAAAACCGGCCTGTTTCAACCAGCGAATGGGCTCGTAGGGCAGCTCGCGAGCGTGTTCGCGTTCAACATTGCCGGCGGCGATTTTGCGGAACAAGGGACGAAAGCGATTGGCCAGGGTTTCGTAGTCGGTACCCGCGGACAGAGGTGATGCGGTCATGGCAGTTCTCCTGAAATGGAAGGTTCCTGTCATGGGGGATTGCATGGTTTGTGCCGTTGGCGACAAGCCCGCAAAGCCTGGGATTCGCTCAAGCCAACTGACTGCTGGCCAACAGTTAAAAGCCAAGGTGTACGAAAACAGCACAGCCACCCTCACGAATACCCCTGTGGGAGCGGGCTTGCTCGCGAGGGTATCGTCGCGATTTAACTCAAGGATCGCGGCGTCCGTATCGCGACCAGCCCCGCTCCCGCAGAGCAGGCGTAGAACCGGCACGGCCTGTGCAACAGCGCCTGCAATGTGTAGCGTCAGGAGCAATTCGATGTCCCGTGAAATCCGTTTGAATGCCTTCGACATGAACTGCGTCGGCCATCAGTCCCCGGGCCTGTGGGCCCATCCCCGTGACCGCTCGTGGCAGTACAAGGACCTTGAATACTGGACCGACCTGGCCAGGATCCTGGAACGTGGCAAGTTTGACGGGCTGTTTATCGCCGATGTGCTGGGGATCTATGACGTGTATCGCGGCAATGGCGATGCGGCGATCCGCCAGGGCGCACAGGTGCCGGTCAATGATCCGCTGCAATTGATTCCGCCAATGGCCCTGGTGACGGAGCACCTGGGGTTTGGCCTGACCGCTTCGTTGTCGTTCGAGCATCCGTACCCCTTTGCCCGGCGCCTGTCGACGCTTGACCACCTGACCAAGGGCCGTGCGGGCTGGAACATTGTCACCTCCTACCTTGAAAGCGGTGCCAAGAACATCGGCCAGCAAGCCCTGACCGAGCACGATGCCCGCTATGACTATGCCCAGGAGTATCTGGAGGTTTGCTACAAACTGTGGGAAGGCAGTTGGGAAGAGGGCGCCATCCTGCGTGACCGCGAGCGGCGGGTGTTCAGTGACCCGAGCAAAATCCATGAAATCCGCCACGACGGCAAACATTTCCAGGTCCCGGGCATCCACCTGTGCGAACCCTCACCGCAGCGTACGCCGGTGCTCTATCAGGCTGGCGCCTCCAGCCGGGGCAAGCAGTTCGCAGCCGAGCAGGCCGAGTGTGTGTTTGTGGCCGCGCCGTCCAAGGTGCTGCTGAAAAAAACCGTCGCCGATATTCGTCGACGTGCCGCCGAGGCGGGGCGTGACCCCTCGAAAATTCTGATTTTCAACCTGCAGACCGTGATCCTCGGCGAGACTGATGCACTGGCCAAGGCCAAGTTCGAAGAATACAAAAGCTATGTCAGCTACGAAGGTGCAATGGCCTTGATCAGTGGCTGGACCGGGATCGATTTCAGCCAGTTCAAGCCCGACGAGCCCCTCAAACACGTGCACACCAATGCGATCCAGTCCGCCGTCGAAACCTTCTCCACGGCCGATCCGAACACCCTCTGGACCCCCAATGCGCTGGCGGACTGGGTGGGCATCGGCGGTTTCGGACCGCTGTTTGTCGGCAGCCCTGAAACCGTGGCTGACCTGCTCGAAGAGTGGGTGGCCGAGACCGATGTGGACGGCTTCAACCTGGCTTATGCGGTGACCCACGAGACCTTTATCGATGCCGTGGATTTGCTGGTGCCTGAGCTGCAAAAGCGCGGTGTGTACAAGAAGGAGTACGCCCCGGGCACCCTGCGCGAGAAGTTGTTTGGCGAAGGTCCCCGCCTGGCTGAAGGACATCCGGGGGCGGGCTATCGCAACCTGGGCGAGCTTAATCGGGCCCACGAAAAACAACGGGCCTGAAGCTCGGCGCTGGACACAGCGGGTGAGCTGAACGCAGCATGGGTGATCGATCCTGCGTTCAGCGCTTAATAACTCCAAGAACGAGTGAGTAACCATGAGTGAGCCGCAAACCGGACAGGCAACTCCTGCCATCCGTGAGGCCGATGTATTGATTGTGGGCGGTGGCCTGAGCGGCACCTTGTTAGCCATGCAACTGCTGCGCTTACCCGGCGCCCGGCGCATCGTGCTGGTGGAGCCCAGGCCCGAGCTGGGCCGGGGCGAGGCTTACAGCGCCACCGAACTGGGGCATACCCTGAACGGTAATGCAGCGCGCATGAGCATCGAGCCCGATGATGCCGATGACCTGACACGTTGGTTGCAGGCCCACCTTGATGACGGCGGCTGGCCGGAGTCGGGTGCCCAGGATCTACCGGTCAGCGAATTGTTCCCGCCCCGCGGGCTGTTCGGCGTGTATGCCCAGCAGCGTCTGGCGCAGGCAATGATCATTGGCGAGGCGAATGGCTCCAGCCTGACCCATGTGCGCGATGAAGTGATCGACCTGCAAACCCTGGAGCACGGCGTGAGGGTCACGCTCAAGGAGGGAGCCCGGTGGCAGGGCGCAGTGGCCGTATTGGCAACCGGCATGTTCCCGGCGGCCCGTACGGCCCAGCGCGAGTCCAGCGGCCTTAACGCCGCGGCACTCGACCCGTGGAATGTCGACGCATTGCGAGCGCTGCCGCCGGATGCCCGGGTGCTGATCATCGGCTCGGGGCTGACCATGATCGATGCCCTGGAATCCCTTGACCAGGCGGGTCATCGCGGGCCGATCGACGTGTATTCGCGTCACGGCCTGTTGCCCCATGTGCGCCGTCAGCCGCCCGCCTGGGAGGATTTTCTGAGCCTGTCGCCGGAGCTGCGCAGCCCCTTGCAGTTGCTGCGCGAACTGCGTCGTCAATGTGCGCAGGCGCAGGCGCAGGGTATCGACTGGCAGGCGCCGCTGGACACTGTCCGGGTGCACATTCCAAGGCTTTGGAGCCAGGCCAGTGATGCACAGCGCCGCCAGTTTGTGCGGCATGCCCGGCCTTGGTGGGAAAGCCATCACCATCGTTCGCCGCCCCAGGGCAATGCCTTGCTGGAACGGTTGCTCAAGGAAGGTCGGCTGATGGTGCGTGCCGCGTCCCTGCAAGGAGTAGACAGTGCCGGCCTTCGAATTCGACTGCGTTACCGTGGGCAAACTGAAGCGGTGTGGGTGCAAGGGGATGGGCTGATCAACTCCACCGGCATTGAATACGACTGGCGCCGGGTGGATAAAGCCTTGCCCCGGCAACTGCTGCAGCGTGGGTTGATACGGCCCGGCAACCTGGGGCTGGGCATTGCCGCCGACGCGGGCGGAGCGGTTTTGAATGCCGATGGCGAGCCGGGACAAAGGCTGTTTGCGATGGGCCCGCCGTTGCGTGGCATGTGGTGGGAAAGCACTGCGGTGACCGACGTTGCACTACAAGCCAAGGCATTGGCCAATCGGTTGGCTGTAGAGTTTTGACCTGACAGACCGCGTCGGCTGCATCCACTGCCTGGCACAAATCCCTGTGGGAGCGGGCTTGCTCGCGATGGCATCTACCCGGTAGGGCTGAAAGACCGCGTCGCCAGCATCGCAGGCAAGCCAGCGCCTGCAGGTCTTGCGTTAGCCCCTGAATCTGCGTCCCGGACATAGAATCGGACACGCACAATGGCCATATAAATCCCCTTTTGGCCTGCCTCCCTCTGTGATCGGTTCTGGCTGTCGGCAAGAATCAACCCCACCACTCAAATAACAACAAATCCTTTCGTCCTTACCCTCGGCCTTCTAAAGGCCTCTGCCGTGTACAGAACATAACAACTATCGATCTCACGCCGAACCTGGGGAACTGATCCATGGACACTCTGAAATGCTTACTGGGCGCCACTGTCTGTGGGCTCACGCTGCTGGCCACCAGCGTACATGCCGAACAGCGCGAGTTGCGGGTTTACAACTGGGCGGACTATATCCTGCCGTCCGTTCCCAAGGACTTCGCCAAACAGACGGGCATCAAGGTGACCTGGGATTCTTTCGACACCAATGAAGCCCTTGAAGCCAAGCTGCTGACCGGCAACTCGGGGTATGACCTGGTGGTGCCGTCCAATCAGTTTCTCGATACCCAGATCAAGGCGGGAGTGTTCCAGAAGCTGGACAAGTCCAAGCTGCCCAACTGGCAGCACCAGGACCCGGCCCTGCTCAAGTTGCTGGACACCAATGACCCTGGCAACCAGTACGCGGTGCCTTACATGTACGGCACGGTGCTGATCGGCTTCAACCCGGCCAAGGTCAAGGCCGCGCTGGGCGAGAATGCTCCGGTGGACAGCTGGGATCTGGTGTTCAAGCCCGAAAACATGGCCAAGCTGAAATCCTGCGGCGTGGCGATGCTTGATTCCCCCTCGGAAATCCTGCCGTTGGCGCTGCATTATCTAGGACTGGACCCCAACAGCCAGAACCCGGCCGATTATGAAAAAGCCAAGGAGCTGATGCTCAAGGTCCGCCCCTACGTGACCTACTTCAACTCGGCCAAGTACATGACCGATATCGCCAATGGCGACATCTGCGTGGCCATCGGTTATTCGGGCAGCTTCTACCAGTTCGGCAATCGCGCCAAAGAGTCGGGTAACGGTGTCGTGGTCGATTGGCGCTTGCCCAAAGAGGGCGCGCCGATCTGGTTTGACACCTTCGCTATCCCTAAAAGCGCGAAAAATGTCGAAGAGGCCCACGAGTTCCTTAACCACCTGCTGGAGCCCAAGGTCATTGCCGGGATCAGTGATTTCCTTGGCTACCCCAATGCCAACAAGGACTCCCTGGCGCTGATCAACAAGGACATCACCGCCAATCCGAACCTGACCCCAACCAGCGAGGCGTTGAAATCCCTGTACGTGGTGCAGCCGCTGCCGCAGAAAATGGAACGGGTGCGCACCCGGGTCTGGACCAGTATCAAGTCGGACAAGTAACCCCTCAGGGGTAGTGAATGGGGGTTATCGTCAAGTGCCTGCCGGGTTCCTAAACTGGGGGCACTTAATCGAACGACGAGAACAGCACCATGCGTATCCGAGAGCTTGGCATCACTATCGGTTCAGGTACCCCGGGCGTGTACAACGCCATCACCGACGTACCGGGTGTGCGAGTGGGGCATCACACGCTCAATGTTGAAACCGATGGGGTTTCCATCCATTCCGGTGTCACCGTGATTGAGCCGCGGGCCGGAGCCACCCATTTGCAGCCGTGTTTTGCAGGCGTGCATGTGCTCAACGGCAACGGCGACGCCACGGGGCTGGAGTGGATCCGGGAGGCGGGCTTGCTGACCTCGCCCATTGCCTACACCAACACCCACAGTGTCGGCGTGGTTCGCGATGCGCTGGTAGCTGCCGAGCGGGAGATGGGCAAGCAACATACCTACTGGTGCATGCCCGTGGTGCTGGAGACCTACGACGGAACGTTGAACGATATCTGGGGCCAGCACGTGACTGCCGAGCATCTGCAACTTGCCCTGCAAGCGGCCGAGTCCGGGCCTGTGGCAGAGGGCAACGTGGGGGGCGGTACCGGAATGATCTGCCACGAATTCAAGGGCGGGATCGGTACGTCATCACGGGTATTGAGCCCGGAGCAGGGGGGCTGGACGGTAGGGGCGCTGGTGCAGGCCAACTACGGCGTGCGTGAAGCCTTGCGGGTGGGCGGCTACCCGGTCGGCACGGTGCTGGATGACGTGCCATCGCCCTTCAAAAGCGGGGTCAATGTCGGCGTGCCGGGCATGGGGTCGATCGTGATTACCCTTGCCACCGATGCGCCCTTGTTGCCCCATCAGTGCACCCGTCTTGCACAGCGTGCCAGTGTCGGGTTGGCGCGGGTGGGGGGAGGAACCGAGGACTCCAGCGGCGATATCTTCATTGCCTTCGCGGTGGGCAACCAGAACTTGCCAGCGGCCAACTTCGGTCATCCGGGTGAGCCGACAACGGCGTTGCAGATGGTCAACAACGACTACATCTCGCCGCTGTTCGTGGCAGCGGCCGATGCGGTAGAAGAAGCCATTCTCAATGCCATGCTGGGCGCCGATGACCTGACAGGCTGTGGCCATACGGTGCTGGCGCTCAAGCCTGAGCGATTGCTGGCGGCGCTCAGGCAGGTGGGCTGGAAAGCACCTTGAGCCTGTAGTCGCTGCCGAGGCACGAAGGCTGCGAGCCTTTAGCGATATACATCGCCAATCGCAGCCTTCGTGCCTCGGCAGCGACTACGGCCGGGGGCGGGATATTGGTTCAGAGCTTCGGCAATTGCCCGACGCGAGCCATCATTTCGGTGACGATCTGCAAGTCCAGCATGAACTGCTCCACCGTCTTGAACTCGTTGTCGGTATGGCCGGTGTACTTGACGTTGGGCATGGCCAGACCGAACTGCACGCCATTGGGCAGTTCATGGACCGATGTCGCACCCGCCGAGGTGCCGAAGGTGTGTTCCATGCCGAGGTTTTCGCTGGCTACGGCCAGCAGCGCCTTGACCCATTCACCCTCCGGGTTGCGGTACATCGGTTCGGCGATGGTGTAGTCAAACGTCACCGCCACCTGCTTGCTCTTGCTCCAGGCATCCAGCTTCCCGGCAATCTGCTCCTTGAGCGCCTGCGGGGACTTGCCCTTGGGCACGCGCAGGTTCACGGCAAGCTTGAGGGCCTTGTCATCCAGCCCGACAAACGTCAGTGACGTGGTCAGCGGCCCCATGAACCCGTCGGCAAAACCAATCCCCAACTTGCCACCTTCGTAGTCCAGGCCCCAGTTCTCGGCGCCATAGTGGGCGGCATCGGTAATGTGGTTGTGCTTGAGGGCGACCTGGCCATCAATGCTGCTGATGAAGTCCAGCATCCTTGCCACCGGATTGACCCCGGACTCGGGCTCTGAGGAGTGGGCAGACACCCCCGTGACGGTCAGCACGACATCCTTGCCGACCACCTTGGCGCTCACTTCGAAATTCCCGCCATTGCGCTTGGCATAGTCGGCACCGGCTTTATTCAACGAGGCGGCCAGCTCTTCAGGCGTGTCCGTGACCAGGGTGGCGACCGAGGTCGACGGGATCTGATTGGTTGCCATGCCGCCCGTGAGCGAGATGATTTCCGCGCCCTGACCCTCGGCGTTACGCCGTGCAAAGGTGGCCATGACCGTGCCGTAGCCTTTCTCGGCAATCACTACGGGGTAGCCGCCATCCAGCGCCAGGTTGTAGTTGGGGACCGGGTTGTTCTCGAAGTAATAGGGGATGGCGTCACCGGAGGTTTCCTCGGTGGTGTCGATCAGCAGCTTGAAGTTTCTGGCCAGCGGCAACTTCTCCTCCTTGATCACTTTCATGGCGTACATCGCCACCACAATCCCGTTTTTGTCATCCTCGGTGCCACGACCGTACATGCGATCGCCAATCAGGGTGACCTTGAACGGATCGAGTTTTGTGCCGTCCTTGAGCACCCAGTTTTCCGGGGTTACCGGCACCACGTCGGCGTGGGCGTGAATACCGACCACTTCATCGCCACTGCCTTGCAGGGTGACTTCATAGACGCGGTTGTCGACATTGCGAAAGTTCAGGTCGAAGGCCTGGGCAAGGCCCTTGATCTTGTCGGCGATCTTGATGAATTGCGGGTTCTCGTACTGGGGCACACCGTCCAGGTTGACGGTCGGGATGGCAACCAGCTCACGCAGGGTCTGGGTGGCCTCCTTGCCGTATTTCAACCGCGTGTAGAGGCCCAGCAGACGATAGATTTCGTTCTGTTGCTCAGGGGTCAATGCCTTGTTGTCGAGAAAGGCGTTGAGGGTCGGCTGCAGGTTGTCGGCCTTGGCCAGATCGCTCTTGGCCAGCGCACCCAGAAAATGCCTGAAGTCAGTGACCGGGGTTTCACTGAAGGTCTTGAGGATGGTCGCGCTCTGTTGCGGCGTGATGGTGGCGTGGGCAGCGGTGCTGAACGCCGCAAGGCTGGCCATCATCAATGTCGCGGCGGCCAGGTGCTTAAGTGGAAAGTGCATGGTGTGGGGCATTCCTTTGCGGGCAGTGGGGTGGAAATGGAGGTAAATGAAACAAAACATTTCCAAACTTACACTGCAAGGAAGTGCAACGGTAGGTGCTTTTTATTCCTGCGCCTGTAAAAACAGCGAGAACAGTTCGGACTGTGACTTGATTCCCAGCTTGCTGTACATGTGCTTGCGATGCACCTTCACCGTCTCTGCGGAAATCGCCAGTTTTCGGGCAACTTCCTTGTTCGAACAGCCGCTTAGCAGCAATAGCCCCACCTCCATTTCCCGTGCGGTCAAGGGTGTACTCAACTGCTCGGTAGCGGTTTCCAGGCGGCTTTGCCAGTTGGGTGTCAGCTCTGCTGCCTCCCTGGGTTCACGCTCGAACACCAGGCGCTGGCGCATCAGTGCGGCCACCCAAGGCTGTACCAGCCCCAGCAATGCGGTCTGTTCCAGGCTGAACCGGCACTGGCTGCCCAGGGACAGGCTCAGGGTTCGTTCATTGTCGAGTTGCACATTGATATGCACCTCGTCGGTGACGATATTCAGGCGGAAGTAGCGCTGATAGTAATCGGTCTGTTCAAAGCATTCCGGGGCCACGTCCTGCAGCCGGAACAGCCCGCTTTTCGGTGATTCGCGGTTGGCAATGTAGAACGGGTCCAGCAGGTACAGGCCCTTGAGATAATCCTGGAACAGTGAATCCATACCGCCGTCTTCGCCGGGGGATTCGGCCAGGACCTGCGGTTTGCCGGCGCTATAGATCAGCACCACCCAGTTGTCCACGGGCACATAGCGGCCCAGCAAACGCACCAGCGCCGTCCAGAAATTGGGCTGGTTGAGGGTTTCGATCACCCGGCCCACCGCGTCATGCCAAGCCACATCCTGCAACGTCAGATTCATCTCACTACCCATTGGGTGTTACCCCATCGAAGTCATTTAAAGGCGCTGTGCCGCGCACCATACTCGGCTCATCCCTGGGTAAAAGGACCTGAGATGAACATTGAAATGGTGCAACTGGCTGGCCGTGACGGCGACACCGCTTATAACCTGTCGCGCACATTGAATGCCATCGCCACCTGCGCTGGCGATACGGATTTGCTGGTGTTTCCCGAGACCCACCTGACCGGATTTGTCGGCGGCCAACAGCTGGCGCAGGTGGCCGAGCCCCTGGACGGTCCGACTCTGCACGCTGTGCTGCAGGCCGTACGGGAGCGTGGTGTCGGTGTGGTAGTCGGGATTGCCGAGGTCCATGAGGGCACGTTCTACAACACCTCGGTACTGGTGACGCCCGAGGGGATCGCGCTGCACTACCGCAAGACCCATCTTTGGCCCTCGGAGCGTGGCGACTTCTGCCCTGGCGACCGTTTTACCACCGTTGTGTGGCAGGGCGTTCGGATTGGCCTGCTGATCTGTTACGACATAGAACTGCCGGAAACCAGCCGGGCCCTGGCGCAACTGGGGGTCGAACTGATCATCGTCACCAACGGCAACATGGATCCCTATGGCCCTGTGCACCGCACGGCAATCATGGCCCGCGCCCAGGAAAACCAGGCATTCGCCGTGATGGTCAACCGCGTAGGGGCAGGGGACGACGGGCTGGTGTTTGCGGGTGGCAGCATGGCGGTCGACCCGTTTGGGCGGGTGCTGGTTGAGGCCGGGCGCGAAGAAAATCGCCAGGTGGTGGCGCTGGATTTTGATCAGCTGAAGGCTGCCCGTCGTGATTACGACTACCTCAAGGATCGCCGTTTGTTGCTGTCGGGCACCCAGCTCGAACATGCAGACGGTCGTCGCGAACTGTTGATCGGAGCCTGAACATGAATAATAAAAACGGTATGCGCCTGGCCCTGGCCGCGGTGTTGAGTTGCAGCCTCGCGAGCGCGGTTGCGGCTGAACAGCAGGTGAACATCTACAACTGGTACGACTTTATTGCCCCCGACACGATGAAAAACTTTAAGGCCGAAAGTGGAATCGGCTCGATGTACGACGTGTTCGATAACAGCGATGTGATGCAAAGCAAGCTGATGGCCGGGCGCAGTGGCTATGACGTTGTCGTGGCCACCGGGGATCTGCTGCCCAACCTGATCAAGGCCGGGGTGCTCAAGGAGCTGGACCCTGCGCAGTTGCCCAATCGCTCACACCTGGACCCGGACATCCTGGCCAAGATGCAGAGTAACGATCCGGGTAATCGCTACGCCGTGCCTTACCTGTGGGGCACCACGGGGGTGGGCTATGACGTCGACAAGGTCAGGGCCGTACTGGGGGCGGATGCGCCGATCGATTCCTGGGACCTGATCTTCAAGCCCGAGAACCTGAGCAAGCTCAGCCAGTGTGGCGTGGCGATGCTGGACGCTCCCAGTGAAATCATCCCAATCGCCCTGCATTACCTGGGCCTGCCCTACAACAGCACCAACCCCCAGGACTACCAGAAGGCCGAGGCCTTGCTGCTGACGCTGCGGCCTTACATTCGCTACTTTGACTCGTCCAAATTCATCACGGACCTGGCCAATGGCAACGTGTGTGTGGTGGTGGGTTGGGCAGGCGGGGTGCAGGACGCCAAGACCGCCTCCCAAGTGGCCGGCAATGGACGAAACATCCGTTACAGCATTCCTCGCGAAGGTGCGCCGATCTGGGTCGAAAGCATGGTCTTGCTCAAGGACGCGCCCAACCCGCAGCAGGGCCTGGCATTCATCAACTACATGCTGCGTCCGCAGGTGATTGCGCAGACCTCGACCTACCTCAAATACCCCAATGCCAATCAGGATTCCAGGGCGCTGATAGACGAAAAAATCCGCGACAACCCGGAAATTTACCCCGGCAAGGACGTTATGCAGACGCTGTTCCCGCTTGAGCCGCTGCCCCTGAAACTTGAGCGGGTACGGACACGGGTATGGAGCAAGGTTAAAAGCGGGACGTGAGCCCCACAAAACCAGAGCTTCATCATCACGGTGGGAGCGGGCTTGCTCGCGATGCAGGCGGCGCGGTTTTCCGTTGAACCGCGCCGCCTGCATCGCGAGCAAGCCCGCTCCCATAGGAGTGCTACAGAATCGCCGTCTCGCGACAGACTTTGCTCGCCCTCGGCATCGCCGGCAGCACTGCTTCTTGCA
The DNA here is from genome assembly GCF_059862735.1 of Pseudomonas sp. MF06569. NCBI lineage: Bacteria > Pseudomonadati > Pseudomonadota > Gammaproteobacteria > Pseudomonadales > Pseudomonadaceae > Pseudomonas > Pseudomonas sp. MF06569. The sequence continues at coordinate 25,965 of NZ_JCBCUZ010000031.1, read as the reverse complement.
AGGTCCGTGCTGCCGGGTGGGTAAAGCGCATTTGCGGGGTGACGGGCATGTCCTCCACCAGCTTGCCTTCGGCCAATACCACCACTCGCTGGCAAAAACGCTGCACCAGGCTCAAGTCATGGGTAATCAGCAAAAACCCCGTGCCGCAGTCGCGCCTTACTTGTGCCAGCAAATCCAGAATCTGCACTTGCAGCACCCGATCAAGGTTGGACAGGGCCTCGTCGAGAATAATCAGCTGAGGTCCGATCGCCATGGCCCGGGCAATCCCGGCGCGCTGCAGTTGGCCGCCGCTCAGTTGCGCGGGGAGTTTGTCGATGTCCCGGGCTTCCAGCTGGACCTGCTGCAACAGGTGTTCAACCCGGGCCTTGCACGACTCGGCAGACATTGTGCTGAGATGGCGCAGAGGCTCGGCAATGCTCCAGCCAATGCTGCGCTGGGGGTTGAAGGCGCTGAGGGCGTCCTGGAATACCATCTGCACGCTTTGCAAAAACGGCGGCTGGCCATTGAACGCAATGCTGCCCTGATCGGCGGTTTCCAGGCCCATCAGCAGGCGCGCCAACGTGCTTTTGCCGCTGCCGCTGCCCCCCAGCAGGCCAAGGCTCTGGCCTTGCTCCAGGTCCAGATTCAATCCGTCGAGCACGTGCACTCGATGCCGTTTGCTGAAAAAACCGCCAGCGGTGTAACCGTGACTCAGGTCGCGTACTTGAATAAAGCTCATGGCGCGCAGCCCTCCAGGGTCAATGAGTGATGCGCCGCCAGCAGCGTGCGCGCTTCCTTGCTTTGCGGTGCGTTGAACAGCTCATGCACACCGGCATGCTCGACAATCCGCCCGTTGGCCATGACGCTCACCCGGTCGGCGCAGCGCGCGACGACGCCCATGTCATGGGTTATCAGCAGCACGCCCAGGTTGCGTTGTTCCACCAGCCGCTCGAGCAGGTCGAGAAAGCGGGCCTGGGCCACAACATCCAGATCGCTGGTGGGTTCGTCGGCCAGCAAAAAGCGACTGTCGGCCAGCAGGGCCAGGGCAATCATCATCCGCTGCAGCATGCCGCCGCTCAGTTGAAAGGCGAATGAGTCGAGCACCCGCTGATCATCGTGCAAACCCACTTCGTGCAGGGTGGTCTGGATCAGCCGCTCGGCCTCGGCGCCTCCCAGGCCTCGGGTCTGAAGGGTTTCGAGTGCGTGCTGGCGCAATGAGCGCACCGGGTTGAAGGCGCTGCGCGGGTTTTGCAGCACCAGCGCCACTTCACGGCCGCGCAGGTGCGTGGCCTCAACCGGGCGCCCGTCCAGCAGCAAGGTTGCGCCGCTGCTGTGGACACCGGGGGGCAATAAATCGAGGATGCCCAGGCTGGTCAGGGACTTGCCGGAACCGCTGGCGCCCACCAGTGCATGCACCTGGCCAGCCTTGAGGGTCAGTTCCACCCGGTCAACCAGGGTGCGTTGCTGGTGTTTGAGGGTCAGGTCGCGAATGGTCAATGTGTGCTTCATTCCTTGATCTCCGCCAGTACGCTTGGGTCGAGCCGGTCACGCAATGCATCGCCCAGCAGGTTGAAGGCCATGACCGAGATAAAGATCATCAGGCCGGGCCAGAGCAGGAGCTGCGGCTGGGTCCAGATAAACTCCTTGGCGTCGTTGATCATCACCCCCCACTCAGGCGTCGGCGGGCTGACGCCCAGACCGAGAAAGGACAGGCCCGAGACGTGCAGCATCATATGGCCGATGTCCATCGACGCCAGGACCAGCAGTTGCCCCACGACGTTGGGCATCACGTGCTGGCGCAGGCGGGTCAGGCGTGAAGCACCGGCCAGTTGCGAAGCCAGTACATAGTCGCGATTGCGCTGGGCCAGGACCATGCCGCGCACCATCCGCGCATACCAGGCCCAGTGGGACAGGGCGATCGCGATGATGACGTTGGTCAGGCCGGTGCCCAGCAAGGCAATCAGAAAGAACGCCAGCACCAGGGTAGGGAAGGTCAGGAACATGTCGCAAAGACGCATCAGGAACATGTCCACCTTGCCGCCGACGATGCCCGCGATACCGCCTATGACCACGCCCAGCACCAGCACCAGGCCCAGCACCAGCACCACGCTGCCCAGGGACAGTTGCGTCCCGACGATGAGGCGCGAGAGCACGTCGCGCCCCAGGTGGTCGGTGCCCAGCCAATGGCTGGCGCTGGCGGGCAGCAGGCGGTCGTCCAGATTCACCAGGGTGGCGTCGTAAGGCGCCAGCCAGGGGCCGAGCAGCGCCATCACCAACAGCAGGGCCACCAGTACGTAACCGATGCGCAGGCCGTGTTTTTTGCGGGAATAAGCCGCAGCTATTGCGCTCATGCCATCACCCCCGACAGACGCGTACGTGGATCGAGCCAGGCGTAGCAGATGTCCACCACCAGATTGCACACCACCAGCAGCGTGGTCAGCAGCAGGGTGAAGCACTGCATCACCGGAAAGTCGCGATTGAGCACCGCGCTGACCGCGAAGCGCCCGACACCGGGCCAGGCGAAGATGGTTTCGATCACCAGTGCACCGCCCAGCAACTCGCCGATATGCATGCCCGTGGCGGTCACCAGCGGCATCCAGGCATTGCGCAGGATATGGTCACGCCACACCCGTTTTTCATTGAGGCCACGGGCCCGGGCGTAAAACACATGGCGATGCTGGCGCACGTCAAGCAGGCTGGCGCGCAGCAGGCGGGCGTTGATCGACATCGACATCAGCGCAATGGCCAGGACCGGCATCAGCAGATGCTGCGGGCTGCCCCGGCCCATCGGAGGCAACCAGCCCAGCCACAGAGAGAACATGGCGATCAGCAGAAATGCCAGCCAGAAATTGGGCATCGACACGCCGATAAAGGTGATGAAACGCACCACCTGATCGGGCCAGCGCCCTTTCCAGCGGGCAGCCGCCAGGCCCAGGGGAATGCTCATCACCAGCGTGGTGAGCAGGGCCAGGCCACCCAGCTGCAAGGTAGCAGGCAGGTAATAGAGGATGTCGTCGAGCACCGGGCGCCCGGTGATATAGGAAATGCCGAAATCGAGATGCAGGGCATTCCACAGCCAGGTGAGGTATTGCTCGGGCAGGGGGCGGTCAAGGCCAAGGGCATGCCGCGCCTCGGCCAGAGCGGTGTCGGTGGGCGGGATCTGCGACAGGCGCAGATAGTCCAGTGCCGGGTCGCCGTTGCCCAGGTGCAGCAGGACAAAGACGATCAACGACACCCCCAGCAGCACCGGGATCAGCAGCACAAGCCGCAGGATGATATAGCGCAGCATGGTTATGGCTTCCCTGCGGTGGGGTGCATGACCTCGAACGGCACGTCAAACAGCGTGCTGCCGAATTGCACGTTGTCGACGTTTTTGCCGCTGACACTGATGGCCGTAAGGTGTGAGATCGGCAGGTACACCGCCTGATCGTGCAGGGTGGTGAGGATTTCGCGGTAATCCTCGGCGCGCTTGCTTTCATCCGTTTCGCCCAGTACGTCGGCGATTTTATGGTCGATGGCGTCCTTCATCGGCAGGCCGCGCTGGGCCATGTAATCCGCGTGGCCTGCGTAGCGCATGGAGCTGACAAATGAGTGGGGGTCATAGGGCGCGCCCCAGGTGTCGGCGAAAATCATGCCGAACTTGCCTTCACGCTGGCGCTGGACCAGGGCGCCGTCTTCTTCGGCGCGCAACTTGACCTCGATACCAACCTTGGCCAACTCCCCCTGAATGATTTCAGCGAGATTTTTTTGCAGGGCGCTGGGGCCCAGAAACACCAGATCGGTGCTCAGTGGCTTGCCGTCTTTCTCGCGAATACGTTTACCCGCAGGGACTTTCCAGCCAGCCGCCTCAAGGGTTTTTTTCGCCTGCTCGGGGTCATGGGGCAAAGCCTTGAGGCCAAGATCGGCGTACGGCATGTTACTGGCGAACAGCGCATCGGCACGGGGTTCCTGGCCATGCAGCACCTTGGCGATGATGGTGTCCTTGTCCACGGCCTGATTGATTGCCTGGCGCACCGCCAGTTCATTGGTGGGTGCCAGGCCGGTGTTCATTGCCACGGTGCGAGTGGCCAGTGGTGCGGAAATGGCGGCTTTGAAGCCTGAATCGCGCAGGCGTACGAAAGTGCCCGGCGAAATTTCGCCGTCGGCGCCCTGGATCAGATCGATTTCTCCGGTTTGCAGGGCGATGGCGCGGCTGTCGGGGTCGGAGATGACCTTGACCATGACCGAGTCATAGGCCGGTTTTGGCCCCCAGTAGTGCTCGTTACGGTCGAAGCGGTCGTATTCGCCGCGCCGGGTCTGGGCGAGTACCCAAGGCCCGGTGCCTACCGGTGTGCCCGGCTTGGCGTCGGGTGCGCCAAACCGCAGTGGGCGCACTTGCGCCAGCTCCATCAGGGTCGGGTAATAAGGGTGTTTGAGCACCAGCACCAGCGTGTGCTCGTCCGGCGCTTCGACGCGCTCAAGGGTGGAGACCAGCTCCATCCACTGGTGGCGCTTGCTGTTGGCCAGCACCGCATCAAGGTTGGTTTTGGCGGCACTCGCGTTGAAGGGGCTGCCGTCACTGAAGGTTACGTTGTCGCGCAGGGTGAAGGTGTAGGTCTTGCCGTCCGGCGACACGGTCCAGTGAGTTGCGAGCCAGGGTTCCAGGGTGCCCTGTGCCGTGTACCGCACCAGGGGTTCATAGACCATTGCCTGGGCATACATCTGGTTGGGCGAATAGCCTCGGGGGTCCAGCGGACCAGCATTGGTCGGCCATGAATAGGTCAGCGTGGGGGCCGGGGCGGCGGCCCAGGCAGTCGAGATGCCTGCGCTCAGGCAGGCTCCAATCATCCATAAAGCCAGCTGTTTTTTAGTCCGTGACTGCTTCACACTGCTTCTCCCTCAATTGATGGCTATTGGCCTGATCAGATGCTGGGTATGAAGTCTATGTCAAAAGTTCATAACTGCGAGGCTGATTGGATGCAGAGGGTCACTATTTCGCTGGACGATGATTTGTTGGCTGCCATTGATGCGCGTGTGGGCACCCACGGCTATCAGGGGCGCTCCGAGGCCATACGTGATTTATTGCGTGCCGGGTTGCTGGAACCGGAGCAGGGTGACCCTCAAAGTGCCTGTGTCGCGACCTTGAGCTACGTGTATGACCACGCTACGCGGGAGTTGTCCAAGCGTCTGAATACGGCCTTTCATGAGCACCATGACCTGACGCTGTCGACGCTGCATGTGCACCTGGATCAGGGCAAGTGCATGGAAGTCTCGGTGCTCAAGGGCACGGTGGGGGAAGTGGCGGAGCTGGCGCGTCATGTGATGGCCGAGCGTGGGGTTCGGCATGGCAGTGCGCAGATTATTCCGTTGGGCTAGGCGGTCCGGGTACCAAAAGCGCTATGTGGTGGCTTGGGCACGACCTGTAGTCGCTGACGAGCCGTGCGAGGCTGCGATCGTCTTGGTGCGCCACTGCGACGTAGCAGTCGTAAAGTCAGCTTCCTCGGTGAATCAGGGATACAGCGTGTACCGGTTTTACGACCGCTTCGCGCTCGATCGCAGCCTCGTTCTACTCGTCAACGGCTACGAAGAGGGTTAGACGACGAATCCCGATACAACGCGTTGCAGGTGTCGCCATACCAGTCGGCCCAGGGTAATGGACCAGTTGCACAAGGCAATCCCCAGGATTATCCAGAGCAGGGTGTGCATTCCGTAGTTAACGATGACCTGCCCGGCCAGCCAGGGAAAACCAAATACCCCGACAAAATACGCCAGGCTGAACAGCACCAGCGACTGTGGCGTCAGCCCGGCAGGTGCTTCGTTGGCAGCCAGGCCGTTGATTACCGAGTACGTCAGACCGTAGCCGACCCCAAGCACAATGGCTGCCAATAAATAGATGAACCCGGAGCTGACAAAGAACATCAGCATCAACACCGAAACCACCATCAAGGCCGTCAGCAAGCAGGACATGACATAGGGGTCGCGCCTGACAATCAACCCCGCAACCAGCAGGCGACAGGTGATTGCGGCACCCATGAAGCCCAGGAAGAAGAGTGAATAGTCCAGCTGGTTGAGCGTCGCGTAAGAGGTTTGAAAACTGGACAACCCTCCGAAGATGGCGCCGCCCAGGCCAACCATCATGATCGCGAACACGGCCTTGGAACGCAGCACCAGCGCAGCAGCCTGCGGCGTGATTTTGCAGGGGGCGACGGAGCCGGGCGTGCTGTGCTGGCGCTTGATTCCAGGGCCGATGACCACAAACATCAGGCCACCCAGCAGGCTGGCAACGGCCGCCACCAGGAATGCCGATTCCACCGGGTAACCCAGTGCCTGGGCTGCACGACCGAGCAAGGGACCGGTGCCGATGCCGGTCATCATGCTGCCCGAGAGCAAGGCGAAGTGTTTCACCCGTTGCGCGGGCTCGATGAGCATGGCCACGACGATCGGCCCCAGGGTGTAAAACACTCCCCAGCCCAACCCCAGCAGCAAGCCAAAGATCAGCACCGCGGTGCCATGATCGGGCAAGGTAGCGAAACCCAGGCAGGCGGCGGCCAGCAGCAGGGAGCCACAGGCTATGGCCCTGGTAGCGCCAAACAGGTCGGTCAGGTGGCCGGAAAAAATCACGGCCAGGAAGGTACTGAGCATGGCGACCGAGATGATCGTGCCAGCCTGCGACTCACTGCCGCCGTGGGCACTGAGCATCATTGCCAGTAAAAAAGTGGTGCCATAAGACAACGACAGCAGGTAACTGGCGAGGCAGAAGAGCCCGAAGACGCCCTTGGCCTGTTGGGGGGGAGTGGATGGCATTGCGGGTCGTCCCTGAAGTTCGAGTGTTGTTGTGCGGCACATCGAACGTTAATAACAGACAACCCCTGATCTCAGGATTCAAACGTTTGAATCCTGAGATCGGCAGAACCTAAACAAACACGCTGTCGAGACGCTCCAAGCCACAGAGCGCAGCCTTGGGTTATTGGTCAGCGGCCACAAATCCCGGTTTCAGGCTCGCACTTTGATGGGCGCGGGTAATCACCGTGATGACCGCCAATGCCGCAATGACCAGTCCCGGTGAAGTCGCCAGCAGCACCCCGGTCGTTCCGGCCCCGGCGGCGAGGATCTGACCTGCGGCCAAGGGACCTGCAACCGAACCCAGGCGCCCGATAGCGACCGCAGCGCCGACGCCGGTTGCCCGTACGGCGGTCGGGTACAGTGGCGGAGCCATTGCATACAGCACCAGCTGCGCCGCCATGACAAACAGGCCCACGGCAAAGCCTGCGGTGGCCACGGGCACAATCCCTACCGAAAAGCCGATCCCGGCCAGTGATGCCAGTAGCCCGGCATAGACGCCCAGAACCACCTTGATCGGGTTGCAGCGGTCCAGCAGCAGGCCACCGAGCAAGGAGCCCAAGGCACCGCCTATGTTGAACAGCATTTGCACCATGCCCGCTTGCGGTTTGGTAAAGCCCTGGGCGAGCAGCAGCGTGGGCAGCCAGTTCAGCAGCATGTACATCACGGTCAGGGTAAAGAAGTAACTGAGCCACAACGCCAGGGTCGAACGGCCACGACCTTCACCAAACAGTGCCTGGCCCGTGGACACGCGCAAAGCCTGACTGACGTCCTGGCGGAAAACCCGGGACTCGGGCAGCAGCATGATCATCAGCGGCACCACCAGCAACGGGGCCAGCCCGCCGATGATAAAGGTGGTCTGCCAGTGGTCATGGGAGAACATCGCCACTACCGCTGCCAATGCGCCGCCCAGTGGCACGCCGCAATACATGATGCTGATCGCTGTGCCACGACGGCGTTCGTCGACCGCTTCGGCACACAGGGCGATCAGGTTGGGCAGGGCAGCACCCAGGCCAAGGCCCGTCATGAATCGCACCAGCAGCAAGTGGGAGTAGCTGTCTACATAGGCGGTCAACAGGGAGAAGACGCCAAACAGGATGACCGCGCCGATGAGGATTTTTTTACGGCCGATTCGATCGGCAATCCAGCCGCCGAAGAACGCACCGGGCAGCAGGCCGATGATCCCGGCACTGAACACCCAGCCCATCATTTTCGGGTCCAGGGCAAAGGTTTGACGCAGGCCGGCGGCGGCAGTGCCCGCGGCTTGCAGGTCAAACCCTTCGATAAGCGCAACGATAAAGCACAAAGCGATTGTCAGCGTCGAACGATGCTGTGGAGTGTTCATGGACGAACCTCGTTATTGTTTTTGTAGGGGGGCTTTCTGCGAGCCAAATAAAGATTAACAAAGATAACTAAAAAAAGAAGCTGAGATTGTTATTGGCTTCAAAATGAGATTTAAGGTGTTTAAGACGGGCTTTAAGCCCGTATCTGTCAGTGATTATCAAAACTAGATAAGAAACATAATGTTCGATTATCGGTCATTTATGATTGACGTTGCTTTGACTTGTTTCCATTCTCTGGCTCAGGAAACGCCAAGAGAGCGTTCTGGTTCTGTCAAAAACAACAATAAATGGACATTCAATATGCATACGCTCAACCAAGGCGCCCTGCGCTTGTTCCCGCTTTCGTGCATTGCCCTGTGCCTGTTCAGCACCCCGGTTTGGGCCCAGGGATTTATCGAAGATAGTCACGGCACCCTGACCTTGCGCAACTACTACATGGACCGTGATTACAAGGACGGTGGCGCCAAGACCGCAGCGCGGGAATGGGCCCAGGGCTTCATTGCCAACATGGAGTCGGGCTTTACCGAGGGTACGGTCGGTTTCGGGCTGGATGTGCGTGGTCTGCTGGGGGTCAAGCTGGACTCTTCGCCTGACCGCAGCGGCACCGAACTGTTGCCGGTCAATAGTGACAAACAGGCTGCGGATGAGTACTCGCGACTGGCCTTCACCGGCAAGCTGCGTTTTAGCCAGACCACGCTCAAGACCGGTGACGTGTCGATTTTTCTGCCGTTTGCCTTTGCCAGCCCGTCGCGGCTATTGCCCCAGACCTTTCGCGGGACCACCGTCAGCTCCAAAGAAATTGACGGCCTGACCTTCAACACCGGTTATATCGACGCGATCAACAAACGTGACTCCACCAACTACCAGGCCATGACCATCGCGTCCCCCAATGGCCGATTCAAGGGCTCGGCTGAAACCTCGCACCTGGCTTACGGCGGTGGTGATTATCAGGTCAACAAGAACCTGAGCGTGCGCGCCTACCATGTCGAGGTGGCGGATTTGTACAAGCAAAGCACCCTGGCATTGCTGCACGACCTGCCCCTGGGTGATGGCGTGCTGACCACCGACCTGCGCAGTTTTTTCAGTGATGAGGCGGGCAGTGCCAAAGCAGGCAAGGTCGACAACATCAACGCATCGGCGCTGTTGGGTTATCGGCTGGGTGGGCATCGTTTAAGTGTGGGCTACATGCACTCCAGCGGTGATACGGCGACGCCTTACATCTCGGGTACAGAATTGATGGGCATGAGCGAAATGACCATGAGTTCGGACTTTCTCAATGCCAAGGAGCGCACCTGGCAAGCCATTTACGACTACGACTTCACGGCGGTGGGGGTGGTGGGATTGAAAGGGCGGTTGCGTTATGTGCGCGGTGACAATATCGAACTGGCGTCCTTGAATGCGGATGATCGCAAGGAGCGCGAGTTTCAGATGGAACTGGGGTACGTGATCCAGAGCGGGCCGCTGAAAAACCTGGGTCTTTTGGCGAGGAAGTCTATTTACCGAAACGACTTCCCGACAGGTGCGGCCTTTCGCGATGAAAACCAGACCCGCTTTCTGGCCATCTATACCTTGCCGATCTGGTAGGGGCGGTTTTGCGACCGCTGCGCGCTCGAACGTAGCCTCGTACTACTCGTCAACTGCTACGCAGCATTCGTAGCAGCTGACGAGCCGTGCGAGGCTGCGTCCGGCTGCGAAGCAGTCGTGAAATTAGCTAGCACGGTTAATCAGGCACTGCGCGTGTTGCGGTTTTGCGACCGCTGCGCGCTCGAACGTAGCCTCGTTCTACTCGTCAACTGCTACGCAGCGCCTACAGCCCCGGCCTACTCCTGATACACCTTTTTCAGCAGGCGCAGCAGTTCTTCACGCTCGGCGCTATCCAGCGCCGAGGTCGCGTCAATGTCGCTTTGGGCAGCGATGGCCTTGAGCTCTTTGAGCAGGGCTTCCCCGGTCTTGCTCAGGAAGATGCCGTAGGAGCGCTTGTCGGGTTTGCAACGAACCCGTACCGCCAACGCCCGACTCTCCAGTTTGTTCAGCAATGGCACCACTTGCGGGGGCTCAATCGCCAGCGCACGGGCCAGGTCTGCCTGCATCAGGCCGGGATGCTGGTCAATGATCGCCATTGCCGAAAACTGCGCCGGGCGCAGGTCATGGGCCGACAGTCGGCTGATCAGGTTCTGGAACAGCTTTAACTGGGCGCGACGCATGGCATAGCCGATCAGTTCGTCCAGCGCGGTGTCCAGGGGGGCCTGTACGTCCGGGCTTTCAGGCAGGGCCTCTTGGGCGACGACAGGGGTGGCTGACTTGGCCATAAATAGAGGGGTCCTTGCTCGAATGAAGTTAATAAACCTATCTAGTTTGCCGCGGTTGAAGGTTGATAGCCATCGCTGCGTTATTTTACGTGCGGTTGCCGCCAAAAAATTTGGTTAATTTAATTAATGGTTAATTGACATAACTAATTTTGCCGGTTAGTTTTTACTCATCTTCAAGCGAACAACAAGAGAGCAATCGCTATGAGCCAATACGAAGGCCGCTGGAAAACCGTCAAAGTCGAAATCGAAGACAGCATCGCCTGGGTGATTCTCAATCGTCCGGAAAAACGCAATGCCATGAGCCCGACCCTGAACCGTGAAATGATCGACGTGCTGGAAACCCTCGAGCAGGACCCGCAGGCAGGCGTGTTGGTGTTGACCGGTGCGGGCGATGCCTGGACGGCGGGCATGGACTTGAAAGAGTACTTTCGCGAAGTGGACGCCGGTCCCGAGATTCTTCAGGAGAAAATCCGCCGTGAAGCGTCGCAGTGGCAATGGAAGTTGCTGCGCATGTACGCCAAGCCAACAATTGCCATGGTCAATGGCTGGTGCTTTGGTGGCGGCTTCAGCCCGCTGGTGGCGTGCGACCTGGCCATCTGCGCCGACGAGGCAACGTTTGGCCTGTCGGAAATCAACTGGGGCATTCCACCGGGCAACTTGGTCAGCAAGGCAATGGCAGACACCGTAGGCCACCGCCAGTCGCTGTACTACATCATGACCGGTAAGACCTTCGACGGGCGTAAAGCCGCCGAGATGGGCCTGGTCAATGAGAGCGTGCCGCTGGCGCAGCTGCGTGAAGTCACCATTGAACTGGCGCGCAACCTGCTGGAGAAAAACCCGGTTGTTCTGCGTGCGGCCAAACATGGCTTCAAGCGCTGCCGCGAGCTGACCTGGGAGCAGAACGAAGATTACCTGTACGCCAAGCTCGACCAGTCGCGACTGCTGGACACCGAAGGCGGGCGTGAGCAGGGCATGAAGCAATTCCTCGATGACAAGAGCATCAAGCCAGGCCTGCAAGCCTACAAGCGCTAATCTCGCTGTTCAGGGTGCGCCGGTCGCACCCTGTAAATGAATTCCCGATAACGACAATAAAGAGGAATCACCATGTTGGACGTGCCCCTGCTCATCGGCGGAAAGTCGTGCCCGGCCCGTGATGGCCGAACGTTCGAGCGCTGCAACCCGGTGACGGGTGAGGTGGTGTCACGCGTGGCCGCCGCCACTCTGGAAGATGCCGATGCCGCAGTTGCCGCGGCTCAGGCTGCTTTTCCTGCCTGGGCCGCGCTGGCGCCCAATGAACGGCGTACGCGGCTGCTCGCTGCTGCCGAGTTGATGCAGGCACGGGCGAGCGAGTTTATCGAGGCGGCGGGTGAAACCGGGGCCATGGCCAACTGGTATGGGTTCAACGTCAAGCTGGCGGCCGGCATGCTTCGTGAGGCCGCTTCCATGACCACCCAGATCAACGGCGAAGTGATCCCTTCCGATGTGCCCGGCAGTTTTGCGATGGCCTTGCGTCAACCCTGTGGCGTGATCCTGGGCATCGCGCCCTGGAATGCCCCGGTGATTCTTGCCACCCGTGCGCTGGCCATGCCGCTGGCGTGCGGCAACACCGTGGTGCTCAAGGCTTCCGAGCTGAGCCCGGCCGTTCACCGGCTGATTGGCCAGGTGTTGCAGGATGCGGGACTGGGGGATGGCGTGGTCAACGTCATCAGCAATGCTCCGGCTGATGCACCGGCGATTGTGGAGCGACTGATCGCCAATCCGGCGGTGCGCCGGGTCAACTTTACCGGCTCAACCCACGTGGGGCGCATTGTTGCCGAACTGGCAGCCCGTCACCTCAAGCCGGCCCTTCTGGAGCTGGGGGGCAAGGCGCCGTTTCTGGTGCTGGACGACGCTGACCTTGACGCCGCAGTCGACGCCGCAGCCTTTGGCGCTTACTTCAATCAGGGCCAGATCTGCATGTCCACCGAGCGGCTGATCGTGGACAACAAGGTGGCTGATGCCTTTATCGACAAGCTGGCAGCCAAGGTGGCCACCTTGCGCGCCGGTCATCCCCAGGCGGACGACTCGGTACTCGGCTCGCTGGTGGACGCCAGCGCCGGTGTGCGGATCAAGGCACTGATCGACGATGCGGTCGGCAAAGGCGCGCGGCTGGTGGTGGGCGGTCAGGTCGAGGGCAGCATCATGCAACCGGCGTTGCTCGATGGCGTAACCCCGAGCATGCGCCTGTACCGCGAAGAGTCCTTTGGCCCGGTTGCCGTGCTGCTGCGCGGGGACGGCGATGAGGCCTTGCTGAGTCTGGCCAACGATTCGGAGTTCGGGTTGTCGGCGGCTATTTTCAGTCGGGACACCGGGCGTGCCCTGGCACTGGCCCAGCGGGTCGAATCGGGCATTTGCCATATCAACGGCCCGACGGTCCACGATGAAGCGCAAATGCCTTTTGGTGGGGTCAAGTCCAGCGGTTACGGCAGTTTTGGCGGCAAGGCGTCGATCGAGCAATTCACCCAGTTGCGCTGGATCACCTTGCAGAACGGGCCGCGCCACTACCCGATCTGATCGTCTGCACAAGGCATAACAATAACAAGGAGCCATGCCTGCGCCATGCCGCTTAAGTGTCGGACGGGCAGCGCATGCCTTGATGGAGGAGCATGACGTGAGTTTCGAATTCAATTCCCCGGCCAAGTCCCCTACACCGACGCCACGTTATCGCGAGGTGGCCATCGGTCACCCGGCGGTCGAAGTGCTGGAGGTCGGCGGCATCTTGCACATGCGCTCCCTGGAAATCCTGGAGCCGATGCCCGAACGCTTGCTTGATCGCCTGGTGCACTGGGCGCAGATCCGGCCCGGGCACACCTTTATCGCTGCACGGGACGCTGATGGCCAATGGCGTCGCATCAGCTATGCCCAGATGCTGGAAGACGTTCGCGCCATTGCGCAAAGCCTGCTGGCCTATGGCCTGGGGGCAGAGCGTCCGCTGGCGATCCTGTCGGGCAACGATATTGAGCATTTGCAGATGGCGTTGGGGGCGATGTACGCCGGTATTCCTTACTGCCCGGTTTCGCCTGCCTATTCGTTGCTGTCCCAGGATTTTGCCAAGTTGCGCCATGTCTGCGACCTGTTGCAGCCGGGCCTGATCTATGTCAGTGACGCTTCGATCTATCAGCGTGCCGTGGACGCGGTATTGCCCGCAGACACGCCATTGGTAGCGGTCCGCGGCGAGATGGCGGGGCGGCCCCAGGTGAGCTTTGCCAGTTTGCTGGAGCAGCCGGGCGGCGCCGAGGCCCAGGCTGCGTTTATGGCGTCAGGCCCGGACAGCATCGCCAAATTTCTCTTCACTTCAGGCTCGACCAAGCTGCCCAAAGCGGTGATTACCACCCAGCGCATGCTTTGTGCCAATCAACAAATGCTGTTGCAGACCTTTCCGGTTTTTGCCGAAGAACCCCCGGTGCTGGTGGACTGGCTGCCCTGGAACCACACGTTTGGCGGCAGTCATAACCTCGGGATCGTCCTGTACAACGGCGGTACGCTGTACCTGGATGGCGGTAAACCAACGGCTCAGGGCTTTGCCGAAACCCTGCGCAACCTCAAGGAAATCTCGCCAACTGCCTACCTCACCGTGCCTAAAGGCTGGGAAGAACTGGTCACGGCGCTGGAAACCGACAGCGAGTTGCGCGAGCGTTTTTTTGCCCGCATCAAACTGTTCTTTTTCGCCGCCGCGGGCCTTTCGCAAAGTATCTGGGACCGCCTCGACCGGGTTGCCGAGCAACACTGTGGCGAACGCATCCGCATGATGGCCGGGCTGGGCATGACCGAGGCTTCGCCTTCATGCACCTTCACCACCGGGCCGTTGTCGATGGCCGGTTACATCGGTCTGCCGGCGCCGGGCTGTGAGGTCCGTCTGGTACCGGTGGATGGCAAGCTGGAAGGGCGCTTTCGCGGCCCGCACATCATGCCCGGTTACTGGCGCGCCCCCGAGCAGAGTGCCGAGGCGTTTGACGATGAAGGTTTTTACCGCTCCGGTGACGCCATCAAGCTGGCCGATCCTTGCAACCCGCAATGGGGGTTGATGTTCGACGGGCGGCTGGCCGAGGACTTCAAATTGTCATCCGGGGTGTTTGTCAGTGTGGGGCCGCTGCGTAACCGGGCCGTGCTCGAAGGTTCGCCCTATGTTCAGGATCTGGTGATCGCAGCGCCGGATCGCGAATGCCTTGGTGCGTTGGTATTTGCCCGGCTGTACGAGTGCCGACAGTTATCGGGCTTGCCTGCTGACGCCAGCGACGCGCAGGTGTTGGCCAGTGAACCGGTGCGCCAGTGGTTTGCTGACTGGTTGCAGCGGCTCAATCTTCAGGCCAGTGGCAATGCCAGTCGCCTGGAATGGATCGCGCTGCAGGATGAGGCCGCGTCGATCGATCGCGGTGAAATCACCGACAAGGGTTCGATCAATCAGCGTGCAGTGCTGCAATGGCGAGCGGCGCATGTGGAAGCGCTTTATCGCGGGCAGGCGCCTTCGATCCTGCGTGCTGGCAAGCCGTCGTGAGCCCTGGGGGGCAGTACTCGGCATTCACCGATGTCGCCATTCTTGAGGCGGTTCGTACCCCGTGGGTCGACCTGGGCGGGGCATTGGCCCAGGTTTCACCGATCGACATGGGGATCAAGGTCGCCCGTGAGGTACTGGCCCGTGCCGGGCTGGACGGAGGGGCAGTGGACTCGGTACTGGCGGGTTCAATGGCCCAGGCCAGCTTCGATGCGTACATGTTGCCGCGTCATATCGGCCTCTACAGCGGTGTGGCGCAACAGGTGCCTGCCCTGGCGGTGCAGCGTATTTGCGCCACAGGGTTTGAACTGTTGCGCCAGGCTGCCGGGCAGTTGCATGACGGCATGGAACTGGCGCTGTGCGTGGGCACGGAGTCCATGTCCCGCAACCCGATTGCCGCCTACACCCATCGCGGTGGATTCCGCCTGGGGGCATCGGTCGAGTTCAAGGATTTTCTCTGGGAAGCACTGTACGACCCGGCTCCCGGCGTGGACATGATCGCCACGGCGGAAAACCTGGCCACGGAGTACGGCCTGAGCCGTGAGGCCGTGGACGGCTATGCCCTCAATAGTCACCAGCAGGCACTTCACGCCCAGGCCAGCGGCTGGCTGGGGGATGAAATCGTCACCCTGCGCAATGAAGTGTTTGAGCTGGAAGGCTACCAGCCGCGGGGTATCAGCCTGCCGCGTCGATGTGAGTCGGTCAGCCTCGACAGCCATCCGCGATCCACCGACGCCGCGGCCCTGGCCAGGCTGGGGGCCATTCACCCAGGGGGTGTGCAGACGGCGGGTAACAGTTGCGCAGTGGTGGATGGCGCTGCTGCCGCGCTGGTCGCCCGTGCATCGGCGGGGCAGCCGGCCCTGGCCAATTTACTGGCGACGGCGGTGGTCGGTGTTGCGCCACAACGGATGGGGATCGGCCCGGTGCCTGCGATCCAGTTGTTGCTCAAACGCAGCGGTTTGGCGCTGGACGCGATTGATCTGTTTGAAATCAACGAGGCGCAGGGCGCACAGGTTCTGGCGGTGGCACAGGCACTGGAACTGGACCGGCAAAAACTCAATTGCCGTGGCGGCTCCATTGCCCTGGGGCATCCCCTGGCCGCCACCGGCCTGCGCCTGGTGCTGACCCTGGCCCGGCAACTGCGCGAGCAGAATCTGCGTTATGGCATTGCCGCTGCGTGTGTCGGGGGTGGCCAGGGCATGGCGGTACTGATCGAGAATCCGCATTTTTCCACGATTTGAGGTTTTCCCATGTGGCAATACCAGGCGCCGCTGCGCGACATGCAATTTGTGATTGAACACTGGCTTGAGGCCCCACGGGCCTGGGCGCAAACAGAGCGCTTCCAGGACCTCGATCTGGCGCTGGCCCGCCAGGTGCTTGAAGAAGCCGGGCGGTTCAGCGCTCAGGTGCTTGCGCCGATCAACAGCAGTGGCGACCGCCAGGGATGTAGTTTCGACGCGGGCCGGGTGACGACGCCCGCCGGATTTGTCGAGGCGTATCGTGTCTACACCGAAGGCGGGTGGTCAGCCCTGGCGTGCGATGAGGCCTACGGCGGGCAGGGCTTGCCGCAGCTGCTCGACGCGGCGCTGCAGGAAATGCTCTATGCCAGCAATCATGGCTGGGCCATGTACACCGGCATCGCCCATGGTGCCTACCTGTGCCTCAAGGCCCATGCCCCGCAGTGGATCAAGGCGCGTTATTTGCCGCAGATTGTCAGCGGTGAAGTCTTGCCCACCATGTGCCTGACCGAGCCGCAGGCAGGCAGCGACGTCGGCCTGCTGCGCTGTCGTGCCGAACCGCAAGACGACGGCAGTTATCGTGTGAGCGGCAGCAAGCTGTTTATCTCTGGCGGCGAACACGACCTGAGCGCAAATATCCTGCATCTGGTGTTGGCGCGACTACCCGGTGCGCCTGCTGGCAGCCGGGGCATTTCGCTGTTTCTGGTGCCCAAGCTGCTGGACCACCATCAGGTCAACACCGTGCGTTGCGACGGTATCGAACACAAAATGGGGATCAAGGGCAGCGCAACCTGTTCGCTGGTGTTCGAGCAGGCACAAGGCTGGCTGATTGGCGAGGCCAATCGCGGTCTGGCGGCGATGTTCGTGATGATGAACTCGGCGCGGCTGCACGTGGGTCTGCAGGGACTGGGACACGCCGAAGCGGCGTGGCAGAACGCTCGCGACTATGCCCTGGAACGCAAGCAGATGCGTGCGCCGGTGCGGCCTGTCGGGGTCAGTGCCGACGCCGCCGACCCGATCCATTTTCACCCGGCCATGCGCCGCACCTTGCTGGAGTTGCGCGCCTGCACCGAGGGGATGCGGGCCGTGGGCTATTGGGTGGCGCATCTGCTCGATGAGGCTGAGCACCAAGAGAGCCCGGCCGAGCGACAGCGCGCCCTGCAACTGGCAGAACTGCTGACGCCCGTGATCAAGGCGTTTTTCACCGACCAGGGGTTTCGCCAGGCCAGCAACGCTTTGCAGGTGTTCGGCGGTTACGGCTATGTCAGCGAGTTCGCGATCGAGCAAACCCTGCGCGACAGCCGGATCGCGATGATTTATGAGGGGAGCAACGAGATCCAGGCCAATGACTTGCTGTTGCGCAAAGTGCTGGGTGATGACGGCCGGGCGTTTGCCGAGTTGCTGGCGGTGATGCGCCAGGAGTCCGCGCTGGCCCTGGAGGCCTCGGAGTGTGCCGGTTTTGGCACTGAGCTGGAGCGATTGTGCGACAAGCTTGAAGCGGTGGTGGGCGCAGTTCGTGAGCGCGCTGGCGAGGAGGTCGAGTATCCCTATCGGGTTGCCGGGGACTTTTTGCGGTTGTGCGGGGTGGCCCTGCTGGGGTTTGCTTGGGTACGAGGGGCGCGGGTGTCCCGTTTGCTGCCCGACAGCGACCCTGTACGCGCCGGCAAGCTACAGACCGCGCAGTTCTTTTTTGCCTATGTATTGCCAGAAGCCGACTACCGAATCGCCTCCATTCGTGGCGCACAGGCGAGCCTGGCGTTTGTCGAGTGATACCCGGAAAACACTGCTTCAGTGGATCCAATAAATCGATTTTCAAGTGACTAATACTGGGTTCGTGGCCAGACAGGATTTCTGGCTACGAGATTGGTCGATAATCGAACGCTAAAGTGTAGAGGGTCTTTGTAATGCAACGTATTGTATTTAAAGGAAAAAATTAATATACCTGCGCCGGTTTCAGGATCTGAGGGCCGGGGTTATTGAGATTGTGACAATCCCTCATATTGCCTGTGGATCCATTAACGGGTTGACTAGCGCCCTGGCGATGGCTGGATTCCTTCCTGACCGTCGCCCATAAAAATTACAAAAAAAAGGGTCTCGTCATGAAAGGCTTATCCAGAGCACAGAACTGTCAGGGTTCTGTCCGCTTTATGTCTGCGCGCACTGCCGTGTTTTGCGTTTGCCTTGCCCGGGTCGCTTGCGACAGGCAGGTGCAATGATGGATATCGATCTGAAAGCTCGCGTGGATAACGGTCCGATGGTGCGGTTTCAATGGCTCGCCATCGGGATCTGCATCGTGTTGAACATGATCGATGGCTTTGATGTGCTGGTGATGGCGTTCACGGCGGCTTCGGTGTCGGCCGAGTGGGGCTTGAGCGGGGCGCAAATCGGCATGTTGCTCAGTGCCGGGCTGTTTGGCATGGCGGCGGGTTCACTGTTTCTCGCCCCCTGGGCCGACCGCATCGGTCGACGCCCATTGATCCTGTTGTGCCTGGTGGTCAGCGGCACGGGCATGCTGCTGTCGGCGTTGAGCCAGATACCGGTGCAGTTGGCGCTGCTGCGCGGGCTCACGGGGCTGGGGATTGGCGGGATTCTGGCCAGCAGCAACGTGATTGCCAGCGAGTACGCCAGCAAGCGCTGGCGCGGCCTGGCAGTGAGTCTGCAATCCACCGGCTATGCCCTGGGCGCCACCCTGGGCGGTTTGCTGGCAGTCTGGTTGTTGACCCATTGGGGCTGGCGTTCGGTGTTTGTCTTCGGCGGGGTTGTGACCTTTGCGGTGATCCCGCTGGTGTTGCTGTGGCTGCCCGAGTCGCTGGACTTTTTGCTGGCGCGCCGCCCGGCCACGGCCTTGCAGCGTATCAATAGCCTGGCCCGACGCCTGGGTCAGCCAGCCTTGAGCCAGATGCCTGCTGCGGTGGTGAGTCCGGCGGGTGCCAGTACTGGCCTGGCCAAGCTTCTGGCGCCCGCCATGCGCCGCACCACGCTGCTGATCTGGCTGTTGTTCTTCCTCGTGATGTTCGGCTTTTACTTTGTGATGAGCTGGACGCCAAAACTGCTGGTGTCGGCCGGGCTTTCGGCGCAACAGGGCATTACCGGCGGCGTGCTGTTGAGCGTGGGCGGGATCTTTGGCGCGGCGCTGATCGGCGGCTTGTCATCGCGCTGGCCGCTGACCCGGGTGCTGTCGCTGTTCATGCTGATTACCGCGGGCTTGCTGGTGCTGTTTGTCGGCTCGGGGTCTTCGGTCATGGCCGCGTTGGGGCTTGGATTGCTGATCGGGCTGTTTTCCAATGGCTGCGTTGCCGGGCTCTATGCATTGTCGCCAGTGGTGTATGACGCATCCGTACGAGCAACGGGCGTGGGCTGGGGGATCGGCATTGGGCGTATCGGCGCGATCCTGTCGCCCATTGTGGCCGGTTTTCTGCTGGATGCCGGCTGGCAGCCCCTGCACCTGTATGGCGTGTTTGCCATCGTGTTCGTGTTCGTGATCGCGGCCGGTTGCTTGCTGCTGCTCAAGCCGTCGACTTCGCAGGCACAACCGGCGCTGGCCCAGGCCTGATTCAACCTTCTGATCAATGCCCGGCCTGGCCGGGCGCATACCCTTATCTATTTGTCTGGGCGGGCTGTATCAGCTGCGGGGAGCGGCTGCGCCCAACAATCGGAGAACAATAATAATGAAGATGCTTACAGGTTTGCTGTCGTTGTCGGTGTGTGCCTCGGCAATGGCCCAGGATGAAGGGTTTTTTGACGGCGCGAAGGCCGATTTGATGCTGCGCAACTACTACTTCAATCGTGATTTTCGTGACCACAGCGCCGGCAAAAGCAAGGTGGATGAATGGGCGCAGGGCTTTATTCTGAAATTCAGCTCCGGTTACACCCCGGGGCCTGTGGGTTTTGGCCTGGAAGGGATTGCCATGCTTGGGGTCAAGCTCGACAGCAGTCGCGTGGCCAGTGGTTCCGAACTGCTGCCGGTGAACAGCGATGGTCGCGCGGCCGATAACTTTGGCCGGGCAGGGCTGGCGGCCAAGGCGCGTTTTTCGGAAACGGAAGTGAAGGTTGGCGAATTGCTGCCGGATGTTCCGGTGTTGCGCTACGACGATGGGCGACTGCTGCCGCAGACCTTCCGTGGCGCCATGCTGGTGTCCAGGGAGATTGAAGGCCTGGGGCTGCAGGCGGGGCAATACCGGGCCGTGAGCCTGCGCAACTCTTCGGACATGCAGGATCTGGCGGCGTGGGCTGCGCCGGGCGTGACCTCCGACCGATTCACCTATGCGGGGGCTGAGTACCGTTTCAATGAGCAGCGTACCCAGGTGGGGGCGTGGCATTCGCAGTTGGCGGATATCTATCAGCAAAGCTATTTCAATCTGCTGCACAAACAGCCGATGGGTGACTGGGTGCTGGGCGCCAATCTGGGTTACTTCATCGACAAGGACGATGGCAGCGCGCGTATCGGTCGGGTCAGCAGCCGCACAGCGTATGGATTGTTCTCCGCGGCTACGGGCGGGCACACGTTGTACCTGGGGTTGCAGCGGGTCAGCGGGGACAGCGGCTGGATGTCGGTGTACGGCAGCAGCGGGCGCACGCTGGGCAACGACATGTTCAACGGTAACTTCAGCAATGCCGACGAGCGCTCCTGGCAAGCGCGTTACGACTACAACTTTGCCGCGCTTGGGGTGCCTGGATTGCTGGCGATGGTTCGCTATGGTCATGGCGACAACGCCACCACCAAACAGGGGGCTAACGGCAAGGAATGGGAGCGCGATACCGAAGTCGGCTATACGTTCCAGAGCGGCACGCTGAAGAACCTCAGCTTGCGCGTCAACAACGCCACCAACCGTCGCAGCTTCAACAGCGACTTCGACCAGACCCGTGTGATCGTGAGTTATCCGTTGTCGATGTAGGGGGGGCTGCGATGCAGGTCGTGCGGTGTGTCTGTCGAACCGCGTGGATACCATCGCGAGCAAGCCCGCTCCCACAAGGGGTGTGCCAGGCAGTAGATTCTGAGAATGGCGCACTGCCTGTGGGAGCTGGCAGTGCGGTGTGTCTGCGGAACCGCGTGGATACCATCGCGAGCAAGCCCGCTCCCACAGGGAGGTGTGCCAGGCAGTAGATTCTGAGACCGGCGCACTGCCTGTGGGAGCTGGCTTGCCTGCGATGCGGGCAGCTCGGTGTGTCTGTCGAATCGCGTCGATACCATCGCGAGCAAGCCCGCTCCCACAGGGGGGATGTGCCAGGCAGTAGATTATGAGAATGGCGCACTGCTTGTGGGAGCTGGCTTGCCTGCGATGCAGGTCGTGCGGTGTGTCTGCTGAACCGCGTCGATACCATCGCGAGCAAGCCCGCTCCCACAGGGGGGATGTTCCAGGCAGTAGATTATGAGAGCGGCGCACTGCCTGTGGGAGCTGGCAGTGCGGTGTGTCTGTGGAACCGCGTCGATACCATCGCGAGCAAGCCCGCTCCCACAAGGGGGTGTGCCAGGCAGTAGATGCTGAGGGATGTGCGCGCCGCTCAGTCTCTATGGCCGCTCATGCGTTACTATGGCCGCTCACGTTTTCTGGATGCTGCCTGGATGAGCAAACCCGGTCAATTGGTGCTGATTGCACTGCGCAAGATGATCGCCTCTGGCGAGCTTGCCGCTGGCGAACGCCTCATGGAAATTCCCACTGCCGAGTTGTTCGGCGTATCCCGCATGCCGGTACGCATGGCCTTTCGCACGCTTGAGCAGGAAGGCTTGCTGGTGCGTTTCGGCGGGCGCGGTTTTCAGGTGCGTTCGGTCAGTGCCAATGACATTGCGGGTGCGGTGGAGGTGCGCGGGGTGCTCGAAGGCCTGGCGGCACGTTTGACAGCCGAACGCGGGCTGTCGGGAGAGGCACGGGCCGCCCTGGAGTTGTGCCTGTTGCAAGGGGATGAGCTGTTCGATAAAGGCTTCGTCACCGAGGACGATCTTGAGGTCTATCACGACCTCAATATGCGCTTTCATCAGGTTATCGTTGAGGGCAGTCACAACCCGGCGATTGCCGATGCCCTGGCACGCAATGATCATTTGCCGTTTGCTTCCGTGACGGCGCTGGCGGTTGATCGCAAGGACATGGCCCGTGAATACCGGCGCTTCAACTATGCCCATATGCAGCATCATTCGGTGTTCGATGCGCTGGTCAGTCGCCAGGGTGCCCGCGCCGAAGCGATCATGCGCGAGCACGCCAACGCGACGTTGCGCTATGCCGAAATTTTCGGCTCGGCCACCGCCAATGAGCGGATGAAAGTGATCCACCGCTCCGATTGAGGTTCAGATATCCAGCACCAGCATGGGCGATTTCGAGCGCGAACAGCACGGAGTGAACTGATCGTTGCAAGCCTGCTCCTCTTCGGTGAGGAACATGTCGCGATGATCCGGAACGCCTCCCAGCACGCGGGTCAGGCACGTGCCGCATACCCCTTGCTCGCATGACATGGGTATATCGATGCCGTGACTTTCCAGGACCTGGACCACGGTTTTGTCCGCTGGAATATCGAAGACCTGGCCGGTGCTGCCCACCTTGACCGAAAAGCTGCCGTCGTTGCTGCTGTCAACCGGGGCGGCGGCGAAGTACTCACGGTGCAGGGCGTGCTCCTGCCAGTCTTGAGCGCGCGCACTGTCCAGAACATGCTGCATGAAGCCACCCGGGCCGCACACGTACAAGTGGGTGCCGGGCTGCGGGCTGGCCAGTACCTGGGCTGCATTCAGGGCGGTCTCTGGCTGCTCGTCGAAGTGCATGAACACCCGGTCGGCAAAAGGCGAGTTGCGCAGGCGCTCGATAAAGGCCGCCCGCTCGCTGGACCGGGCGCAGTAATGCAGTTCGAAATCTGCGCCGCTGTGGGCCAGGCGCTCCGCCATGCACAAAATCGGGGTGATCCCTATGCCCCCTGCAAACAGCAAGCTGCGGCGGGCTTCGTGGACCAGCGGGAACAGGTTGCGCGGTTCACTGATGCGCAGGCTATCGCCACGCTTGATCTGTTCATGCAGGCTTTGCGAGCCGCCCCGTGACGCCGGATCCCTGAGCACGCCAATCAGGTAGCGATGCTGTTCATCAGGATGGTTGCACAGGGAGTATTGGCGGATCAGTCCGCCGGGCAGGTGCACATCAATGTGCGATCCGGCACTGAACGCGGGCAGGGCGCTGCCATCGGCGCTGGCCAGCTCATAGGTGCAAATGCCCTGTGCTTCGTTGTTGCGAGATACCACCACCACATCAATCATGCTGCTTCCTCAAAGCGTTGCCATTGAGGGGGCTGGCCCACGTGCGCTCGCCCCCGTCCGGGAATTACTGCGCAGTGGCGATCAGGTGTGGCTCGGGTGTGCGTTCGCTGGCGATGATGCGGTCCAGGACGCGGCGTGACTGCACGCCGCCCGAGTCGATATTGAGCTTGAGCAATGCGCGTTGCGGGTGGTCCAGCAGGTTTTGTTGCTGTTGTTCGAGCATCTCCAGGTCTTCGCTGAAAATCTTGCCCTGGCCCTCGCGGATGGTCGCGGTGAGCGCCTGATCCTGAGGGTTGAAGTTGCGTGCCATCCCCCAGAAGTACCAGATCGAGGTGTCTGTTTCAGGGGTGATGAAATCGACCACGATGCTCGATGCCTTGAACTCGGGGGCTGCGTGGTAGCCGCCTTTGCCCGCGTGAGCGACCCCGACTTCGATCAAGACGTGGCTGGGTGGCGAGAAGCGGCAGATCTGCCAGCGGTCCACCGGCACATCGTCGGCCAGATTATTGCCGCGCAAGGCCATGCGCCAGAACGGCGGGGCCATGATGTTTTCCATGTGCCGCGCCGTGACGACTTCGTTGCCTTCAACCGTGGTGGTCGGGGCGACTTCGTCGATTTCCTTCTGGCCAATGCTGGAGGCGTGTACGTAGGTTTCGTGGGTCAGGTCCATCAGGTTGTCGATCATCAGGCGATAGTCGCAACCGATATGAAACAGGCCGCCGCCATAGGCCCATTCATCGCTCACCGCCCACTCCAGGTGGTGGATCAATGCAGGGTCGGCTTGATCCTGATCGCCGGGCCATACCCAGATAAAGCCGTAGCGTTCGACCACGGCATAGGTCTTGTTGCACGGGAAACCGCGTACCCGCTGTCCGGGCATCTCGACGGTTTTGCCGTCGCAGCCCATGACCAGCCCGTGATAGCCGCACACCAGGTTGCCGTTCTCGACATAACCCAGTGACAGGGGAGCACCGCGATGCGGGCAAAAGTTCTCGACAGCGGCGACTTTGTTTTCGTGGCCGCGATAAAAAACCATTTTCTCGCCGCAAATCTGCCGGCCCAAAGGCTTGTCGGTGATTTCATCGGGGGTGCATGCGACGTACCAGGTGTTTTTTGGGTACATGACCAATCTCCAGATCAGGTGTTATTGCTCTTATGGATCCATTAGGCGGCATTGGGATCTTTCAAGTCAATTTCACGCGGGAGTATTATTGGGTTTGAATGGGTGTTTTGGCGATTATCGAACACAAAATGCAAAGATAAGCGGTAACAGTGGATCCATTAAATAAATATGCAGGGAGTGCCGATGTTCATCAACAGCTCCCCGAGAAGGCTATAAACTACCGTCTGCGTGGTTCTGGCTCGAAGGGTCTGCAAGGGCGGTCGTGTCATGGGCTTGTTAGATCATCGATAGCGAGTAGTGCATTCTTTAAATGACCAACCCCACTTCTACCTCCAATGCCACCTGGCAGCCGGTCATCGCGCTGGCGCTGGCCGCCTTTGTGTTCAACACCACGGAATTTGTGCCTGTGGGGTTGTTGAGTGCGATTGGCGGCAGCTTTGATCTGTCCACTGCCAAGGTCGGACTGATGCTGACCATCTATGCGTGGGTGGTTTCGCTGGCATCGCTGCCCATCATGCTGCTGACCCGCAACGTCGAGCGCCGCAAGTTGTTGCTCGTGCTGTTCGGGCTGTTTATCGCCAGTCATGTGCTGTCGAGCCTGGCGGCCAACTTCGGCATTTTATTGTTGAGCCGGATCGGGGTAGCGTTGTCTCATGCCCTGTTCTGGTCCATTACGGCGTCACTGGCGGTGAGGCTGGCGCCAGAAGGCAAGGAGGTGCAAGCCTTGGGTCTGTTGGCGACGGGTACGTCGCTGGCGATGGTCATGGGTGTGCCGTTGGGTCGCTTGCTGGGTGAGGCGATGGGCTGGCGCACTACCTTTATCGTGATTGCGGTGCTTGCCGCAGTGCTGGTGTTTTGGCTGGCCAGGACCTTGCCGTTGTTGCCAA
Organism: Pseudomonas sp. MF06569; assembly: GCF_059862735.1. NCBI lineage: Bacteria > Pseudomonadati > Pseudomonadota > Gammaproteobacteria > Pseudomonadales > Pseudomonadaceae > Pseudomonas > Pseudomonas sp. MF06569. Next base: position 505 of record NZ_JCBCUZ010000031.1, on the reverse strand, counting down.
GCCAGAACTCGGGTTCCCTCAGAAGCCTGCCGGTGTTGTTCAAGCGACCTGCGCTGGTGGCGGTCTATGTGCTGACGGCGGTGGTGATCACGGCACAGTTCACTGCCTACAGCTACGTCGAGCCCTTTGTGCAGGGTGTGGCCGGCATGAGTGGCAGTACCGTTACCTTGATTCTGCTGCTGTTCGGCGGTGCGGGGATTATCGGTTCCCTTTGCTTCAGCTGGTTCCACAAGTACAGCCCGCAGGCTTTCCTGCTGATCGCTGTAGGTCTGATCGCGCTGAGCCTGCTGTTGCTGTTGCCGGCCAGCAACTGGATTGAATCCCTGGGTGTGTTGAGCATTATCTGGGGGATGGCGATCATGGGGTTTGGTTTGGCGATGCAGTCCAGGGTTCTGACACTGGCGCCCGATGCGACGGATGTGGCGATGGCCATGTTCTCGGGTATTTACAACATCGGGATCGGCGGGGGTGCGCTGCTGGGCAGTTCGGTGGGCAGCCATTTCGG